>JAFGJE010000079.1 GCA_016929245.1 Phycisphaerae bacterium
ACGCAATCAGCCCCATGGCGACGGGCAAAAATGTAACTTCCGAAATTCAGGCGACTTCCGACGGCAGTGCCATTCGCACCTGACCCCTTTTCTACCCCAATTTCACCGCGAGCACTTTACACGCGGCGTTTTTCTATCATTCCTCCTTGACAAACGGACAAATCTAATATAGAATAGCACTCGTGTGCTAGAAGATAACACGCGGGTGCTAAACGTATATTATGCCTAACGGTACAACGAAAACCTCGACCCGGCTGAACATGGCGGAGATTGCCCGGCGGTGCAATGTCTCGCGCACCACGGTCGGGAGAGTGCTCAACAACAAACTCGACAAGAACTTCTCCGTTCGGGAGGAGCTCCGGCAGAAGATTCTTCACAGCGCCCGGGAGTTGGGATATCGCCCGAACCTGGCGGCCTTGTCGTTGGCGCAGGCGAGAACCAACCTGATCGGCGTGCTGGGGTACGATCATCATCGGCGTTTGACCGGGGTGTGTCAGTCGATTGTCGAATCCCTCGTCGACACGCTTGGGGAGAAGGGGTTCGACGTGTTCATCGCGTTTCCCTTCGGCGGGCGAAGCAGCTTCGAGCCGCCGCGCTGGCAGGTGGACGGCGTGGTGGTGCTCAACGCCGGGAATCCCGTGGAACTCGAATCGCTGGAGGCATCGGGATTGCCTTACGTGAGCGTCAACGGGACGGCCGGGCCTTCGGGAATCAGCATTTCGCCGGACGACACGCCGGCGACGAACCGCCTTGTGGATTATCTCGTTTCGATGGGTCATCGACGGATCGCCTACGCCAATCCGCTCGAACGGAAAAAGCCCAACCACATCAGTGAGGAGATTCGCCACCAGGCCTATCTCACCCGCCTGTCGCATCACGGCCTGTCGCCCGTCGCGGAGCACGATCGATATGACATGCCGGAAGAGGAATTTCTCGCGCGGATTTTGGCCGGCGGCGCCACGGCGCTGATCGCGTATGATCATCATATCCTGATCACGCTGTTTTTGAGCCTGGCGCGGATGGGCGTGGCGGTTCCGGAGCGGTTGTCGCTGGTGTGTTTCAACGATGAATATCTCGTCAACCGCCTGACGCCGCCGATTACCGCGGCGGCATTGCCGTCGGAAGAAATGGGGCGACTGGCCGGTCAGTTGCTGCTCCAGTGCGTGCTGGAAGGACAATTTGAACCGGGAACCAGGATTCAGGTCGATACCCAACTGCGCCTCCGCCGGTCGGTGGCGGATTTGACGAAGAGGCCTTGAGAAATGAACAGGATTTCACAATCCGCATCCGGGAAAAGGGGTCAGGTACCTTTTCCTGCTGATTTTCCTTCAACGGTGAATACAAAGCGATTGTTCCGTTGTTCTAAAGCGGCAATTCCGGGAAGAAAAAGGTACCTGACCCCTTTTCCTTTCCCTTTTCCTTTTCCCGGATTTACGTTGATTGAGCTTTTGGTCGTCATCGCGATTATTTCCCTGCTGGTGAGTATTCTCCTGCCGTCGCTCCAGCAGGCGAGGGAACTGGCCCGACGGACCGCTTGCCTGGCGAACCTGAAATCCCTGGGAATGGGAATTTTCTTTTACGCGGAGGATTTCGATTCGTGGTTTATTTCCAACGACGACACTTACGGTCATGTCGGCCCGTATGGTGTGGGCGGTTCGACGAATTTCGCGGAGTATTTTCGTCCAGGCAGTCTCATGACGACGGAATATCCCTACCTGGCCGGTTTGGGTGGATTGTGGCGGGGAAGCTACGCCGCCGACTGGTCGGAGAACAGTTCTACCGGCAAACCCGGGATATTTGATTGCCCGTCGAATGAAAACATCGATGAGGAATTCAGTTCCTACAGCTATCGCGGTGTCACCGACGAGAACAGTTGGTTGGCGCGAAGAGCACAAAGAAACATGGACGGCCAGGATAAAACTTCAGATCCCGGCCGAAAGGGAATGATCGTTGACGGCTGGGTGTGGAATATTTCTTTACACGGAGACGTGTATAACCTCTGGTTTTCCGACGGTAGCGCCGAAACGTTTCAGGATGAATTGGACGAAATCCGATCTTATCCCGATCCGTATCTGCGGTATCAGATTTGGAATGATCTCATTGATGATTTGGCGAAATAAAATCCCGGCGGTTTTCCTGATGGGGATTCTTGGTTCC
Source organism: Phycisphaerae bacterium (assembly GCA_016929245.1). GTDB lineage: Bacteria > Planctomycetota > Phycisphaerae > SM23-33 > SM23-33 > JAFGEJ01. The sequence goes on from JAFGJE010000079.1 coordinate 2,158, forward strand.
TCGGTTCTCCTCGGCGACGGCGGCGCGAAGCGGAAGGACAATCGTCCGCCCATGTTGTGGCGGTTTTTCATGCATGGAATCGTCGATTCCCACGCCAGGCAGATCGACCTGGAATCCCTGTTCGATTCCCCCGCGGAAGCGAAAAAACGGCTGGTGAAGAATCGGCCGATCCAGAATCCTTTCGTGCAGGATTCCCAACCGGCGCTGCAACTGGGGAAGAGACAATCCATCACGCTTCCCAAACCGCTCCCCGTCGACCTGAAACAGGTCCGGGGGAAAAGTCTTCGCGTCTTTTTCTGGTGTCGCGGCGAGAAAACCGGCCGGGTGAATTCCCCCAACAGCTACAGCGACCCGCCGAATATGTTGCTCGAACTGGAAGATAAGGCCGGGAATCGTCTTTCGCGGACCAACTGGGTGGTCGGCACGACGGGGACGTTTCCGTGGCACTGCTATTATACCGATACCTTCGTTCCCGACACGACGGCTGGAATCAAGGCGCATTTCTATAACCCGTATGGAACGGCGTATTTCGCCCGCCTGCGCTGGGAAATCCGCACCTCCGAAAACGACTACAGCAATGACGAAAGGCAATGTCCCGTCACCGGCGGCATGGCGAGCAACGTCTACTACGACGAGTTGAATCGCTTCTTCCGCTGGGGCTATTGGCACACGCGTTATCCCTGGAACTATTTCAAAGGTCCCGCCGTCGGTATGGTCGGGCAGAAATACAACATCACCCATCCCGCGGGACTTCGGAAGTACTTTCAGGAAAAGGTCACAACCGACAACGACCACATGAATCACAGCCTGATGTATTTCGCCAGCCGCTATCACTTCGGGCGAAAACGCGGCCTTCTACCGAAGGGCATGGACGAAACCTGGCTGGCGGCGCTGGCGAAACTCATCCTCGACGAACAGGTTCCCGATACCGGGTACTGGGGAACCCGACAAACCCCCCGAAGCATGGGCATCACGTTTCATTTCGTGGACGGGTTATTCCACTACCATTCCATCCGGCGATATGATCGTGAGGACTCGTGTGAAAACGAACGATCTCTCGGCGTGAAGGAAATCCCCCGCGCCGCGGAGATCATCCGAACCACGCTTTCGATGCAGTCGACGTACACGGACGAAAGCGGAAAGGAACGACTCGCCGCCTGGCCTCGCTGCGCCTACAACTTCACCACAGAACCGAACTCGACGGACCAGCGCGCCAGCCTGGCGGTGACCATGAACGCCGTAAATCTTCTTCGCCTTTGCGAACGATTCGTCGACAAACCGACGCAAACCAAGGTTTACGATTCCATTCGCCAGGCGATCCGGTACGTATTGACGCGCTGCGTGCGCGACGACGGGGTCTGGCTGCAATCGGACACGGATCGTGAACCGACTCTGAACGACTACATGGACATGCTCCTGTCGGCGTCGCATTACGCCGAACGCAAGGTGTTCGATTCGATTCCCTCGCCGCAAGGGCGGGTCAAAGCCGCCGCGACGACCGACGGAGTGAAAATCGATTGGGTACAACCGAAGGAGAATGAAACGTCCCTTCGTCTCTACGCCGCCAAACCGGACGCCGACCCGAAACAATTGTCGGAAGCCGATCTCGTGGGAATCCTTCAGCGTCGCGGTGACGCGTGGATCCGGCGCGATCCACTGGTCGTGCTGTGGGCTATGCACAACGCCGCGAAAAAACAGTGGGGCGGCGGTTTGAAAAACGGAAGCTACCTTCTCGTGAAGGCGACTTTCGCGAAAAACCTGCCGATTTCGTCCCACGCCAGACCGCTCCGCATAAACAAACTCGGCGACAAGGCGCTCTACGCGTCGTCCTGCACGTGGTACGGCGAGGAATCCCCGCCCGTGCGCGTGGAAATTCGGGAATCGAAATGATTCACCAGCGGGCGCCGTGGTTCGCGGAGTCCCGTAGGGGCGGAGCAACCACGACCAATTCCGACGGCAGGAAGCAGGAATCCCTTCGCGGGAAAAAACGTGGTTGCTCCGCTGCGCTTCGCGAACCACGGCACCCGCCGAAAGATTCATCACCCGCTATTTCGCCTTTTGGGTGGTGGGAACGTTTTGGGTGGTGGGCGTTTTGGGGTTCTTCCGATTCCTGTACCAGACGCGAAACTGTTCGATGGCTTTTCCCCGCGTCTTGTCGTCGGGGAATCCGTACATCATGGCGTTGTTGAAATTGCCGTACGGAGGGAAGACAAACGAATATTGCTTGGGATCCTGCTTCGTCAGGCGAATCAGGGCCATCAACACGAAATCGGACACGGCGCATTGAATGTTTTTCCCCTGAACGGAATACCCGAAAACCACGTTCGTCTTCTTCAGGTGCGGCAGGAGCATCTCGACCACCCTGGGGTCGTCGCATTTGACGACGGCCTCGACGAGGAAGCGGTAGCAGTTATGGATCTGCCACTGCTGGAGATCGAAGCATCCCACAAGCACGTCCAGGCACTGCTCGCCCCCCACGGCCCCCAGCGCGTTAAACCACACCTGATACGAATTGAACATGTCCTGCCGGTAGTAACCGTGCTGTTGCTTGAGTTTGTGCAGGAATCGGTCACTGACCTCCCCCGCCAGCAGTTTCCGAAGCGTCTCCGACCGATACCCTCCCGATTCCAGCACCTTCAAGGCCGCGGGGGTAATCGCGTCGTCGTCGCTTTGCAGCGCGTCGATCAGCAGTCCCTCGGCCCGGCGGGCTTTGTCCTCGGCGGCCAGGATTTTGAGCGCGTCGGATCGCCTCCGGGAGGACAATCCGAAATACGCCCGAAACGCCTCCGGTTTCTCCTCACGCAGCGCCGCTAAGGGCTGGAGACTCTCCGGCGACTGCTCGAAATAGAATTCCTGGATGCGGGCGGACACGACCATCCGTCCCATCAGCCCCAGGCGGGCGCGTCGCTGTTCGGGCGAGTCCGTATTTCCCCCCGCCGATATCGCCTTGAGCATCGCCCCCTGCAGCGCCCGCAATTCCTTGAACGCCTTCTCGCGGTGGCGGTAATTCGGATGGGAAAATTCCCGAACCAGTTCCCGCGTCCGCCGGGCGACGCGCCGCACCAACGCCTCCGCCTGCCGATCCGTGGGCGGGGTGAATTCCCGCGCGGGACGGCTGGTCGCCGGCGCCGACGTCGGTTGACTTCGCGCCGCGGGGAGTTGGAATTCCTCCCGTCGCCGGTTCTTCTTCCACCAGTCCCGGAACAACGCATAGGCCTTGTCGCGATCGGCTTGACTGACGAACCCCAGCATCGCCCCGTAATACTGCACAGACGATTCGGCCCGTAAGTTGTATTGCCCCGGCGACTGATCGGTCAGGCGCAGCAGCGCCAGCAAAATATCGTCGCCGACGGCGAAGGTGATGCTTTGCCCGTCGAACGATCGGGTGTAATGGGACCGCGGATGCTGGGGGAGCATTTGGATCAGACGCCGAATCAGCGCCGGATCCCGCAACGCGCCGAGGGCTTCGGCGAGATACAGGCGGGCGTCCATCCGGTACTCATCCTCCCCGTCAAGCATCGTCAGCAGTCGTTCCCCGGCGTGCTTGGGGCGAATCGTCCGCAGGGCGTCGAAGGCGGTCTCCATGACATTGGGCGGATCGTCCCGGTTCGACTCGCTGGAGAAGGAATAATAACCTTGATTCTGGAGGTTGAGATTCCGTTCGATCAGGTCGCACAGCGCCTCGACGAACAGGTCGCTGCGATACTGCTTCTTCACGCCGGCCGCCATCGCCCAGGCGCGCAGCGTCTCGGAAGGATGCTTCAGGCAGAGGATCAGAACCGGTTCGGCGAGTCCGCGGGGATCCTTTTCTTCCTCGAGGCGGCGGAGCGCCTGGATCTGTCGGTTCGGGTCGCGGCTGAAAAGATCCCCCACCCGTTGGGGGCGGGCGCGCAGGAATTCCCGGAATTTCCCCGCCAGCGGTTCCGGCAGCATCGCCTCGACGCGTCGCAGGCGGGCCTGGAGCACCGCCTGTTGCAGCGCCTCTTCCGCGCGGACGCGCACTTCGAGATCCTCGCTGGATTTGCACTCCACCAGGACCGCCAGAAACGCCTCGTGAAGGTTCACCAGCCTTTGGGAGGCCTTTTCCGCGTCGGCGTCCTTCGCGGTCACGGCGTGCCGGATGAACGGCGCAAGGCGTCGCTGAAGCTCCGCCGGCGCGAGGGATTCGCTTTTCGCCCGGACCGAAACACCCAGCACCGGCAGGACGATCAGCGCCAACTCGATCCAACGACAACGTGTCCCCTTGTGACGCATGATGAATCACTCCGATTCGTGAAGACTCCGGTCGCCCGACGCCGCCGCGGCGCGGTGCTTCTTGATGTGCCCGAGCACTTCCGGCGGCACGAGCGCCGAGACGTCCCCGCCCATCGCCGCCACCTGGCGGATCAGACTGGAGGAGGTAAACGCGTACTGCGTGCTGGTCATGATGAACACGGTCTCGACGTCCGCGACCACGCGGTTCGTCAGGGCGGTCTGAAACTCGAATTGCAGGTCACTGCTGTTGCGGATGCCGCGCAGGATGGCGGCCGCCCCGACGGACCGGGCGAAGTCCACGGTCAGACCCTCATACGGTTCGACGCGAACCGCCGGCAGGTCGGCGGTCACTTCGCGCAGGATGTCCACGCGCTGGGCCTGCGAGAGCATGGCGTGCTTTTCGGGATTCTCGCCGACCGCGACGATCAGTTCGTCGAACAGCTTCACGCCGCGCTGGATCACGTCGAGGTGCCCGTTGGTGACCGGGTCGAACGTCCCCGGAAACACCGCCACGCGACACCGCTGCATTTGCTTTTCCTTGCTCATCACCGCATCTCCCTTACAAGAGTACGCGAATCCCTCAGGGACAGGTAAAACGAATAAAGACGAATTTCACGCGGGTGCGCGGCGGGAATCCTTTCCCGCCGTGTGAACACTCGATCTCATCTCCTAATGATAAAATAAAATAAACGCGGCGGGAAGGGATTCCCATACGTGTTTAGCGACGTAAAAAAAAGATTTTCCAAATTACCTATTTTAACTGGCGCTCGACTTTTTCGTTTGCTATCTAATGGTCTATGCAGGATGCGGAGGCTATTAGAGCATTTGCCAAAAGTTGTGTCGTACCCCAAGGTCTGTTTTTCCCTGAAGACAGAGGAAAAACGAAATGAGAACACACGACCTTTCTTTTGCAAAACGCTCTAGCGTTTAGCCGTGGGTGGATGATCCACCCGGGTTAAGGAGTCGCCTGTTGAAAAAACATCAAAAACAACCTTGAAAGCACGGAGAACATCTTCGGGATCAGGAATCATCCCATCCGAAATCCGACGGGATTACTCTTTCTCTTTCCCCCAGCAGCATTTTTTGTATTTTTTCCCCGAGCCGCAGGGGCAGGGGTCGTTTCGGCCTGGTTCTTCTTTCGCTTCGATGGGGTCGACGGGCTTGGTGTTCTGGAGCATCTGCTCCTCTTCGGTCAGCAGATCCGGATCGACCGTTTTTTTGAACAGACCACCGAGCAAGCCTTTTTTCTTCTGCTTCTCGTAATGCTGGTTGATTTTGTCCTTGGCCATGGTTTCTTCTTTTTATCGGGAACCTGACGGGACGGAGCCCCGTCAGGCGGAGGGTAGGAATCGTGATTATCGCGATTTGTTTTTTTGCACGATTTTGTCGGCTTCCACCTCGATTAAGTTCAGCTTGCCGACCCAGATTTGCGGCGCGACGGCCCGCAGGCCTCGGACGCGCGACAGCAGTCCCGCCATCTGTTCCGCGTTGGTTTTGTAGGCTTCGTGGAAGCTGCGACAATACCCGAGTTGGGCTTCCCAGTATTGTCGGGCGTTTTTGTTGGGGTCGAGGCCTTGCGTTAATTTTCCGTATTCGTCGATCGCCCGGGTGTACTGCTTGAGCGTTTCGTGGCAGCTCGCCAGGCCCATCAGGACGGTCGCGTCGATGGGGGCCTGTTGGAGCAGGTGCTGTTCGACGGCCTCGAACGCGCCCATCAGCGTCCGCCAGACCATCTCCCGCAGTTCCTGTTTTTCCTGTGTCTTTTTCGCCTTGGCGAGTTGCTCGGAAAGATAACCCACCTCCTGCACCTTCGAGTTCGTCCAGTCCTGGAGCTTGTAGGTCTGGATCACTTCGGCGAGTTTCTTTTGCAGATCCTCCAGCGGTTTGGGTCTCGCCTTGGCCGCCAGCGCCTGCTTGTGCAGCTTGGCGAACTCGGCCGTGATCTTCGCGTTGCGCTGCTCGCGCCGCGTGGTTTCCCCCCGGCGCAGACCTTCGTACAGGTCGAGCGCCTTTCGGGCGTTGTCGGGGTTTTGGCTTTGCACGAGCGAATCGGCGTACAGCAGCGTGAGGTAATGTTTGTTTTCTCCCGTTGCGCCGGTGATGCTCGCGTCGTAGACCTGCTTGGCGAAGGCGGCGTAGGCGTCGCGGAAGAGCTTGAGTTGCTCTTCCTTTCCGCGCTCGATCGACAGGGCGAGGATCGCCTGTTGAAGTTTTTCCACGACCGCCTGCATCAGCCCTTGCGCCTGTTCGTCGCCGTATTTTTTGCGGAAGGTCTCGAACTGCGCCAACGCCTTTTGCACGTCGCCCCTTCCGAGGCGAGAGCGGATGGCGAATTCGCTTCCCTCCCGCAGGACCGCCGTACCGGGCCAACGCTCCGAGAGGGCGTCGATTTTCGCCAGGGCGTCGTCTTTCTGATCGAGAATATCATGCGCGACGACCAGGCTGTGGAATTCGCTCGTGGAACCGTATTGTCCCAGGGCGGCTTTGGTTTTCGGGTTGGCGGTTTTTTGCCACAACGCGTGCATCTCGGCGCCGAATTGGGTCATGGCGGCCTGGAGCTGTTTGGCTTTTTCGTTTCGCTCCACGCCGGCGGGGGTTTCCTGCAGAAGCTGATAGAGCAGTTCCAGGGCGTAGAAACTCGCTTCGTTGTGGAACGATGAATCTTTGGGCACGGACTGGTAATTCGCGATCGCTTCGTTGATCCAGTCCAGGCGTTTTTCACCTTCTTCGGCTTCGGCGAGTTTTTCGCACTGCCACGCGAGTTCAAAATGGAACTCCGCGGCTTCTTTATCCTCGGGCCAATGCTTCAGCAGCACGCGGATCGACTCGACCAATTCCAGCCGGCGCCGCGGGGAGACGCTTTTGCCCTGGTCGATTTGCCCCGCGACGAGTTGGTTGGCGATCTTGACGGCGTTTAAGGCGGCGTCGCGGGCCTGGGGATGGTCGGGGAAATCCTTCACCAGTTGCCGGAACATTTGGCCGGCTTGGAAGTTTTCATTCTTCATCACGTACAACACACCGAGCTTCCACAGCGCGTCGGGGAGCGTTTTTTTCGCTTCGGGGGTTTTGTTGTCGCGGACGGCGAGGAACATTTCCTCGGCCTTGGAGAGGTGCTCCTTCGCTCCGGCGGCGGTTTCGGGCGGAAGGGCGTCGACGTTTTTCCCCTGGAGCAGCGCCGCGGCGTCCTGCATTTCCATCGTCGCCAGCAGCAGGACGATCCCCGGTGCGAGGTGCTGGAAGTCCAGGTTTTTCCCGCGGAACTTGTCCCGGAACAGCCTTCCGACGGCGGCCTGGATGCCGGGATCCTTGTACTTCTCCAGGAAGGTCACGAACGCCTGCTGGGATTTCCGGTCGTACTGATTCGCCTGTTTTTCCAGCTTCGCCGAGCGCAGGGCGTCGGCCCACTGTTCGTAAAGATAGTGTCCCAGGACGAGGGCTTTGACGTCCACGCCGAGTTCGGGGTGTCCTGCCTGCGGAGCCAGTCGCCGAAACGCTTCCAGCGCCTTTTCCGCGTCGGCGAATTTTTGGTTGCCCTCGACGACGCGTTCGTCGCGCTGCTTGTCGCGCAGGACAGCCGCTGCCTGTTCGGTGAGGTTTCGCACGATCTCGAACAGCGCCTCGACGCGCACAGCCGCGTCGGCCTGGTCTTCGGCCGCGGCGGTCAGTTGCTTTTGCGCTTCGTCAAATTGCCCCAGTTCCCGGTTGGCCCGGCCTTGCTGGAGCTTCGCGAAGGACTGCACGCCGGAGTCCGGGCTGTCGGCGAACTGTTGCAAATCCCGCACGGACTTGCCCAACATGCTCTCGCGCCGCGGATTGGGGATGACTTTCCCCTTGTCGTCCTTGACGGTTTCCGGAAGGAGCATCGCGGTGTAATAGCGCAGCTTGCCGACGTTGAAATCGAGCCGGCTTTGCACGTCCTCCAGTTCCGGGACGAGGTAGACCATCTTGGTCGCGTCGGTGTCTTCCCGGGCGGAGCTGATTTCGTATTTCAGGTCCCGCTGGGTTTTGGCGAGCAGTTCCGTCGCTTCGGAAAGAAGCCCCCGCAACGCCTCCCGGTCCGGTTGCCCGCCCAGGAGGAAGGTCAGCCGGTCGATGTAGGGTTTCCCGCGCTGCAGCGCCTGCACCTGGGCGTATCGGAGACGGAGCTTGTAGTAGGCGATCAGGGATTCGTCGAATGTATCGCCTTTGCGTTTGTCGGCGGGTGTGGATTCGATGGTCTTGCCCAGGGCTTCGTATTGGGTTTTGATTTCGCCGGCGGCCTGGGTGAGCAAGGCGTCCCGCGGTTCGGGTTCCGCGGTGTCGGCCTGGAAGAGCAGGGCTTCGACCTTCAACTGTTTATCTTTGGTTTCGTCCGCGAGGGCTTCGAGCAGCACGCCCATGCGAAGGCGCTGGAGGGTTTGGCCGAGTTCCTGGGCGTCGAGTTTTTTGTGCAGTTCCGCGCCGGCGTCGGAAGCGGACCGAGCGGAAGCGAATGCCGCGGTGATGGACAATACACCCATGACAACCAACCAACCCCGTGTTCCAATCCGATTCATTATCACTCCGTAAAACGGTTTATTTTCCTTACCTGCCACTGAAGTGGCAGGTCCTCAAGACGCGATCCACCCATCACCGACGACCGACTCCTGACGACCGACTCCTCTCTTGCGTTACAATCCCGACGAGAAACCGATGTTTTGGTATTTCGCTCTCACGGCGGCGTTGAAAGCGCCCACGACGTGTTTCCATCGCACGTTCGACCAGGGGCGAATCTGCACCGGGGTTTCCACGGTGACGGACTCGGACTGCTGGCGGGCCAGCAGCATGTTGTACAGTTCTTCCTGGCGTTCGACGGCCGTTAGGTTATCCACCTCGTACGTGACGTATTCTCGGTTCGCCCCGCGAGGGCGAAGGACGATGCGAATCGGCGGTCGCGGTTCCGCGGCCGCGGCGGAGAGCCCTTTTTCCGGCAGGGAACCGGGAATCTGCCCCTCGAAGGGTTTGAAGGTGCTGGTCAGCAGGAAGTACAGCAGCAACTGGAACGTCACGTCGATCATCGGCGTCAGCGGCGGCTGCATTTTCGTCTCCCCCCGCCCGCGCTGCTTCCGCTCGGAAACGTACGGATGCGATTCTTCCGTGCTTTCGATCGTCTCGTGCGTGTCGTCAATATTGTCCATCATATCCGGGTGCTCTTTTGGGTGAAATTTTCGGTTCAGGGGGCGGTTTTTTTAACGCTCTTATCGACGATGGCGGTGATGCTCATTTTCTTGATTTTCGCCGCGGCCGCCGCGTGCAGCACGGGTTCGATCCCGCTAAAGGCGATGTCCTTGTCGCCGCGAATCTCCACGTAAAAATCCTTCTCCTGGATGCCCCGCTGCATGGCCATCGACAATTGTTCGGTGAGAATCTGCACCAGGCGGGGGATGTCTTCCAGGGAAATGATTTCCGCGCCGACCTGGTAGTGCTTGGCCTGGGTGGCGGTGATGGAATCGCGGTTGTCTTCCTTGTCGCCGCACTTGCTGACGACATTGACGGTGACGCGCCCGGGGGTGATCGTGCCTTCCTCCTCGCTGATCGCCTGGGACACCTTCGGTTCGGGCACGAGCACCTTCGCCTGCTCGCTGGCCATCTGCGCGGTCAGGATGAAGAAGATAATCAACTGGAAGGTGCAGTCGATCATCGGCGTCATGTTCACTTCGCCGGCGGCGTTTCCGGCGGCGCTTCGTCGCTTCGCCATGGTTGCTCCCGTAGTCCACGAATTGCACGAATTCCACGAATGTATTATTTACTTTTCGTGCAATTCGTGGGCTCTTTTCACATGCTTATTTCTTCCTCGACGGTCGGAAGGTGGAAATCAGTTCCTGGGCCGTCAAGATCGCCTCGCTGGTCAGCGCGTCGATGCGGTTGCGCATGACCGCGTAGACCGACAGGGCGGGAATCGACACGCCCAGTCCCAGCAGCGTCGTGACCAGCGCCACGCCGATGTCGCCCGCCAGCGCCTTGGGATCCGGCGATCCGAGCTGCACGATCGTGAAGAACGCGCCGATCATGCCCCAGACCGTTCCCAGCAGTCCGAGCATCGGTCCGATGTTTCCGATCAGGTTCAGCCACTCGATGGACCGCAGCATCTTGGTGGTGCGTTCCTCGGCCGCCTCTTCCATCGCCCGTTCCATCGCGCCGTATCCGTGCGGCGCTTCAGCCAGGGCCGCGTGAATCGTGTAGCTCAGGAAATCGTTCTGTTCCGCGGTCAGGTCGATCGCCTCGCGAAATTGCTTCGCGCCGAACATCTCGCGCACCTGGTCCAGCACCGGCGCGGGCAGGATGTTCAGCCGACGAATGGTGATAAAGTAATGAATCGCCAAAGCGACCACGACCACGCTGATACCCCACAGCAGCCAGCCGATCGCGCCGCCTTCGACCACGAGTACGCGAAGAAAATTCACATTCTCCGCCGCCAACATATTGACATCTGTCATTCGTATTCTCCTTCGACCTGTTCGTATCCGCATCGACGAGGGGGTGTATTTCCATCCCGCTCGTCTGTTGTTCCTTGACTTTTTTCTATTCCGTCGTTCCGGTGTCGAGTTGCCGCTGGGCTTGTTCGACCCAGGGGTTGTCCTCGGCGCCGCCGAATTGTTCGACCAGCTCTTCCAGCGCCCGACGGGCGGCCGCGGCGTCCTTCAACGCCGTATGCACTTCCGCCGCGAGGTACAGCGCCTCGGGGGCGTCATCACTGTTCCCGAAGGCCGAGTATACCCACATCAGATTCAATCCCGCGCGAAGCAGCAGTTTGGGATCCTTCGGTTCGTCGGCCTGGTATTTCAACCACTGGGCCTTGGCGAGCAGGAACAACGGGCCGGCCAGTTCGTTTCGCGGAAGGGATTCCAGGCGCGGGGCGAGTTTTTCGATCACGTCGTCGTACTTCCCGGCCTTGACGAGTTGCTCCAGCACCTCCAGGTCGCCCCGGGCGGGCGTCACGGCGGGGGCGGGTTCCTCGTCGTCCTTTTTCGCCGTTTCCCCGTCCTCGGATTTTTCTTCGTCCTTCTTCGCCGGGGCGTCGAGTCGCGTGATCGCCTCGGCGGCCTGGCTTGCCTTTTGGGATTCGCCCATCGCCTCCAGCAGTTTCATCTTCAGTTTCAGCAGGCGTTCGGCGTAATCGCGGGTTTTGGGATCCTTGCCGAGTTGGGCGAGTTTGGCGTCGAGGAGTTTGACGGCGGCAGCGTTGGCGGGGTCGCCTTCGGGGGCGAACGTCTCGGGCGCCAGCGCCCGCGTGACCTTATCCTTCGGGTCGGCGTCCATCATCGCCAGCCAATCCTTCACCGCCTCGTCGATCATCCCCCCCTGGACGCGCGCCTGGTACATTCGGTCGTGGAGGAGCGTCGTCAACCAAGGCCGATCCTTCGGCGTGGAACGGGAGGCCTTTTCGTAGGCTTCGACGGCCTGGGGGTATTTTTTTTGCGTCACGAGTTTCTCGGCCTGGTTGAAGGCGTCGAAATCGTCGATTTCCAGCGAACGAACCTGGTCCACCGTGCGGGTGATATCCCGGCCGGCCGTTTGGGCGCGCAGGCGGAGGGTTTTATTCTGATAGGACACGATCGTGCCGCGATAGGGCAACCCGCGCGTGTCGGTGATCCGGTCGCCCATCGCCGCCGCCGTCCAACACACCACAGCGAGAATCCAGTATCGTTTCATGCGGATCATGTAAAAAATCGCCTTATTGCTCGTGACGCACGAAGGTGTATCTCCCACCGGTCATGTCGGCGATTTTCGTCATGACATCGACCGCCGCGGGAGGTTTCGTGCCGTATAAAAACGTGTTGACGTACACCTTGTTTTTTTCGGTGTTCTTTTCCTGGATGGTTTTAAGCACCTTGGTATTGTCCGGAAACACACCGTCGGTCAGCAGGTAGATCAGTTTTCCGCGTTTCTTCGCCCCGCGCAGAACCATAAAGGCGCGCTTCAGCGCGGGAATGGGGTCGGTCTGCGTTTCGGGCATCACCGACGCCAGGAACAAGGCCGCGTCCTTCTTGTTCTTCCGGGAGGCGGGAATGAGCTTCCGGGGCGCGTTTTCGATGGGTCGTCCTTCCGCGAACAGGATGATGTGGAACGTCTGCGTGTCCCGCAGACGCCCGATCGAGCGGAGCATTTCCAGCCTCACCAGGTCGAACGTGTCGACCATCGATCCCGACCGGTCGATGACGTACACGACGTTGAAGGCGTTTCCGCCCGTGCCGAAGAAGGTGCTCTTGGGTCCGCCGCCCCCGGCGGTGGCCATTCCCATCCGGGCGTCCGCCGACGCCCCGCCGCCTCCGACGCCGATGATATCCACCGGTTTGGTGGTCTTGCCCGCGTCGGCGGTCACGGACGTTTTACGCACGAATGGTCGTTTCTGGGTCTGCTGAGTGGTTTTGGAGGCCTTGGCGGTCATTTCGCTGGGCGTCATGCGCCCGCCGGGGTTTTCGCTCATCACCGCGTCGGGGATGATGACGTCTTCGGGCGTTTCCTCCTGGAGCACGACGAACACGAAGAACATCATGATCAGAAACAAACCCAGGTGAAACAGCAGGCTGATCACCCAGGGCATCGCCTCGGCCAGAAAGGTCATCACCTTCTCGCCGCCGGCGTGCGAATCCCGCGGCGGTTCTTCCCCATGTTCCGCGGGTTCCTCGGGCGCCGGAGGCATGGGAGGCAGCGACGAAGTATTCGGATCTTCGGGCACGATACGGTCTCCTTTGCAGCCGAAACGCTGAATCTTATGTTTCCGCCTGACCTGTATTAAACACAAAAAACCGATTCGAGTCCAGTCCTTCCTTCCCGGCGTCTTGGCGGAAGGGGGAAGAAGCGAGAATTTTTTGATAGCGAACGCGGAAAACTTCGATATTAATATAGGACTTCATTTCGCGTGACGGAATGACGACGCGGGAAGAGACCCGCGTTGAGGCTTGATGTGTATCATCGAGACGCCGCGAGGGTGGCGGAATTGGCAGACGCGCCAGGTTTAGGTCCTGGTGTCTTTGGACGTGCAGGTTCGAGTCCTGTCCCTCGC
>JAFGJE010000080.1 GCA_016929245.1 Phycisphaerae bacterium
AGAATTCCGTTCTTCCAGGATTCGTATCGGCTTGAAGCATCAAATATCATTAGAAATTCCATGTATCGTTGCTACAGTGTCATAATTTGGGTGGATTATTGATTTTCCGGTACATGCAGGTGTAGACGGGGTGGTCGCGCGGGAGGAGTTGCAGTTCGGATTCGGGAAACAGATTCGCATACACCTCGCGGATGCCCTTCTGGAAACCGGGCCAGTTGCATTCCGTGAGGCTCAGGAGGCATCCGCCCTCCTGGACGTATCGTCGAAGTTTGGTCATTTCCTCCCCCGACAAACCGGGACGGCGCGTCCCGGAGATCACGAGGAACGGCGCTTCGTGCAGTTCGGCGGCGGGGATGCGGAGATTCACGATCTGCCAGTAGACCTCGTGCTCGAAGAGGTAGCTCAGCCGTCGCGTCAATGCCGCCAGGGCGCGGGGACGATTGTTCCAGTCGCCGGCGTATTGCAGGCGGTTGAACAGCACCGGCTGCCTTCCCCGCACGAGAAATAAAAGCGCGAAGGCGGTGTCGGCGACGGCGCAGTCCCGCTCCCAGCGCCCGTCTTCCTTTTGCAGGTCCAGCAGAAGCCTCCGCCCGACGCGATACCAGTCCACCTGCCCGAAATATTTGTAACCGCCGGCGAGTCCCACGCGCTCCACGGCGTACAGGAAATACTCCTGCCGTTCGCCGGAGTTCTGGAGAGACCGGAGAAAATTCCGATCCAGCCATTCGATCCCCTTCGCCAGGGCGGGTAAGGGATCGCTTCGTCGGCAGTCGAGATACTCCTGCAGGAAAAGTTTGTCGGAGCAGATGAACAGCGTCGCGACGCCGGCGGCGGTCATCGCCGGGGTGCTCGCGCCGCTTTGATACGCCCACCCGCCGTCTTTGCCCTGGGCGTCGACCCAGTGTTTCAGCACCCGCGTCCAGTAGTCCTTCGGAACGGTCACCTCGCCCAGCTGCGCCGACCAGACGCCCAGGACGCCGAACTGGCTGCACGAATTGTCCGTCCGGACGTTCCCGCCGGGGTTGCCCGCGTGGCTGCGACGAACGAAGTAGTTGTACCCGCCGTCGGGACGGCTGCCCACGACCAGGAATCGACCCTCCCGCAGGAGTTGCTTTTCATACTTCTCCCGCGTTTTCCGGTTGGCGAGATACCACGCGCAACACCGCGCCGCGACGGAGTAGGTGCGCACCGCGTGGGTTCGCTCCAGCCACGCCAGCGCCTTGCTCATCCGCTCGGACTGGGGCGGTTCGCCCGTTTCGAGCAGGGCGTAGATCGCCATCGCGCCGGGACCGGTCACGTGGTAGTTGTGATTTTTGTCCTGGCTCCATTCACCATAAGAAGGCCAGGAACCGTCGGCGCGCTGTTGGGACCAGAGATACTCCACCCCCCGCTGAATCGCCTTCTCCACCGCTTCTTCGGAAACCGGTTCGGAGGGGACATTTTTAACCCCGCGCCCCGCCGAAACCGTCGTCGCGAGCGCCGGGATCACCACGCAGCAGAATAACACAGCCCTGGGCATGGAAACGCCTCCCGAACGGTGTCAAGCCAGGCCACGCGACAAGCCAACACCCACCAGCCATGAATTCAAATACTATGATACGCGACAAAGTCGATTGTGGCAAGAAACGAATGGATCGGGAGGATTTACGGGAAGCAGGAGCATGAAACTCATGCCGCCCCGACGTTGCGCTTCGGGTCGGTCTGCTTCGAGGTCGCCAGCAGCACCGGCGCCTCGGCGACGCGGCGCAGGAGTTTGATCTCGTTTCGCCGGGGAATCCAAAGCACCAGGAACGACGCCAACGACTCCCACATCGCCACCCACCCGGCGACCGTAAGTCCCTCGACGAACACGCTTAAGAGAACCCCCCGTCCCGTCGGAAGAATCCGGTTGATCCAGACGACGCCGACCAGAATCGTAATCCCAACAGTCAAAAGGAGTAAGGACGTCCGGAGCATCCCGCGAATCCGGCGTTTCTCCACTTCCTCCAGATAGCAAAAGAAACTGCCGATGCTGTTACGAACCCATCCGACCAGTTCGAAGGAAGGTTCGTGCGTGAAACTCAGCCGTATCACAAACGGTTCGGGATGGATTTCCCGGGCGCATTCCAGAAGGTAATGCGAAACATTCCCCGCCAGATCCTTGCGGGAATAGGGAGACAGACGATCCAGATGATTGTAAAGGTCTTCAATACGGGACGTTGTGATATCAACGATGATTTTCCCGTCATCGGTCTGGTCGTAACGGCTTAATATCGACTTTCTCGGTGGACGCATACATTCCTCCCCCCAGACATACAGTATTGTACCACAAAACCCCAATGGGGACAAGGGAGGAACTGTCATCCTGAGCGTAGCGCAGCGAAGTCGAAGGATCTTACGGATAATTGGGCGTAAGGTTCTTCGACTTCGCTGCGCTACGCTCAGGATGACAATGAATGATGGTTCCTACGCCCACCGGATGCGGGAGCTGACTCGGGTGTCGTATCGGGTTTGCCGCCCGGGCAGGACGCGGACGGTGTATCCGACCATTCCGCTGAGCTGGCAGGGCATGTTCACGGCGTACTTGTGGCGCTGGTCGTCCTGTTGGTCGACGTGTTCCATCGGCAGGGCATGGCCTCCGGTGAGTTGCCCGTCTTCGTCGAGTCGTCCGCAGTAGAGTTCGACGGCTACGTCGTCGGCGTCCAGTCCTCCGAGATTCACCACCGCTTCGACGCGCACGTTTTTCCCGACCCGCGCCGCGGTTTCGTCCCGACGGGCCCGTTCAGAGGGCGTGGGCAGATCGTCGTTGACGGTTTCGATCTTCACGTTTCGGAATTCGTCCTGGATTTTGCTCTTCCAGTGGTTCAGTTCCCGCGCCCTGGCGAGGTTGTCGCCCGTCAGTTCGTCCCATCGCGCCGCGGCGGGGGCGTAATACGCCTCCGCGTACTGCCGCACCATGCGGTACGTGTTGTACACCGGGGCGAGGCGCCGGATGGAGGCCTTCATCATCTCGATCCAGCGGCGGGGGAGATTGTCCGAACCGCGATCGTAAAACAGCGGAATGATCTCTTTTTCCAGCAGGTCGTAGAGAGACTGGCTTTCCACCTGGTTCTGGTAGTCCAGGTCGTCGTACATTTCGCCCGACCCGATCGCCCAGCCGACTTCGGGATCGTATCCCTCGGCCCACCAGCCGTCGAGAATCGAGAGGTTCAGACCGGCGTTGGCGGCGACCTTCATCCCGCTCGTGCCGGAGGCTTCCATCGGGCGCAGGGGCGTGTTCAGCCAGACGTCCACGCCCTGCACGAGATACCGCGCGACGTTGATGTCGTAATCTTCCAGGAACACCAGGCTGCGCCGGAACGGTTCGCTGCGGGAGATATGCACGATCTGGCGGATCAGATCCTTGCCCGGATTGTCCCGCGGGTGGGCCTTTCCGGCGAAGATGATCTGCACTTTCCGTCCCGACCGATTGACGATCCTCTCCAGGCGATCCAGGTCGGACAAAATCAGGTTGGCGCGTTTGTACGTGGCGAACCGCCGCGCGAAACCGATCGTCAGGGCTTCCGGGTCGAGCACTTCCTCGGCGGCGGCCAGCTCCGCCGAACCCGCGCCGCGCTTCTGGAGAATCTCGTGCAGGTGTCGGCGGGCGAACGCGACCAGGCGCTCGCGGCGACGTTCGTGCGTGCGCCACAACTCCGCGTCGGGGATGTGCTGGGTCGCCTGCCAGGCGTCCGCGTGCGGCGGTTTCTCGTGCCAGTCGGGTCCCAGGTAACGGTCGTACAGGGCGGCCATGTCGTGACTGATCCAACTGAGCGTGTGAATCCCGTTGACCAGACCGTCGATGGGGATTTCCGGCTGGGGCAGCGCCGGCCAGACCGAATTCCACAATTTCCGCGACACCTGCCCGTGCAGCGCGCTGACGCCGTTGTGATACGCGCTCATCCGCAGCGCCAGAATCGTCAGGTTCATCGGTTCGTCCCTGCCGGGGGGTTCGGCGCGGCCGAGGTTCATGAATTCATCCTTGCTCAGGCCGAGTTGATCCCAATATCCGCTTAAGTATTTTTCAATCAGCCACGGCTCGAAGGCGTCGTTTCCCGCGGGGACCGGCGTGTGCGTGGTGAACACGTTGGAGGCAGCGACCGCTTCCCGGGCCTCGTGAAAACTCGCGCCGTGTTCGACCATCAGGTGACGGATGCGCTCCAGGCTTAAAAACGCCGAGTGTCCCTCGTTCATGTGGTACGCCTTGACGGGAATTCCCAGTTCCCGCAGCATGATCGTTCCGCCGACGCCCAGGACGACTTCCTGGCGAATCCGCATGTCCTGGTCCCCGCCGTATAGTTGGGCGGTGATGTGCCGATCCTCGATGCCGTTGTCGGTGATATTGGTGTCGAGCAGGTACAGATCGATCCGTCCGACGTGAACCCGCCAGACCTGCGCCTTGACGACGCGGTCGGCCAGCGGAATTTCCACGATCACCGGCGAACCGTCGTCGCGGAGCACCTGGCGGACGGGCATGTTGTGGAAGTCGTTTCGCGGGAACAGCTCCAGCTGCCATCCGTCCGCGTTTAAGCGTTGGCGGAAGTATCCCTGCTGGTAGAGCAACCCGACGGCCACCAGAGGCAGGTCCAGGTCCGAGGCGCTTTTGAGGTGGTCCCCCGCCAGCACACCCAGGCCGCCCGAATAAATCGGAAGGCACTCGGTCAGTCCGAATTCCGCGCAGAAGTAGGCGACGACCGGTGTTTCGCTTTCGCCGTAGGTTTTAGGCCACCACCCGCGATCCTCCAGGTAGGCGTCCATGTCCGTCATGACGCGATGCAGATGGGCGAGGAATCCCTCATTCGTCGCCAGCGACCGGAGACGCTCCTGGTCGACGCGTCCGAGCATCGCCACGGGATTGTGATGGCATTCCTCCCAGGCGTTTGAATCCAGGCGTCGAAACAGGTCCAGCGCGTCTCCGTACCAGGACCACTGAAGGTTGTACGCCAGTTTCTTCAGGGGTTCCAGGGGTTCGGGAAGATTCGGTTCCACCGTGAATGTTCGTAAAGGTCGCATACGTCGTTCCGCCCTTTCGGGACAAAATTCCTACCCGCCGCCGCGAGGCGACTTTCCATGATATTGTATCCCTATCTATCGGCGAGAACCCGCCCAAAGGTTCCGAAAATCCGCCGTCGCGGTGGGTTTCCCCCCGGGAAAAAACCTACAATATTATAGTGGAACTTCACGGCGTTTCCCGCCGATGGGGATAAGGGGACGTGTCGCCCCATGAAAAGGAAGAAACGACAACGAGTCGGGCCTGTCAAGGCCCGGGAACCAAACGATAGGACAAGCGTCAAAAGGAACGGAGCAATCCCGACCTCCGGTGAGGAAATGATATGAAGTATTCAAACACACAAATCCTGACGCGGGTGTTGGGCGTGACGGCGATGACGGTCAGCCTCGCCGCGGCCCAGGTGCGTCAAATCGGCGGGGGACAGGCGCTCGACGCGAGTTTGCAGGTCGGAAGTGGAGGGATCAATTACGCCGTTCCGCAGAACTACACGCCCAACACGGGCATGAGCAGCCTGACCCAGTCGCGGGGCTTGTCGGCGTTTAAGGGACACGCCCCGACCATCAGCAACCAGATGTCCATCGGAATATCCACGGACGGGGTGGATCGATTTCAACAGCAGTCCGTCGGCGTTCAGCAGGCGGTCCAGGGCGGACCGGGACTCTACGATCCGCAAAGCACCATGTACAACAGCCAACTGCGGACGTTCCTGAGGCCCTCGGACATCGTGCAGGCGAACTACGGCCGGCGCGTTCCGCTGCCCGGGGATCAGCCGGTCTCGAAAAACACGAAACTGGCCGAGGATTTGTTCGTGGACGCCACGGCGGGGTTCAAACCCATCATGCCCACCGACGTGAACGAAATGGCCGTCGGAAACGCCCTGGGGCTGCCCCGCATGGAGGGCGGCGCGCCGGACGGCGCCCATCAGTGGGCCAAAACCCTGGATTCCCAACAACTCGCCCAGCGCGGAGGGCGCGATCTGTTCGGCATGGTGCGCCAGGAGGATCGCGCGAAACTCGCCCAGGAAATCAGCGATTTCGATCAATCCGAGGAAACCCCCGGCACGCCGGGACTGACGGTCAAATCCGAAGAGCCGATCCAACCCGTCGACCCGAGACTCAAGTCCACGGATCTGACCCGGAAACTGGAAGGACCCACCGCGCCGAAAACGACGTCCACACCCCTGAGGCCGACCCAGACGGCGGAGGGCGAAGGCGCGCAACCCGGTCAACCGCCCGACCGGCAGCAGATCGATCCGAACACCGGACTGCCGCGGGAGAACGCCGACGCGTATTTCGACATGCTCGTGAAGATGCGCAGCCGTCGATTGGCGCAGCAGGAACGCGCGCCCGGGCAGCCGGAAGGTTTCCAGCCGCCCGGTCCGGCGCCGGTCGAGGGCGCGCCCCGGCCGCCCGCTCCCGGCGCGACGACGCCCGAAGAGCAAACCACGACTCCTCGGCAGGCGCTGCAGCCGATGGACCAGGCGGTTCTGGATCGCATGAAGGCCGCCGTCCCTCACGACGGACGAACCCAGAGCGTCGAACTGACGTCCGGAAACCAGATCGTCGTCCATCGCATCGCCGGAGAAGCGGACGACACGTTCAACCGCTACATGCGCCGCGCCGAATCGGCGATGAAGGCCCGTCGATACTACCAAGCCGCCCGACAATATTCCCTCGCCGCGGCGGCCCGCCCGACCAATCCGATGGCGCACATGGGCGCGTGCCTGGCGAATTTTGCCGCCAACGAATGGCTGACCAGCGCCCGGAACCTGCGCACGGCGATGGAGCTCTTCCCGCCGCTGATGGAAGCCAAAATGGACCTCAAACAACTGGTTCCCCTCGACAATTGGCCGGCGCAACTGGATCTGATGGAACAATGGGTCGATAAAACGCCCGATCAACCGTTGCTGGTCTTTCTGGCGGCGTTCATCGAGCACAACTACGGCCGCGACGACCCCGCCGCACAACGCGCCGCGCAAATACGGACATTCACGAATCCGCCGAAAATCCTTCTCGCGTACGCGGAATTCATTACCACGGGCAAATTGCCCACGGACATGAAACCCCTTCGTCGCGCCGCGCCGACGGAGGAGCGAACGGATTCGACCCCCGAATAATCCCCCTGTGGATCCATGAATACGCGGCGGGAGTCTCCGGAAAAGGCTTCCTTCGGGAGATTCCCACCGCGCGTGGAATGTTTTGGTTTACGGGATTAGTCTTCGTCGTCGTCTTCCTCCTCCTCGTCGTCGTCATCCTCGTCGTCTTCGTCTTCGTCGTCATCATCCTCGTCATCGTCGAAATCTTCGTCGTAGTCGTCCTCGTCGAAATCTTCGTCGTCAAAGTCTTCGTCTTCCTCTTCGTCGTCGTCATCGGCTTCGAAGATTTCATCGGGTTCTTCGGTGATGAATTCGTCGTCTTCTTCCATCTCATCGGGTTCGGGGGTGTGCTGATCCAGGACTGTTTCGATCATAGGGGGCTCCTTGTCGGGTTCGGACAAAACCGTTTCAACGTTTGCATCACCGGCGGGTTCCGCCGCGCCGGTCGGCGCGGATTCGGCGCCGCTTCGGAGTTCTTCCACGCGCGGCAAGTCGTCCAGACTTGCCAGCCCGAAAATTTCCAGAAATCGTTTGCTCGTTCCGTAGAGCATGGGTCGGCCGATCACTTCCGCCCGACCGACGATTTTCACGAGCCCGCGCTCCAGGAGTCCCCGGAGCACTTCCCCGCCGGCGACGCCGCGGATCGATTCGATGTCCGCGCGGAGAATCGGCTGACGGTACGCGATGATGGCGAGGGTTTCCAGCGCCGCCTGACTGAGACGCGAATCTTTTTTCACATGCAGCAGGCGTCCCAGCACGTCGTGGTATTCCGGAAGGGTCATCATCTGGAATCCACCGGCGATTTCCTCGATGCGAAAGGCGTTTTGTCCCTTCTCATACCGTCGGTTGAGTCGCGTGACGGCCTGTTTCACCCGGCGCGGGGGCAACTCCGCGGCCGCGGCGATTTTCGCCGCCGGAAGCGGCGCGTCGCCGGCGAACAGCACCGCCTCCACGAGAGCGTCGTCCACGTCGTCCTGAGGCGTCTTGAGGGCGTTTCGTTCCTGGATGTCGGTTGTTTCGTCGAGTTGTTCCACTGTAGATTCGTCCATGTCGAACCGTTCTCCTGCCGCGGCTGTCTATGGTCACAGCATATCCAAACGGCGTCGATACGCAAGAGAGAATCCTCGCGGATTTCCCCCCGGTGTGTAAAGAAAAAACGAACCCGCGGAAGTGATTTCCACGGGTTCGTTGATCGTCAGAAAAGGGTTCAATCGGAACTAGAATTCCGTGAGTTCCTTATCTTCCAGCGGGAACACGTCTTCGGCGGTTTCGGACGCCGCTTGAGGCTTTTTGTTCCCATGCGTCGCCGGTCTGGTCGGAGTCTTGTGACTTCGCGGGGATTTGGCGTGCTGGGGTCGAAATTCCGCCCTGGGTTTCGGGATTCGGTTTCCGGACTTCCCGGCGCCTCCGTGGAGAACCGCCTGGAGTTCCCGAATCGCGCGGTCCACCTGCATCGCCTGTCCCTGCAGTTCCGCGGCGGCCGAGGCGGACTCTTCCGCGCTGGCGGCGTTCTGCTGGGTCATCTGTTCCATCTGGCAGACGGCGGCGTTGACCTGTTCGATCCCCTGGGACTGCTCCGCGCTGGCCGCGGCGATTTCGTTGATCAGGTCGTTGACCTTGCGGTTGCCCGTGGCGATCTTCTCCAGCACGTCCGCGACCTCCTGGCTGATCTCCACACCGTTGTCGGAGTTCTTCACCGCCTGCTGGATCAGGTCCGCCGTGCTGCGGGCCGCCTCCGCCGACCGCTGCGCCAGGCTGCGCACTTCTTCGGCGACCACGGC
>JAFGJE010000081.1 GCA_016929245.1 Phycisphaerae bacterium
AGACACCTGCTTTACCTACAGCGCTTCGGCAGTTCAGGTGGGTGTGCAGGGTGAAGTCGGCACGACGGATATTTACGCGGCTTTCACCGGATTTACTCCCTTTACGGTAAATCGGGTTCTGGCTGTCTATCAAACAGCGGGTTCTGTAACCGCTCCTGAGTTGGCGAATATTGGTGGAAACGTTCAATCAGGTTATGAAATGGGTTCGATGCCGGCCATTGCCGTTATCAGCGGAACCATCCATGGAATTTCCATCGTTCCCGAACCAACGACGATGGGGTTGTTGGGCGTGAGCGGGTTGATGTTGTCGCGTCGTCGGTTTGGTCGGCAGCAGTCGTAATGAATTGATTTTTAGGCTCTTCGGTCTCGTCGGGCCTCGCGGTTCGGCGGGAAGAAGATGATGTTCAATGCTTGACAATTGGATACGAACGCTTGATGGACAGCTTACCAGGTTCGACGCGATTTTGCCGATGTGACGACGGCTCCCGCGGAGGATGGAATCGCGGAGGACTGGGCGTCGGGATGTTCATTGACGAATTCAAAGAATTGACGGATGTAAATTGTCCTGGCGTTGAAAGAAGAACCGGGCGGCCTCGTGGGTCGCCCGGTTCGCTTTGGTTCGTGTTCTATGGTAGAAAACGCGGCGGGAAAGAATTCCCGCCGCGCGGAAATACAATCGATTCCGCTCACGCGAGGACGGTTCGCAGGAAGCGGGAGGTTTCCACAGCCTCGCCGGCGGTCAGGAGTTCGTCGATTTTCTTGCGGTTGGCTTGCAGGATCGCGTCGAATTTGACCAGCCATTCGATGCTCTCGCCGATCGCGCCGGCGGCGTCTTCGCGATAAGGATACTGATCCATGCTCAGCCAGCCGTCGTATCCGCAACGGTCCAGCCAGTAGAGCATCTCGATGTAACAGACGGTGTGAATCGAGCCGACGATCATGTCGTCGTCCCAGGCGGTGTAGTTGTCGTTGAAGTGCATGTGGAACAGTTTGTCGCCCGCGCGCTTCGCCAGCACGATGCTCTCGGCGACCACTTCCCCGGCGTTGAACGCATGGCCGGTGTCGATCGTCACGCCGACATTCTCGCATCCCGTTTCCTGCGCCAGCAACAGCGTGTCGGCCATCCGCGCGAGGTAACTGTGCGTGCGGGGTTCCTTGGGCTTGTATTCCAGGGCGAAACGAATCGCGGGCCGTTCCGTCGCCAGCGTGGCGATCGCTTCGCACAGCCAGTTGCGCTGCTTTTCATAGTCGGCGGTCAAAAGATAATCGTATCCGTCCTGGCCCGGCCAGACGTTCAGCAGGTCGCAGTGCATCTCGTCCGCCACGTCGCACATGCTTCGCGTGTAATCCAGCGCCTTTTGGCGGACGGCCGCGTCGTTGCTCGCGTAGCTGCCCTTCCAGTACGCGCGCTCGGCGAACAGGTCGGGGATGATCGAAACGCACTTGACGCCGAGATCGTCGAAGGCCTTCCGCATCTCTTTGGCGTTGTCGGGCGAGATGTCCCACGTGCCGACCAGTTCGATCCCCTCGACGTGCGGAATCTTCGCCGCCGCGGCGAGCATGTCTTTGGAACTCGGATTGTCCTTGTACCCGCCGCAGAAGCGGTCGCGGGTGTTGCCCAGGTTGCCGAGGATGACGGAATATTTTCGAGGCATGGCGGTCTCCTTACGGTTTTGACCACAAAGTCGTGGAATTCACGGAGGAATGACTCTGATACGTTTCCGTGGCGGATAGTTGCAGGTCGTGTTTCCCGGCCGACAGTTCCCTGCCGTCGGTCAGGACGGCGGTGGTTCCTGCGGGTACGTCGAGGGATAGTGTAACCGTTTGTCCTTCCGTTTTCCACGCGACGGAAATCCAGCCGTGCGGGGTGGGGACGGTTCCCCGGGCGGAGGAAAGGCCGCACGGCGTCGGCGCGATGCGGAACCGCGCGTAGCCGTCCGCCAGCGGCGCGGCGCCGAGGATCGTCTGCTGGAAAAACGTCACCGGCGCCAGCGAAAAGGCGTGACATAAGCTGCCCGAAAGATCGTACGCGTCCTTCCCGTATTCGTAAACGTTCGCTTCCCAGATCGTGGGACAATCGAAGCTCAACTGCGAACCCCAGAAGCGACGAATCCGCTCCATCGCCGCCGCGCCCCGGCCGGTTTGCGCCAGCGCCCGCAGGACGTAGTGCATCATGTACAGTTCGGGAGTAAGGCAGTCGTCGCGCGTCAGGGCGCGCCGGCAGGGAGAAACCAACTTCTCCGGCAGGCGCTCGGACAGCAGCGCCAGGGCGTGCGTGATCTGACTGGCGGGTCGGGCATCGTCCAAAAACTCCCGGAAAACCTTGCGAGGTTCGTCCCAGAATTTTCGTACGACGGCTTCCGCGAGATCCCGCGCGATTTTGTCATACAGGTCCGCCTTGTGAGCGTCGCGTCCCTGATACAGCCTCGCCAGCGCCGCCGCGGCGTGCACCTGGAACCAGTTGACGATGCAGGTGTTCCGCCGATCCAGCGGATAGGGATCCTTCTGCCAGGCCATCCAGTACGACCAGTCGGTGAAATTCCAGTATTGTTTCGGCGGCGTCAGCAGGCCGTCTTCGTCGGCGTGGCGTCGGCAGATTTGGAATATGTTCTCGACCGCCGGCAGGACGGCGTCCACGTATTGACGGTCGCCGGTGTACGTCTGGTAGTCGCGCAGGATCATCGCCAGGAACAGGTTCGTCGGGAACAGAACCAGCCCGTCCCTGCCGTCGCTCGGGCAGACGCCGGGCGCGAGTCCCTCGGCGTTCGGTTGACTCAACGCCAGCGACAGGGATCGCCGCACGAGATCGCCGCACGAAGGTCCGATCAGTTGCCACCAGAACTCGTTCTGCACGACGAAATCGTTCACCCAGAACGACATTTCCCGCCAGGGGCAATCGAGGAAGGTGTCCGTCGCGCAGGCGCTCAGGGTCGCGCCGCAGCGCCGCCACAGTTCGTTGAGGGATTCGTCGTCGCAGGAAAACTCCGCCGTGCGCCGGAGGGGATAGCGTCGGTCCACCGCGCGGAGGCGATGGATTCGCACGGGTCGGCGGAAATTTCGCGGAACGAGCTGGAGGTATCGCCCGCCGCGCCAATGGAGCGGGTTGGTGATCGTCTGCCTGCCTTCGCGGAGGATATAGCGGTCGGCCATCCGGTAGTGATTCCGGGCGGGAGTCAGCCGGCCTTCCTCGATTATCTCCTCGTAGCCGACGTCCAGGATCGCCCCTTCGGGCGCTTCGACGTCCACCTCGATCCCGCCGATAAACGCCCGGGTGAAATCCGCGACGATCAACACGCCGCGCCCGTCGGGTTGCGGGGGGATGTCCACGGGTTCATCCAAGGCAAGCGGATCGAGCGAGATCGGATCGGCCGGATCATACAGCGGCTGGTCGGTCATCAACTCCGCCACGCGGGAATCGTCCGCGTCCGTCAGACGTTCGATCGCGCGAACCACGGGAAACTTCACCGGTGGAATCTTCGTGACCGCCGGGGAGGCGACGTCGCGGTGGTAGAGCGTTTTGGCATGGATCGGCCGATCCGGCGGAAGGAGAACCGCGTTTTGCCATCGGTCCTCGTCGGTTCCCGTCGCCCAGCCGACCGGTTCGCGCCGCAGGTCGCGCCATTCGATCTTTCCGATTTGCAGCGTGAATGTCGGCAGATCTTCAACGCGCCAGTCAGGCGCGATCTGTGCTTGCCAGGATTCGTCGGTGGCGAATCGCCCCACCCGGATGAAAACCGCCGGTTCGGCGGGACTGGAAATGAACGTCGGAAAATTGTTGCAGAACACCTCGGCTGCGATGACGTTTCGTCCCGGCTGAAGGCACGACGAAATATCGTGTTCGTCGATGAAATTGCACTGATACGTTCCGCGCGCGGGACCGACACCGACGAGTCGGCCGTTGACGTACAGGGCGTAAAAACTCTCCGCCGCGATGAACAGTTTTTCGCCGCGAATCTCGTCGTGGTCAAATACCCGCCGCACGCGAAAATGGCAGTTGGTTTGTTTCGACACCCCCTCGGGCGCGATCCACGCGACGGGATGCTCAAACACGCGACGATGAAACCGGTTGCCCTGGGACATTACACCACATCCCGTCCTTCCCGCTGGAAACCCAGTCGCACGGCCACCGCGCCCGCGGGAACCACCACGACGCCGGATTCGCAGGAATACAACTCCGCTCCGTCGAACCGCGCCGAATAGGCCCGATTCTCGTGAACATAATGAATGGCGTGTTCCTCGATACGTAGATTCGTCGGCGCGTCGGGCCGGCGAAACGCCAGCCGCCAGTTCGCGCGCCCGACGACGGAAAACTCGATTTCCGTCTCGTGAAACGTCGTGACCAACGAGCCGCCGTCGGCGAGCAACGCCGATACCCGCAACGTATTCTCGTCGATTTGCGCGACGGTGGGTTTGCCCGTCATCGGAAGAAGGGCGCCGGCTTTGTCGCCCGGGTAGATTCCCGCCCGTTCCCGCCCCGCCGACCACAGGAATCCGTCCATGACGGGAAGCGTGTCGTACAGGCAGGACGGACTGGGCGACGCGGCGTCCAGATATCGTTCGGAATATCCCTCGTCGAACAGGTGCACGTCCCGCAGGCGCCAGGTCGTTCCTTCCGTGTACAGGTTCGCGCGGTAGAACCGCGAGTTGTACCAGATGCTCGTGCGATCCTTTCTGCGCCAGTCTTCCAAAGCGACCGTCGCTGCCGCCGGGGTGAGGGGGTATTTTCCGCGGAACCATTCGCCCGTCTGAGACATCGTCTCCAGGCGAAGGTTGCTCGCGCGCCATTGTTCATCGAGGAATTTCATCTGGTCCAGATAGCCGTTCCCGATTCGCTCCCAGCCGAAGCTGTTTTCCTGCCCCGCCTGGGCGTAGGCGAAACTCAGCGCGGGATGCTCCGTCATCTGGCGGAAGAACCAGCGCACCCACTCCGGGTCGCCCCCACCTTCCGCGAAGGCCGGCTCGAGCGTCACGACGCCCTGGCCGTTGTCCCCCAGCGGGGCTTCATACTGGTAGATCGGGTCGCTGCCCAACATGCGGAACACCGGAACGTCGATCTGGTTCTCGCGCGTCTGGGCGGGCATGAACGCGTTGACGCGGCTGGGGTAATACGCCTGGTTCCAGTACCCGCCCCACATCGAGTACCCGTCCGTGCCCCACTGGTCGCGGCAGTTGCAGGACGCGACGACGTTGTGCTTTTCGTGCAGGTACGCCAGCGATTGGGCGTCCATGAACCACGAGCCGACGGTTTTCGCGTCGCGCCCCGTCACGGCGCGGAATTTTTTCATAAACGTGTCGATGATCCGCTTGCGCTCTTCGAGCGTATATCCGATGGTGAATCCGACGTGACATTCCCAGTCCCACGAATAGCGCCCGCGCCATTCCAGGCCCGCTTCTTCGATCAGCGATCGCGTGAACTCCAGCCAGACGCCCGCTTCCACGTGGCCGCTCGGTACAAGTTTCTCCCGCAGGAAGGCGGCGAACCGCTCGTCGCTCAGCGCGTCGTGCTGGAAGAGAAACGTCGCGGGCAGCTTGCGTTCCAGCACCTCGCGGGCTTCGTTCACGAACGTGGCGAACATGTCGATGGAATCGTCCCGCGGTTCGACCGCCCGCACGAAATTCAGGATGTGAACGATGGTGGGGTGTTTTGTTTCTTGAACCTTCATCTATCCGTTTTACATCTTTCTTCTTTACGAGCCACGGGCGTAAGCCCTGGCCTTTATCCACGTCTTCATTTCACAGCCCAACGGGCTGAAACAGCATAGCCCAGGGCAACGCCCTGGGAACTGTTGGACCATATATCCCAAGCCCTGTAAGGGCGAAACATATGTTACGCCCTTACAGGGCTGTAAACTACAAATACCGAAACCCAGGGCGTTGCCCTGGGCTATGCTGCGATTCGCCTTTCAGGCGAAAGAAAAAATACAGCATTTGATAAAACCCGACTGGGGCGATTGAGTATCTTGTACATCTACATCATCCAATATTCAATCGACCCTCCGGGACTCTGTATTACTTATCGTTTATTTTCCATCCCTGAGGGATGGCTACTTTCAGAAGATGGGACTTCCAGCCGCACCATATGTTTCCCGCTGGGGATCGTTACTTTCATCGTATCTCCCTGATCGCCGTCGGGAATTTCGACGGCCTTGTCGTCCAACAGTACGCGAACCGGCGACGCTTTGCTCGTGAATTCCAGCGTACAGCCTTTTTCGCCGCCGTCGACGACGATCTTTGCCGAACCGACCTTCGCGTCCCACGAGGCTTCCTCGATATATCCCGGCGTCCAGTCGATCAGACGGATGGGACACTCCGCGGAAAGAATTTCCGTGAACGCCTGCACGTCGCGAAGGAGATAGGCAGGACGATTCTGCAGTTTCACCAGTTCCGCGCCGCTTTGGAGCATGTCCCCGCCCAGGCGCGTCCGGGCCATCACGTGCGGGATGATGCGCACGTCGTTGTTCTTCGCGAAAATCTCGTTCGGACAGCATTCCAGGAAGATGCGCTCAAAGTTTCCGAAATCGTCGAAACAGCGTTCGACGAACAGGTCCATCACTTCCGGCTGCCCCGACTGCGGGCCGATGCAGCCGGTTTCCCACCAGGGATCGGAACTGCTCCAGTTGTCCTCCCCCGCGACGGGGCGGTGCAGCGACGCGACGAACTCCTCGCCGAATCCGCTGGGCAAGGCCTTGTCCACCAGCTCGCAGTGACGCATGCCGATCTGCTCCATGTACGAAAGGAATCCCAGCTTGCAGCCCATCGGAACGGCGCTGCGCGCGAGCAGATACGCGCCGAGGTCTTTCTGGTATTCCGTGCCGAGTTGTTTGGCGAGGTAATAGTATCCCACCAGTCCGGCGTAGCCCGCCGTCGGCATGTCCGCGTGGTAATATCCGCCGCATTCCTGCGCGCCGGGGTCCATGAACGTCCAGCTATTGTAAAATTCGTAGTAACTCAACAGCGAGCGAACCACGGGCCAATTCTCGCGGATCAGATCCCAGGCGGCGTTGTACTTCGCCTGCGTGTAGATGCCGTATAAGTTGATCCCCAGCCAGAACGGCTGATCGACGTATCCGTATCCGTTGGGCCCGAGCTCGAACGTGCCCCACGGGCCTTGCTTGCCGTACCACACGAAACTCACGCCCATGTACTTCGCGCCGGTGATCGGATCGATCCGCAGGCGGAAATTCTGCGGCAGCAGCCCGCCGAGGATGCGCTCGCGCGTTCCGGTGCGCATCTTGGCTCGCTGTTCGGGCGTGAGGTAGTTCGCCGCCCGCCAGGCGCCGGCGCTAAAGTCGTACGTCCAGTCGTGCGTCCAGACCTTCGGCTGGGAGGGCTGGTCGGGTTTCAGCGACCCCACCCCCGCCAGCGTATTGAGCGTGATTTTCTCCAGCCATTCCAACTCCGCGGGCGGCCGGGTGCGTATGGAGAAGTTGTCCCACGCGCGCGGGACGGGAAGCGTGTAGTCCACCTTGTCGCCTTCGCGTACCCAGTACGGACCGAAGCGGGTTTTAATACCCGTCTTTTTGACGTCCGTCACGCTGGTCTTAGGTAAATAATTCCGTTCCACGCTCAGCGCCACCATCGGCGGGATCGGGGACGCCGGTTCACACTTCGTCCCCCAGTCGTCCTGCCAGGGTAAGAACGTCATCGTGTCGCCGATGTGCACCTGGTTGTCCTTCACGGAGAACGTTTCGGTGCAGCCCCACGGGTAGGCCATCAGGTGGGGACGGAATTTCAGGAGCTTGGCTTTGGGAATTTCGCCGGCGGCCCGGCTCCACTTGCGAACCTTCTCCGGCGCGAGCACCGACGCGCCGAACGGCGCGCCGACGGCGAGGGTTCCAACGCCCTTTTCGCGGGTGATTGTCAAACCCGTTTCCTTGTACTCCAGCGCGTCGGGTTTGTGCTGGAAGATCAGCATCACGGGGATCGAACCGACGGGATCGGAATCGACCATCAGCAACCAGTTTTGATTCATCTTCAACGGGTTGAGTGGTTCACCCGGTTTTACGATCTGCAAACCTTCCGTGGTCGGCATCACCAGGAATAAGTTGCCGTGCCCCTTGCCCGCCGGGCCGTATCCGACGGCGAGTTTCGGGCTGTCCGTTTCGACCTGCACGCCCAGTCCCATCGCGCCGTAACGCAGTTCCTTCGTGTAGATTTTCCCGCTCTTGACGCGCACCTTGCGCGTCCAGCGAAACGAGGTCCAGTCGGCCTTGGCGTCTTTGGGATTGTATTCGCTGCTCTCGCCCTGGACGTTCATCTGGCTCGACAGGCCGGACATGTGCACGTTTTCGTTTTTCTTCCGGGAGACGGTTCGCACCGTGCCGACTTTATCGGGAAGGACGAAGTGGAACTGCCAGAACTCGCCGTCCACGGCAGAGAGGTAATGGTGCGAGCGGCTGATGCCGTCGAAACTCACGCTGTCCATCAACGTGCCGTTGGGTTCGTACCGCAGCGCGAAGTGCCCGGCGTTTTCGCGGTGCAACCCCGGCCAGATCGTCGCGCCGTCGGAGGCCTGGCCGAGAGGCGCGGGATCGACCTCCCAGGGATACCGCACGCCGTCGTCGCCGGACCATTTCGCTTCGATGGACTCGACATCCTTCTCCGGCGCGGTGATCTTCATGATGTATCCGAAAACCAACCCATCATTCACCCGGCCTTCCTTCGTGCATGTAAAATCCTTCGCCGTCAAGGTCGTCGTTCCGGCGGGCACTTCCGCCGTCCAGACGCTCTCGGCTAAGTTATGCAATTCAACGGGAATCTTCTCCGCCGCCCCGGGTTTGGCTTTGATCGTCAGTGTAAGTGTGGTCGTATGAAGGTTCGGCGTATTGTCCAGCGTGGGTGTCCACTCGGCGGCGATTGCCAGGTTACTCAAACAACTTACCAATATGCAGAGAAATAACCTATATATTTTCCTAAAGGGGATCATTATCGGAAAAACCTTTCTTCTCTCTCTTGGAAAGAAAAAGACATTTTACAGGAATATCCAAATTAAATTTTAGAGCCCATCATCAACCAAATACCACTTCCAGCCATATTGATTCTCCGGCCAAATCGTACCATCTGCCGGATAAACAAAGGGATACGTTTCAACATGGCCGTCATAGAAAAGAATATTCTGCTTTCTGTCTTCTCCGTGTAAACCAATATCCTTTTTGCAGAAATTAATGTTGTGAAGACAAAACACGTTATTGATTTCGCCGTATCTGCAATCAATGGTATTATCATAATCACCATGCAAATGATTATAACTTCGCCATACCTCCACCGCTAAACCGGATATCGCCGGTTGCGTAACCTCATCAATAGATCGATATCTCGCACGCGCGTAATACCCATCCCCGCCGAATTCATTGTTTCCCGGTTGTAACGTCGTCCAGGAATTCAAGGCGTAGCTGCAAAGCTCATTGAGATCGTCGGTTCCAAAAACCGGCATATGGGCAGGGCAGCGAAAGAGTGAGGCGCATTGCATATCAATCAATTTTCGTCCCCACGTTTTTATTCCATCCCAGGATTCAGGTGGATAACCGTCACTTTCGCTGGCATACATGAATATGCCCGAACCGACGCTTTTTTCATTCGCCATACAGGCGGTAATCTGCGCCTGCTCCTTGGCCGCATGCAGACTCGGCAGCAGGATGCTCACGAGTAGCGATATAATCGCGATCACCACAAGCAGCTCAATTAATGTGAACGCCGAATTGTTTTTTTGCTTTCTCATCATTCATCCTGCCATATTCAGGGCTGTTTTCAGCCATTTTCGCCCCGGAGGGGCGTCCAGACCCGGCCTTGCAGGCCGGGTGTGTATTGTCACGTCATACATTGTGAACTGTCATCCTGAGCGCAGGCCCGAAGGGCCGGAGTCGAAGGACCTTACATCTAACTATCCGTAAGATCCTTCGACTTCGCTGCGCTCCGCTCAGGATGACAATACAAGACATTTTTCGCGTATCAGAACACGATCTGGTTTTCAATGATTCCGACAACACAAATTTCCGACTACCGACTACTGACTACCGACTACCAATCTCCGCCTGGAACGGCCCTGCCGGCAGGTTTTCCTTGTTGCACAGGTTGCAGACGGGATTCTTCGCCCAGGCGTAGCGCACGCGCACCGGCTGGGGCACGTCCGGACTCGAGACCACCACGCGATTATGACCCTCGATCTTCGCCGAGGCCTTGTGATACGCGCCGTCCGCACCCGACAGGACAAATCCCTTCAAAGGCCCGCCGTCGGAGGTGCGCAATCCGCCGTACGTATTTTTGAACGTGACTACCAAATCACTCCCCTTGCGCCGCACGGATTGGAATACCGGGCTGCTGTAGCGGATTTTCTTTCTGCCATACACTTTCGCCAGGGCGGTCTTCGCCAGACGATCTCCCACGACTTTCTTGTTCATCGGGTGAATGTTCTCCGCCTCGCCGGAATCGATGATCACGACGAGATGGGAATGCGTCGCTTTAGCGGCCTGCTTTTGTGCCTCGCGCACCTGCGCCCAGCCGTCGTCGTCCGTTCCCTCGTTCGGCGTGCCGAAACCGGGCAACTGCACGATCAGGAAGGGCGTTTCCTTCCATCCCCACGCCTTGCGCCACAGGCGGATCATCCGCGTTAAGCGCTCGGTGTACGGGGCCGCGTTGCCCGCGTCGGCTTCGCCCTGATACCACGCGAATCCCCGCAGGCCGTAGGGCGCCACCGGCGCGATCGAACCGTTGTACAACCCAGCGGGTTGCTGAATAGCGGCGTTGAAATTGGCGTGTCTGTTGGGATCCTTCTCCGGGTCGTTCGTTTCGCGAAACTCCGCCCACTGGCGATCCCAATCCTTCATCGCTTCGGCGAACGGCGGATCGGCGGCGCAGCCTTCGCGCGGCGTGTAGGCCTGAATTCCCACTCCACCCCAGGAAGCGTGAATCATCCCCACGGGAATGTTCAGTTCCTTCTGCAGCGCCTCGCCGAAATAGTACGCCACAGCCGACATGCCGCCGGCCATTTTGGGCGTGACGCATTCCCAGCTATACGTATAACCCTTATCGCCCTGCAGGTCATCCAGCGGCTGATTGGCGATATGGCCCATGTTGTAGCCGATGGTGAAATACCGGAGATTTTCATTCTTTGACGCCGCGGCGACTTCCTTACCCTTGTCGGTTTCAAACAAAGGCAACGTCATGTTCGACTGGCCGGAGCACAGCCAAACTTCGCCGACCATCACGTCTTTATACGTAATCGTTTCTTTACCGTCCGTGATAGTCAGTTCGTACGGTCCGCCGGCGGATTGCTTCGGCAGATGGGCCATCCATCGGCCTTTGTCGTTGGTTTTGGCGGTGGAGGTTTTCCCCGCCAGCGTCACGCGAACTTCCGCGCCCGGCGAAGCCCAGCCATAGACGGGAATCGCCCCCTCGCGTTGCAAGACCATGTGATCGGAAAAGATTTTCGGCAGGCGAAGAGTCGGCGAGTCCGCCCATGCGTCGACACGGAACACGGACACGCACAGCAGGAACCACAACAGTGGATGCGTCAGACTCTTCCGTATCATTCGTATACTTCCGTTCCTGATCCGATGGTTTGTTTTTATTCTATACAAGGCCGAATCACCAAAAAATCACCGGAAATATTTTTATTGGTTACGGGGATACCCCGGCAACAATCATTCTTCGCCTGCAGATACAGCCTGCACCGCTTTTTTATCGGTATCTACATACGTTGAAATAAGAAAACAAGCAGCCAAGCAGAAGATACTCTGATATAATATGTATTATATATCAGATTAACGTAATGTCAACGGGATTTATTGCCCCCGAAACAGGGAAGATCGATGAAAAAAGGGGAGATTCCGACGGGAATCTCCCCATAGCAACGTTGAACGTATTGTACAAAGGTTGCGTTATCGCAAGCGTCTTGGCCTACCGGCTGCGCCGTCGCAGCAGCGCCAATCCTCCGACCGCCAGCAGGCTCATCGTCGCCGGTTCGGGCGCCCCGCCGCCGTACAACCAGATATAGTCCCAGGTCACGGAGACCTTCCCTTCGTTGTCCAT
>JAFGJE010000082.1 GCA_016929245.1 Phycisphaerae bacterium
CCACGACAATCGCGCCCCGCCCGGCGTCGGCCCGGGTCGATACCATGCCGGTCAGTACGGTCAACAACCCGAAAAGAAGAAGGGTATGTCGTTTCATGTCTCTTGGTTTCGCACAAAGAAAACAGCCGAATCCCGCGTCGTCACCGTCCTTCGCCGCTTCCCGGCGCTTAGCGTGTTTTCAACCACCACCATTGCAGCCACGGGGGCATCTTCAAGTCCCCCGCTTTGGCGACGGGCGGCCAGATCGTGATGCGTTGCCCGTTCTGCCACTGGGCCCAATTGCCCAGGGCGGACGTTTTGGGATCGTATCCCATGATGAATTGATGATTTTCGTCGAATCGCAATTGTCCCCGCACGACCGGAAGATCGGTTTTCTCCAGGACGGGAATCAGTTTTTCCGCGTCGAGGCTGTTCGCCCGTTCGACGGCGTCCTTCAGGACGAACATCGCCTCATACCCCGCCGCCGAACCGGTGGAGCGCGGGGGAATCCCCCAGCGTTTTTTATAGAGGTTGTAAAACGCGCGGGACAACGGCGTCACGTCGGAAAGGGTCACGCCCGCTTCGGAAAGGGTGATGACCGAATAGGCGCATTTTCCCTTGGTTTTCTTCCAGAATTCCGGATCTTCGGCGGCCTCGACGTATCCCATGGGCAGGGCGGGAATTTCCATTTCGCGCCACTGCTCGAACAGGTACGACGTGTTGGGACTGTAGTTCCACATGAACAGAAGCTGCGCGCCGGATTTCTTGCATTTCTCCAGGAACGGCTGAAAGTCCGTCGTTCCGTCGGGCGCCGCGGCCTGTCCGACCACCTCCCATCCGTCCTCCAGGGCGACTTTCCGGACGATCTCCGCCGCGTCCCGGCACATCAGAACGTCCTGAATGAGAATGAACATTTTCTTGAAACCGTATTTGTCCTTCAGGAATTTCAACAGGTCCCTGGTTTCCTGAATGTACCAGGCGATGTTTCCGCTCATGCGAAACGAACGGCGATATTTCTTCGGGTCGGAGGCGAATTTCTCCTTGTGCCATTTGGGCGTGTAACACCCGGAACAGACGATGTGCACCACGTTGTGCCGCGCGATGACGTCCATCGCCGCCAGCCCGTATTCCGAACGGTTCGGACCGCCCACGAGCACCTCGCAGTTCTTGTCCGTGATCAGCGACTCGACCTTCGCCATCGCCTCGCTTTCGGACACCTTCGGATCCAGGTCGCCGGTGTCGATGATCTCCAGCTTGAGGGGATATTTCTTCCCGTCCAGCGTCACGCCGCCCTGCTTGTTGATTTCTTCCGTCGCCAGAATGATGCCTCGGTACGGATTTTGGCCGTAGGTCGCCCCCAACGGCAGCGGACAACCCACGAGGATGAATTTTCGTTCCGCCGCCGCGAGGGAGGACAGCAGGCAGATGGGAATCAGAACGATCCAGAAAAGTATAGTTCGCCGTTTCATGTTCAACTCCCCAAAAATCGAATCTCAGATCGAAAAAGGATACTTTCCACGCCGTCTTCCCGGGTACGGAAAACGCGCGTTCCACTAACGCTGTGGGGACAGCATAACCCCGAACCTACAATCTTCTATCGGAGTTATCATAGGAAAGATTGAGATGGGAAGTCAAATAAAGTTCGCAAAATCCTTTAGCCAAACAGGTTAGGGTGATCCCCCTAGTTTTCTCGAAATACCTTTTAGGTGTGGCTGTAATACCGATTCAACAAAATGATGGCCGATGTTGTCATTTGCATTTCTTTGAAAGTAGCCGCGGGCGCAAGCCCGTGGGCTTCTCGTGGTGAAAATAGAACGGAGCCCCGTAGGGGCGATTGAAACGCTCAATCGTCCCTGCGGGACTCTTTTATCTTGAGAATCGTTTTTCCCCACGGGCTTGCGCCCGCGGCTACTTTCAAAAACAAATATCCCTATGTTATGGATCAATTTGTTTACACGAAACGATCGGCCTTTCTTTTGTTGATCTGGTATAAAAGCATGTCTGCGGGCATGGGCTTTCGGCGAATCTATCCTGCTTTTCAGGCCCGTTCGGGCTTCAAAACATCAACCGCGGAAAGATCAGTTGGACCGTTTGAGAACCCCCGTCACACGGGGCGACAAAAAAACCGGCCTGTCCCAAACGGAACAGGCCGGTCTTTTTCAATTTATACGTTGTACAACGTGTTTAGAAGCTCCAGGTCAGGTCCACACGGAAGATGGCGGTCATGTCTTCGCTGTGCGGGAACAGACGGTTGGGGATCAGATAGTTCTGTCCGAAATAGGCATTGGCAGGGTTGTCGTTCGTGTGAATCGGCTGTTCCAGACACATCGTACCGCTGACGGTCAGGAAGTCGTCGATGTTGTAAATCGCGCAGAGGATGTGACCCTGGTTGTTGGGATACAGCAGGTCGGGGTTGATGAACCCGGCGATCGTCGAGGAGTATTCCAGGTAGAAGAACATGTAGGAAAGGGAGAAGTCGTTCTTCTTCTTGTTCTCGCCGACCTTGATTCCGACGCCGTAGGCGTTGGGATCGCTCTTGAAGTGACGGTCGGCGCCCAGGGCGCTGCCCATCGCGGGGATCGGGTTCTTCAGGGTGCTGTAATCATCCTTGCAGTTGCGGAGATACGTGAACCACGCCTGCCACTTCTGCAGCGGGGCGGGCAGGAAGTCCATCTTCCATCCGACTCGCGTGGTCAATTCGAGGATGCCGTAATCCGCGGAGGGATAGTTCAGGGCGCTGTTGGGGGCGTTTCCGCCGCCGGAGGCCCACTGTCCGTCGATGCCGTAGGGGCTGATGAATCCGCCGTTGGAGAAATCGGCATTGTAATACTTGTAGTACGTCGCGCCGAAGAACCAGTCAACCGCGTTGGCGATCTTCCAGTCGAAGCCCGTGCTGATGCTGAGCATCTCGGTGTCCCGAATGGTCGTGCCGGCGGTGGCGGCCATTCCCGGAACCAGCGGTTCGGGACCGTCCAGGTTGACCAGCCAGAAGCCGATTTGTCCGTACGGTTTGAAGTCACCGAAGAACGGCGCCTGGTAGTCGATGTAGATACCTTCCGGGTTGGTGATGGGGCCCCAGGACAGGTCCGTCTTGGTGCGGAACGGGGCGCGGAGTTTACCACCGGCGATGGTCAGGCCCTTCGCCCAGTTGGGTTGGTACTTCGCGTACATCATGCTGATCCAGATCGGCTTCTTCTGGAAGTCGCCGGTCATGGACTGGTGCGCCGCGTTGGGGGCGTTGTTTCCGGTGCTCAGCTGGAAGCCGACTTCCATCTGGTTGTCCCACCAGGTCTTGGTGAACCCGAACAGCAGCAGCATACGAATGCGGTTGTTGTTCTTCGGTTCGCCGACCTGCGCCACGCCGTTGGCGCCGCCGCCGCGCTTGCCCTGGAATCCGATGGACTCACCACGCAGACGGAACAATCCGCTGAACTTCAGGTTCTTCATCCATTCGGGAAGAGCCGGGGCGGCTTTGGCGTCGTCCAGGATTT
This sequence comes from Phycisphaerae bacterium, assembly GCA_016929245.1. Classification (GTDB taxonomy): domain Bacteria; phylum Planctomycetota; class Phycisphaerae; order SM23-33; family SM23-33; genus JAFGEJ01. The sequence goes on from JAFGJE010000082.1 coordinate 3,471, forward strand.
CCTTCATCATCTTGGCCAGTTCGTCTTTCTCGATCTGACCGGTCTTTTGTGTTTCCATTTTCTCCAGACGCGAATTCAAACGTTCGATTTGCGCCTTGAGATCCGATACGTCGTCCGCCACCGTTACGGGCGCCAGCGACAGCATCACGAGTGCGGTGATGCATCCCAGTATGAGGGCATTCCTTTGCATGATTGCTCCTTTCAGGTTAATTCATGCGCCTATGGTTTTAACCGAATTCTATTGCGCCCGACCGCCCCAGTGCGGCCGAGTCGGAAATTCTCAACAACTTACTCACTATATAAAAATCGAAAATAGGGGGGCTTGTAAAGTTAAGATTGTGTTAAGAACGAAATTTTTTTCACTTTTCACAGTAAAAGTGGACAACTTTTATTTGTTTAGCAGGGACGCGATTCACTTTCCAACGTACATATAGAAGCGTACCCCGCCCCGATCCATCGTCAAACGTTATCGGCCGTTGGCGGGGATTCTCTTCAGAAAAAATGATGGACCAATTTCCTTCCACGCCTTTGGACCAGTCGAGGTTCGCCTTCGGCGGGAATCTTCATGCCGGGGGTTGCTTACCGGGTGGAGTCTGTTAGGATCATAGATTCCCCGGCCGACACACCGCCGGGCGGCAGGAGCGAAGGAACATGCGAATCGTAGTCCTATTGAAACAGGTGCCCGAAACCAATGCCGTCAAAATGGACGAAGCCACCGGCACCATGGTCCGCGAAGGCGTGGAGGCGATTATCAATCCCCTGGATTTGTACGCCATCGAGACGGCCTTACGATTGCGCGAAGCCAACTCGTCCGGCGCGTGCGAGATCATCGGCGTGTCGATGGGCCCCCCCAAAGCCGCCAAGGCTCTCCGGGAAGCCGTCGCCATGGGACTCGACTCGGCGATTCTCCTCAGCGACAAGGCCTTCGCCGGTTCGGATACCTGGGCGACGAGTTACGTGCTGGCGGCGGCGATTCAAAAACTCGGCGGCGGCGACCTGGTGCTCTGCGGCGAGCGGGCGACCGACGGCGACACGGGGCAGGTGGGCCCGGGCGTGGCGTCGTTCCTGAATCTTCCCGTGGCGAGCTACGTCGGTAAGCTGGAACTGACTGCCGACGGCGCCTGCCGCGTGCATCGGCTGGTCGAGGACGGCCATGAGGTGCTGGAGATGCGACTGCCCGGCGTGGTGACGGTCGTGAAGGAAGTCGCCGACCCCCGCCTGCCGACCCTGCGCGGAAAGCAGCGGGCGAAACAAATCGACGTGCCGACCTGGACAGCCGGGGACCTGGACGTTGACCCGGCGAAACTCGGACTGAACGGTTCGCCCACGCGCGTGGTGAAAATCTTCCGCCCGAAAGTCGCCCGCGAGTGCGAAAAACTCAAAGCCGTCGACGAAGACACGATAACCCAGGCCGCCGACCGGACCGTCGAATATCTCCGGGAAAAGGAATTGATCTGAATCCGGCGAGTCTTCTGCCACCAAACGAGCCTCCGCCGTCAAGCGGTGGTTCTGCGGTGGTGGGCGCGGTGCGCAATACCCTGGGCGTCGAGGCCGTGCCGCGACTCGTAACGCACCCTGTTCATCGGTTGGAGTGAGATACAGTGATCCTTGGACGACACAAATCGAAACGTGCATGGAGAATCGACCTGCTGCTCTTGGGCGCCGTGTTTTTCTCGATCCTTGTTCTGGGCGGCTGCCGGGCGCATCCGGTCAGCCTGGCGTCGCTGATCGCCGGCGATGCCGTGAACGACGCGGACGTGAAGGACCGCCGGGAAAAACTGATGGGTCGGAAGGAAGCCGCCGCGGACGAGATGTTCGGCCGACGGCTGGAAACCCTCGTCGACGTGGACCGGCCTGACGTGAAGATTATTTTCTATCCCGTCAAACTCGACCTGTTCAAGAAATCCCGATACATCGTGGAACTGGAGGACGGGGTGATCGTGGTGTTCTCCAAAACGAAGCAGAACATCGACGGCGTGGAGGACATGATCCACGACGCGAACCTGGAGAGGAAACTCAAGGGAAAGACGCCCGCCCAATGCAGCCGCGACGGCGAACTCGGCCAACCGCTGCGAACCCTCCGCAGCAAAGAGAAAGGCCAACTGCTGCGAATCTACGACATCCGCCACTGGTCGGACTTCCTGGGCGCCCGCTACTGCGTACTGCGATTCGACCAAAACGACCGCTGCGAAGACATCACCCTCCTGGGCGTAAGCGCCACGACAAAAAAAGATCCCATCCGACGGGAGGAAGACGAGTAGCGCGTGCAACTTGCCGAAGGGCGCACAGCCTCCAAGAGGCGAAGGCGGGCTGCACGCGCAATCTTCCGCGAAGAAAGAACCGAATAAGCATCTCCCGCTGTACAGCGGCGGATTTGTTCGCGGCAAGGAACAAAAACGCGGGAATACTTTTTGCGGTTCCGAGGTTTCGTGACGAAGGCGCGGAGGAAGCAAGCCCGCAGAAAACGAAGTCTCAACGTCAGTTTGCTCTAAGAGCCTGTATGAAAACGTTCTTTCATGACGCTTGGGCCTCTGGCCCAAGCGTCCCAGGGGCATCTTGCCCCTGCAAGATGGGGTCACGGGCAAGATGCCCGTGAGACACTTGGACAAGATGTCCAAGCCACGTTTTCATACAGGCTCTAAAACCGCCGGAGCTTTCTTACCCCATAGCTTTCTTGAGATTCGCGTTCTCTTAGTACCTCCCCCGCTGCGTTTCTCCGCCCGGTTTCATTCGGTTGGTGAAGAAGTAGCGCAGCGCGTCGATCGCGTGGTCCGGGCCGTCTTTTACGGGATTGTCCGGATCGGGGGCGCTGGGCGAGGGATAATGGTACATCTGGAACGACTCGATCAGCCTTCCGCACCTTGGATGCACGTACAACAGCGGCGGGCCTGCCGCCGGGGCGAGGCGGGCGCGGATGAGCTCCAGGCCGCCCGCGATACCGCTCGCGCAGGAGGTGTTGGGAATCCCCGCCGCCGTCAGCATATCCGTGCACGCGGCGCCGCTGGTGGATTCCTTCGCGCGCCCGGCGGGGTCCACGAAGGTCATTTCCACCGGCCCGGGGTCACGCTGGAGAATCGTGTCCGCGTGTTTCGCCAGTGGCAGGCGGGTCTGGGAGTATTCGTCGATCACGTGCACCGCGCCGTCGGGCGTGACCTGAATCCACAGGCACACGAACGGGCTGGCGTACCCGAAGTCCATCGCGCGATACAGCGGCCATTCGGGACGATACTCCACCTTCCGCACGTGGATCGCCGGGTCGAACTCCTCGAACACCAGCCACTGCCTTCGCGGCCCTTTGCAGAGCATTTCGCTCTCCCAGGCGGCCCGGCTGGAACGGGCCTTGATCGTGATCGCGTCGTCGATACGGAAAAATCCCTCCGCCTTCTTCGCCACGCCCTGACAGTCCTCCGCCAGCAGGCAATCGGAGCACTGGCGTTCCGGGCCGCAGCGCTCGATGACTTCCCACAGGCACCAGTTGACCAGGTGATACCCGAACGGCGAGTCGCTCGAGGCGGGCCGGATGGTTTCGTCCTCGCGCCCGTTGGGAATCCCCCGCGCCGACTGCACGAGGCTGTGCATCAACCCGCCCATCCGGTGCAGCGTGGAGAGCACCTCGATGCTGCCGCGCGTCTGGCCCTTGGAGCGCGTGGCGAACTGCACCGCCTGCCAGACGTCGTCGTCGAACAGGTCCACCTCGTCGCAGCGGATTTTCTGGACGTGCTGGCCTCGCACGGCCTGCTGCGACTGGGCGAGCATGCGAATCTCGCTGCCGCCCGCGACGGTGATACGATCCTTGAACATGCGTCCTTCCACAAGCTCCGGGCGCTTCTGCACGAACTCGCGGATGTACTCCGCCAGCCGGTCGGATTGATCGAAACTCCCGCCCAGCACGCGGATTTTCACCGGCGCGCGGTAGAGCGCGTCGAGCAACGTAGCCGCGGCTGCCAGCATCGTCTTGCCCCCGCCGCGATTGGCCCACACGAGCAGGTCTTTCTGCCGGAGGAAGCTGGCTTCCAGGTAATCCAGCGGAGCGTTGTGATGCGGGCAGACGGCCTTGTCGGGAATCCACACCCCCAGCAGGGCATGGACGGCCCGCTGAAGCCCGGCGCGGGTCTTGGGCTCACGAGGCATCTTGACGGCGGTTTCCGGAGCGGATTCCTCGTGCGACGATTGAGATTTTTGAGACATGTGATTCTCCTGAAATGAGTGTTCGACGTGAAGAGAACGCGAATCCCTAGGGGACAGGTAAGACGAATGAAAACGAATAAAACGAATGGTTTGAAAGTCAGGAGTCAAAAGACGGGAAGACGCAATAAAACTCTAACAAAATTCGCGTCATTCGTCTTCCTTCGCGTCATTCGCGTTCTCTGAGTTCCGCTTACCGGAAGAATTCCGGCGGTTTGGGAAAGGTAATTATTTTGTATTCAGCCAACATTTTGTCCTTGCTTTTTAGTTCGTATTTTGTTAGGTTTCTGTAGACATTATGACAACACTCCTTTCGATGAGTCTTGAAGAAGGTATTGCGCTTTCCAAGCGGGTGGCTCCGAAATACGCGCCCGCCTGGCGAAGCAAATCGCCGCGAGAACAGGCGGCCATGGCGATGTATTTCCTGCCGCACGGTTCGCGGAAGCCAACGCTTTGTCCAACCCGGCCTCGCGTTGTGAAATGGTATTGCCCATTCGCCGATCAGTCGCGATTTCCGAGCGGCCATCGGTATTGCATCAACGTCTACACGGGTTGTTCGCACGGTTGTGTGTATTGCTACGCGGCGGGATACCAGCAGGAGCAGGTTCGTGAGAAACGCGACTTCGCGAAACTCCTGCGAATGGATCTTGCCGACCTGGAGGAATTCGACGTTCCGCCGGCGCCGATTCACCTGTCCAACAGTACTGACCCGTTTCAGCCGCTGGAGGCGACGGCGGGGTACACGCGGCTGGCGTTGCGGGAGATTCTTCGACATCGCCATCGCTTCACCAGCGTTGTGATTCTGACGAAGAATCCGCGGTTGGCTTTCGAATCGGAATGTGTCGATTTGTTTCATCAACTTCATGCACCCTCGGCGGAATGTTTTGTGGAAGTCAGCCTGGCGTTTTGGCGTGACGAAGTCCGAATGATGTTTGAGCCGAACGCGCCGAGCATTGCAGATCGCATGGAAGGGATTCGCCGGCTTCGACAGGCTGATGTGCCGGTCGTGCTGCGAATCGATCCGCTGTTCCCGCGTTCGTTATTAAGCGATGGTTCCAGCAACGGCGCGTATCAGGATGCCAATCTACTCCAGCCGCAGACGCTGGATGATCTTGAACGACTTGTAGGCTTTGGTTGCGACGTGGGTGCAAAGCATATTGTGTATTCCCCAGCCAGAATCGTTCAGCCGCGATCGCGGCCCCTTTCCGAGGTTATGCGTAAAATGCGAAAGGTGTATGAGTCGATGGCCGCGCCGGAAAAACTGACATTTCGCGGCGGAAGCTGGCGATTGCCGTCAGCAAATCAAACCGAAGTAACCGAACCGTTGAGAAACTTCTGTAGTCGATTAAACATCCCAGCCAAATGCTGCAAACAAAACCTGCTGGAAACGAGGTGATGACAATATTGACTTGAAGAGAACGCGAATAAGACGAATGAAGACGAAGGAAGACGAATAAGACGAATTGGTTTTAGGGTAGGGCGTGCAACTCGTTGCACGCGCAATCTTCATCTTTTTTGAATAAAATAACTGAGCGGCTTTGCTACGCTGCGCGAATCACGGCACCCGATTCATCCTTCTCGTAGAAGAGAATGAATATGTTCGACATTTTGATCTCTAACATCGACAAGAAGTTTTAATTTTTTAAGACGGATTTCGACCGCTTTTTTCGACGCGCCAAATAACTCTGTTAGTTTATGAATAATCATTCCGTAATTGCATTGATTACAGGGTTGATTGTCAAGATAGATGGGGCCAAAATCTATTTTCAAACCTAACTCTTTTATTGAATCAAATACAACTTTTTGCACCATTAGTCGAGGGAGGAGTATTGATGCTGAAAATGCATGCGCCTGCCATTCCATCCAGTCTGAATTTGTTCTCGATTGAGAAGGCGGGCTTTCTCCATCTATATCATCTTCAGTATCAGTATCCTTTGCTTTTGCGGAAACTAAATCAACATTACGATGAAAAACAAGATGTCCTAATTCATGGCATAATGTAAATCGCCATCTTGGTGATAATTTTTCTAAAGAGGAATCTATAAAAATAATTCGGGGTTTTTGTTGAAAGCGACCAAGTATTTTTTTTCCTTGTGTACTTATGCCCAAATCCTGGTCAAAGACAAACACAATATTAAACTCACTATTCATCCTAGTGCAAATATCCATAAGAGGTGTTCCTGTAGGCTCACCATATATAGACACATTAAAATATTTAAGAAATTCCTCTGCCTTATCCTCTACCTGATCTCGACCAATAATGGGTATACCATATTTGTCTTTTTTATAACTCTTCATATCTATTTGTACTGTGTAAATTTCTAAAGATTTTTAAGTCATTTATACGATTATCTTTCCATGGGAATAGTCCCATGGAAAGGAAG
>JAFGJE010000083.1 GCA_016929245.1 Phycisphaerae bacterium
CCCTGCCCTTGACGGCCTCCTACGGACGAAACGCAATGCGCGGACTGACGCTGGCGGCGGAGCAGATCAACGCCGCGGGCGGGATCCGACTCCAGGGAAAGAAACTCCCCGTGCAACTGGTCATCATGGACACCGGCGACCTGAATCCCACCGTCTCCGAAGCCGAAGCGATGGCCAGGGTGGAGGATCTGATCACCGGGAAGAAGGTGGACGTGCTGATCGGCGGTCCGGCGCGATCGGAATACGGGCTGGCGGCGATGGACGTCGTCGCCGAACACGACGTGGTGCATATCGTCACGACCGGCTGCTACACCCCCAAGTGGAACAAGCTCAAGTATCTCTCCGACCCGAAAAAATACCGCAAATCCTTCCGCATGAGCGGAAACATCGCCTGGTACATCGAGGAAATGAAAGGCCTGCTGGCGATGCTCAAGAAGGAGTACGGGTTCAAGAAAATGTTCATCCTGATCCAGGACGTCCTGATGTGCCGGGACGCCGCCCAGATCGTCAAACAAGTCGCCCTCGCCGACGGATGGCAGGTCGTCGGACAGGCCGCGGCGCCCACCGAAACGACGGATTTCCGGGAATCGCTGAAACAATGCAAAAAAAACGCCGCCCAGGTGCTGTTTCTCTGGTCCTACAGTCCCAATTCCGCCAAAATTTTCGAGCAGTGGCGGGACATGGAGATCCCGGCCTTGCCCATGGGATTCGTCGAGGCCGCGGAAGACCCGGGGTTCTGGAAACGCACGAAGGGCAGTTGCGCGTATTCGGTCATCACGCTCTCGGAAGCCGGGGTGACCCCCTCGGACGTGACGCGCATCAGCCGTCGCTTTTACGAGGACCACAAGGAACGATGGGGCGTCCCCCCGCGGGCGACGGGATCGGCCGCCAGCTACGAGGCGCTGTTTCTGCTGAAGGACGCCGTTCAGCGCGCGGACAGCCTGAAACCCGACAAACTCATCCCCGCGATCGAACAAACCGACCTGCGCGTCGTGCGGGGACAGTTGCGCTTCGACGAAACCCACCAGTGCGTCTTCGGATACAACCCGACCGAGACCATCCTGGGCAACTGGGCCCAGTGGCAGGACGGGAAGCGCGTGACGATCTGGCCGCCGGCGGCCAAGACCGGGGAACTGAAGATGCCCCCGTGGCTGCAATGGTTCTGGTTGAAAACACGGTAACGTTTCTGTCAGAGGACCGAGGCGGGGAAGGATGTTTCCCGCGCCGGTCCGAGCAGGGAGACGGAATACATGCAAGAACATCGATATGGTTTCGCGGGATTGCTTCTGCTGCTGTGCATCGGGTCCGCCGACGCGCAGACGACCCGGAACGATATCGTCGTGGGATGTCCCCTGCCGTTGACGACGTCCTACGGCGATAACGGTAGAAAAGGGCTGATCCTGGCGACCGAGCAGATCAACGCCAAGGGCGGAATCTGGATGGGCGGGAAAAAGTATCCCGTCAAACTCGAATTCGTCGATACCGGAGACCTGGATCCCAACGTCTCCCAGGACGCGGCGCTGGCGAAGCTGGAATCCCTGCTCACCGAGAAGAAGGTGGACGTGCTGATCGGCGGTCCGACCCGGTCGGAATACGGCCTGGCGGCGATGGATATGATCGCCAAACACGACGTGGTGCATATCGTCGCCTCCGGATGTTACACCTCGAAATGGAACCGGGAGAAATTTCCCTCCGATCCGAAAACCTATCGCAAGTCGTTTCGGATCAGCGGGGACATCGCCTGGTATCTTCATGAAACCAAAGACCTGCTGGAGTTCCTCCGGAAAAAGTACAATTTCACGAAAATGTTCCTCCTGACGCAGGACACGCTGATGTGCCGGGACGCGGCGAAGCTCGTGAAGAAAATCGCCGTCGAGAACGGTTGGCGAATCGTCGGGGAAGAATCCGCCCCCACGGAAACGCGGGATTTCCGGACCTATCTGACGCGATGCACCCGTTCCGGGGCGCAGGTGCTGTTTTTGTGGAACTACAGTCCCAACACGTCCTTTCTCTTCGAGCAGTGGAGAACCATGGAAGTCCCCGCCCTGCCCCTGGGGTACGTCGAGGCGGCCGAGGATCCCGACTTCTGGAAAAAAACGGACGGGAAATGCGTCTTTTCCGTCATCACGCTCTCCGAAGCCGGGGTGACCCTTTCGGACGTCACGTCCCTGTCCCGCGATTTTTATCTCGCCTACCAAAAACGCTGGGGCGCCCCGCCCCGCAGCACCTCCTGCGCCGCCTGCTACGAAGCGCTGTTCGTCCTGAAGGACGCCGCCCAGCGGGCGGCCAGTCTGAAACCCGACAAGCTCATCCCCGCGATGGAGAGCATCGACCTTCCGGTGGTGCGGGGTCAGCTTCGGTTCGACAAACAACATCAATGCGTATTTGGATACGACCCGAAAACCTCCATCCTGGGCAACTGGGCCCAGTGGCAGGACGGGAAGCGCGTGACGGTCTGGCCCCCCGCGGGAAAAATGGGTGACATCAAGCTGCCCCCGTGGTTAAATTGGTGGTGGCCTAAGATGAAAAAGGACTCGTCCTCCCGGGGAGAGTCCAACCGCCGACACGCGGCCGGGGATCCTCCAATTCAATCTCGCGCAAAGATTTATAAATGATGTTCCGATAGGTGTTACAGGACCACGTGTATCGACACCGCCGAAAACGGAAAACCGGCGGCGACGACGGGCGGCTGGGTGGACGCTTCATTCTCACCGGCGCTGTGTTTCGCTCCGACGGTACGCGAATGGAATCACGTGAAGCGGTACGGAGCCGCTTTCAATATTCGCTGTTACTTTTTTGAGCAAGGAGACATCCATTGAAAACGCGCATCTACACACTATTGCTCGTGGGAATCGTGAGTCTAACGTGTTGGATGACCTCTTCGGCGACGGCGCAGGACGCCGTCGTCATCGGATGCCCGCTACCGCTGGCGGCGTCCTACGGTCAAAACGGGTTGCGGGGCATCACCCTGGCGGTCGAACAGATCAACGACGCCGGCGGGGTCAAACTCGGCGACAAAAAAGTGCCCTTCAAGATGGAAGTCGTCGACACCGGCGACCTCGATCCGAAGGTCACCCAGGATCAGGCGATGGCGAAAGTCAAATCGTTGATCACGGACAAGAAGGCGCACGTCCTGATCGGCGGACCGGCGCGGTCGGAATACGGTGTCGCGGCGATGGACGTGATCGCCGAAAACAACGTCGTGCACATCGTCACCACCGGATGCTACACGCCCAAGTGGAACGAAGGCGTCTTCGCGGGCGATCCGAAGAAATACCGCAAGTCGTTCCGCATGAGCGGAAACATCAAGTGGTACATCAAGGAAATGAAGGACTTGCTGGCCGTCCTGAAAAAGGATTACGGATTCACGAAGATGTACATCCTGATCCAGGACGTGCTGATGTGCCGGGACGCCGCCGCGATCGTCAAGAAGGTCGCCACCGCCGACGGATGGGAAGTCGTCGGCGAACACGCCGCGCCCACCCCGACGACCGACTTCCAGGCCCCGTTGAAGGAGTGCAAGGAGAAGGGCGGGCAGCTGCTGTTCCTGTGGACCTACAGCCCGAACTCCGCCAAGATCTTCGAGCAGTGGCGCGAAATGGAAATCCCCGCCCTGCCCATGGGATTCGTCGAAGCCGCCGAAGACCCGACGTTCTGGAAACGCACCAAGGGAAAATGCGCCTATTCCGTCATCACCCTCTCGGAAGCCGGCGTGACCATTTCCGACGTCACGACCCTCTCGCGGAAATTCTACGAGGACTATGAAGAGCGTTGGGGCGTTCCGCCGCGCGCCACCGGGTCGGCCGCCAGCTACGAAGCCGTCTTCGTGCTCAAGGACGCCATCGAACGCGCCGGAAGCGTGGAACCCGACAAACTCATCCCCGCGCTGGAAAAATCCGACCTCCCCGTCGTCCGCGGTAAACTCCGCTTCGACGAAACCCACCAGTGCGTCTTCGGGTATGATCCGACCAACTCCATCCTCGGAAACTGGGCGCAGTGGCAAAACGGACAACGCGTCACGATCTGGCCCCAGGCCGCCAAAACCGGCGACCTGAAGATGCCCCCCTGGCTGGAATGGTTCTGGAAAGGAAAAAAATAACCTCCGGTTCACTGGATTCGCGGCGTGGCGGGAATTCACCTTCCCGCCACGCTTTTTTTTTCATACATTGAGTTTGTCAGTCAAGATTTCCGCTCCGCGCTCCGATAGGCTCAAGAGAACCGGAAACGGTTTCGCGGTCGGATCGGGGTTACGCGAAAACAAACGTGCTCAACGCGCCGAATTCGTTCGGCGAACGCCGGTACACTACACACGGAATCCCAGGGGACGCGTCGTCGCCTGGAATGATCTTGTTGTTTGGATAGGAGATACATCATGAAAAAAAACATGCAATCCATGGTCCTGCCGGGAATATTCATCGTATTGGTCGCGGCGTTTTCCCCGGCGGTCGCGCAGGATTCCATCGTCGTGGGATGCCCTCTTCCGTTGAAAGCCTCCTATGGCGAAAACGGAATGCGGGGGATCGTCCTGGCGACGGAGGAAATCAACGACCAGGGCGGAATCAAGGTGGGAGACAAGACGCTCCCCGTCAAACTGGAAATCCTCGACACCGAAGACCTGACCCCCGGAATCACCCAGGAGCAGGCCATGGCGAAGGTCGAGTCGCTCATCAAGGATAAAAAAGCCGACGTGCTGGTGGGCGGTCCGAACCGATCGGAATACGGCCTGGCGGCGATGGACGTGGTGGCGGCGAACAACGTGGTGCATATCGCCTCGTCCGGATGTTACACCCCGAAATGGCATAAGGAGAAATTCGCCTCCGACCCCAAAAAATATCGAAAGTCCTTCCGGATGAGCGGAAATATCGCCTGGTACATCCAGGAAACCAAGGACTTGCTGGCCGTCCTGAAGGAAAAATACGGGTTCACGACGATGTACATCCTGGTGCAGGACGCGCTGATGTGCCGGGACGCCGCGGCGATCGTGAAGAAAATCGCCATCGCCGACGGATGGAAGGTCGTCGGAGAGGAAGCCGCCCCCTCCACCACGACGGATTTCAAACCCTACCTCGAAAAATGCAAGAAATCCGGCGCGCAACTGCTGTTCATGTGGAACTACAGCCCCAACACCTCGTATCTGTTCGAGCAATGGCGGGAAATGGAAGTCCCCGCCCTGCCCATGGGATACGTCGAAGCCGCCGAAGACCCGGGATTCTGGCGAAAAACCCGCGGAAAATGCGCGTATTCCGTGATCTGCCTCTCCGAGGCGGGCGTGACCCTTTCCGACGTGACCCCCAAATCGAGAAGCTATTACGAAGCCTACGAAGATCGTTGGGGCGTGCCACCGCGAGGCACCTCGTCGGCCGCCAGCTACGAAGCCATGTACGTCCTGAAGGACGCCGTCGAACGCGCCGGAAGCCTCGACCCGGAAAAACTCATTCCCGCGCTGGAGAAAACCAACCTCTCCCTCGTGCGGGGGACGATCCGTTTCGACGAAAACCACCAGTTCATTCTCGGATACGACCCCAAAACCAGCGCCCTGGGCAACTGGGCGCAATGGCAAAACGGGCAACGCGTCACGATCTGGCCCCCGGCCGCCAAATCCGGCGACCTGAAAATGCCCCCCTGGCTGGAATGGTTCTGGAAAAATAAGAAATAACCAGTACTCCCTGTACCAATGATTCCCGGCGCGGTGGGAACCACCCGTTCCCACCGCGCCGTGATGTTTCCACGCGGGTCTCACGTTCGCGTCCCGGGGTTTGGTGGAACCCAACGCCCGGCGCGACCAACCTCTCCTCGCCGGTGGCGGAGCCCGGGTCTCTCCCGATGGATATGGGTTTGGATTCCTTCGTCATGGACTCGGGGGAAAAAAGACCTGGAAACTTGAGTAGAAAAGTCAAATTTCCCGCCTCTTGCTCCGATACCTAATAAGAATCCTCTTCGGAAAAGAGGATTGGAAATCATTTCTGGGATGGCAAAGGGATATTTCCGTCGGGAAAGCGCGCTTTTTCCCGACAATCCTCTCGATCAAATGAATTTCCGACCCGCCTTTTACTCGGTCAAGGAGACCACCAATGAAAAAACGCACTGATTTCCTGTTGCTGTTGATGATGCTTTCGGCATTATCCCTGACGCCCTCCGTCGTCGCGCGGGACGCCATCCACGTGGGATGCCCCCTTCCGTTAACGACCTCCTACGGGGAAAACTCGCTGCGCGGACTGACGCTGGCGATGGAAGAAATCAATGACCAGGGGGGAATCACGCTGCAGGGCAAGAAGCTGCCCATCCGCCTGGACATCGTCGAGACGAACGACCTGGATCCCAAGGTTTCCCAGGCGTCCGTTCTCGACAAGGTCAAATCCCTCATCCACGATAAACACGTCGATATCCTGATCGGCGGACCGGCGCGATCCGAAACCAACCTGGACCTGATGGACATCATCGCCGAGAACAACGTGGTGCACATCCTCTCCACCGGGTGTTACACCCCCAAATGGAACATGGGCAAATTCGCCTCCGATCCGAAAAAGTACCGCAAGTCCTTCCGCATGAGCGGGGACGTCGCGTGGTATATCAAGGAAGTCAAAGACATCCTGGCGGAGCTGAAGAAACAGTACGGATTCTCGAAGATGTTCATTCTCATCCAGGACATTCAGATGTCCCGGGCGGCGGCGGACATCGTCAAAAAGCTCGCCCAGGGCGACGGATGGCAGATCGTGGGCGAAGAGGCGGTCGCCAGCGGAACGACCGATTTCTCCGAACCCCTGAAAAAGTGCAAGGCATCCGGCGCCCAGCTTCTGTTTTTGTGGACCTGGTCGCAAACCGCACAGATGTTTCAGCAATGGAGAGACATGGAAATCCCCGCCCTTCCGCTGGGATTCGTGGAAGTGGCTGAAGACCCCCAATTCTGGCGAAAAACCCGCGGGAAATGCGCCTATTCCGTCATCTGCCTCTCCGAGGCGGGCGTGACGATTTCGGACGTCACACCGCTGTCACGCAATTTCTACAACGCCTACCTGGACCGATGGTCCGTCGCCCCCAGGAGCACCGCTTCGGCGGCCTGCTATGAGGCGCTCTACCTGCTCAAGGACGCCGTCGAACGGGCGGACAGCCTGGAACCCGACAAACTCATTCCCGCCCTGGAGAAAACCGATCTTCCCGTCGTGCGGGGACGGTTGCGCTTCGACAAAAATCACCAGTGCGTCTTCGGATACGATCCCAAAACCACCGTCCTGGGCAACTGGGCCCAGTGGCAGGAAGGACAGCGCGTGACGATCTGGCCGGCGGCGGCCAAAACCGGCGACCTGAAAATGCCTCCCTGGCTGCAATGGACCTGGTCGAAGAAAGACGAAAAAAAATAACGATACGCCCTCGTGAACCAAAGAGTTACAAAATCGTCCTCCTGACGAGACGGGAGAATCACGGCTTCCACGCCGGGATTCTCCCGATTTTTTTAACCACGGAAAATACCGGGATTTCCCGCAAAAAAAATCCCCCCATTTTTCCGATAATACTACAGGTCGAGGTCTCCTCGCGTCGTGGCTGGAGACATGGGGTTCTGGTATAGACCGACGACGTTGTCAGAAACAATACGCCCCGGCAGGGGTTTGCGTGTTGACAAGAGGTCGTGTCGTTCGGTCGCGGACAACCTGATATACCATGGGGTGTATATGAAAGGTTTTGGGTTATTGATTCTCGCCGGAACGCTGCTTCCGGGAATCGCCGATTCCCTGGCTGCCGATCCGCTCACCCGCAAGGAGATCGTCGTGGGATGTCCGCTCCCGCTGAAATATTCCTACGGGCAGAACGGGCTTCGCGGGCTGACGCTGGCGGTCGAGCAAATCAACGCCGAGGGGGGAATCACCCTCCAGGGCAAAGCCTACCCCGTCCGCCTGGAGTTCCTCGACACCGACGATCAGAATCCCAACGTTCCGGAACGCCAGGTCATGGAAAAACTCAAACTCCTGCTGAAGAACAAAAAACCCGACGTCCTGATCGGCGGACCCTGCCTGTCGGAATACGGCCTGGCGGCGATGGACGTGGTCGCCGAACACGACGCCGTGCATATCGTGTCCGTCGGATGCTACACCCCCAAATGGGACACCATCAAATTCGCCTCCGATCCGCGGAAATATCGCAAGTCCTTCCGCGTCAGCGGAAGCGTCGCCTGGTATCTCCGGGAAGCCGGCGACCTGCTGCATTTCCTGAAGGAGCAGTATGGATTCCGAAAGATGTTCATCCTGAATCAGAACGCCCTGATGTGCCGGGACGCCGCCGCCATCGTGAAGAAAATCGCCGTGAAGGACGGATGGGAAATCGTCGGACATGAATCCGTACCGTCCGAAACCGCGGATTTCACGAAGGTTCTCCGGCGGTGCCGAACCGCCAAGGCCCAGCTTCTGTTTCTCTGGTACTACAGCCCCAATTCCGCGAACCTGTTCAAGCAATGGATGGACATGGAAATCCCCGCCTTACCGATGGGATTCGTCCAGGCGGCCGAGAGTCCCGACTTCTGGAAACAGACTCACGGGAAATGCGCCTACTCGGTCGTGACGCTCTCGGAGGCGGGCGTGACGCTTTCCGACGTCACGCCGTTGTCTCGCGGGTTCTTCAACGCGTATAAAAAAAGGTGGGGCGTCCCCCCGCGCAGCAGCGCCGCCGCGGCGAGTTACGAAGCGCTGTTCGTGTTCCAGGACGCCGCCCAACGCGCCGGAAGCCTCACGCCCGACGCGCTGATTCCCGCCCTGGAGACCTGCGACCTTCCCGTCGTGCGAGGACGACTTCGATTCGACAAAAACCATCAGTGCCTCTTCGGATACGATCCCAGGACCACGATCCTGGGCAACTGGATTCAATGGCAAAACGAAAAGCGGGTCACCATTTGGCCGCCCGCGGCGCGAACGGGCGAATTGAAAATTCCCCCGTTCCTGCAATGGTACTGGCTGCAGAAAAAAGTGCTTCTGAAACCCGCGAAAACCGAAACCATCCCCTAAAGATGTTGCATATTCGCCAAAACCTTTGCTGAAACAATAAGGCGACTACCATGAAGAAGTTAAGCATCAGCTGGAAACTGTCGGCGATCACCATTACCGCCTTCACGCTGGGGTTTTTGATCATCGCCCTGTTCAATATTCTGGACCTGCGGGCCGCCAAGAAAAAGGGACTGGAAGAGGAGGCGCTGGTCATGTCCCGCCATCTGCGCGGGGTGATCTACAACAACCTCAACGACCTGCCCCTGGACGGGTTTTCGGGCATGAGTTCCTATCTCCAGAGTCTCGTGGATCCCAACCCGCACTTGAGTTACTGCGTGATCACCGGCAAGGACAATAACGTCCTGTATCAATACCACAAAGACGACGTGAAGCTGGACATGCATCAAACCTTCGCCGAAAATCACGATCATGCCGTTTCGGACGAGGATAGTTACCAGTTCATCCCCCTGGGACTCTATTACGAACTGGCGATTCCCATCCTGTGGAAATCCGAAGTCATCGGAACCATTCACATCGGGGTTCCGCAGGTCCTGGTGGATTCCCTCGTCCGCAAGGCGGTCATCACCAACATCGTCATCGGACTGATCGTGTTCGTCGCCTCCCTGATCTTCCTGTACATCCTGCTGCGGCGCGGGATCACGCGCCCGATCGTCGCGCTGGCCCACCGGGTGGAAGACATCAACGAGCGGTTCCACTTCACCAGCGCCGTCGATACCCAGGGGGGGGACGAACTGGAGGAATTCTCCCGCGCGCTAAGAACCATGGGCGAGGAACTCGAGCAGAAGACCGTCTCCAAGGACTACGTGGACAACATCATCCGGAACATGAGCGAATCGCTGCTGGTGCTCCGCACCGACGGGACCATCCAGAGCTACAACCAGGCCGCGTTGTCCCTGCTGCAGTACACCTCCGACGAACTGCAGGACCGGGAGATGCTCTCCCTGGTGGACCTGGGCGACGAACCGACCGAAAGTCCCCTGTGGAACCTGGTCCACAAGCGCATGACGATCCAGAACGTCGAAACGAACCTGCAGGCCAAAAACGGCTCGTCGATTCCGGTGCTGTTCAGCGGTTCGCCCATCCAGAACGCCGACGGAAATTTCTCCTGCATCGTCTGCACCGCCCGCGACATCACCGATCGCAAGCAGGCGGAGGTGGAACTCTGCCAGGCCAAGGAAGCCGCCGAAGCCGCCAACACCGCCAAGTCGCAGTTCCTGGCCAACATGTCCCACGAAATCCGCACGCCCATGAACGGCGTCATCGGGATGACGGACCTGGCGCTGGACACGAACATGACCGCCGAGCAGCGGAACTACCTGACGGCCGTCAAGGAATCCGCCAACGCCCTGCTGGCGGTGATCAACGACATCCTGGACTTCTCCAAGATCGAAGCCCGGAAACTCGAACTGGACTGCATTCCCTTCCGCCTGCACGACTGCATCGCGTCCGTGGCGCGCGTCTTCGCCGCCAAAATCGAGGAAAAAGGACTCGAACTGCTCCTGGACGTCAAATCGGACGTTCCGGACAGCCTGATCGGCGACCCCGTGCGCCTGCGACAGATTCTCAACAACCTCATCGGAAACGCCGTGAAATTCACCGACGAGGGGGAAATCGTCGTGAAAATCCATCTCGTGTCCGAAACGGAAGATCACGTTGAACTGGAATTCTCCGTCTCCGACACCGGAATCGGAATTCCCTACGAGAAACACAAAAGCGTCTTCGAACCCTTCGAACAGGGCGACGGTTCCACCACGCGGAAATACGGCGGCACCGGACTGGGACTGCCCATCAGCTCCCAACTCGTGGAATTGATGGGGGGAACCATCTCGGTGGACAGCAAGATCAATCACGGCAGCCGTTTCTATTTCACCATCACGCTGGAAAAATCCGAAACGGACGTCGTGCCCAGACGCGCGCTGCCGCAAAGCCTGGAAGATATGCCCGTGCTCGTGGTCGACGACAACGAAACCAACCGCCACATTCTCCGGGAAATGCTCCTCAGCTGGCGAATGAAACCCGCCGCGGTCGCCTCCGGGCCGACCGCGTTGCAGGCGCTGGCTTCGGCGCAGCAGCAGGAGCAGCCCTATCCCGTCGTCGTGCTGGACGTCTGCATGCCGGACATGGACGGCTTCGAGGTCGTCGAGCAAATCCAGAATCGTCCCAACCTGCACATGCCCAAGATCATCATGCTCTCCTCCGCCAGCCGGCAAACCAGCACCGCGCGCGGGAAAAACCTGAACATCACCACCTACCTGATGAAACCCGTCTCCCCGTCCGACCTGTTCGACGCGATTCTGACCGTCCTGGGTTCGGAGGATAAAGAAGAAGAGAAATTCGTCCCCGCCGAACGCACGTTCGGGGATCGCTCCTTCAACATCCTGCTGGCCGAGGACAATCGCATCAACCAGACCCTCGCCGTGGCGCTGCTGGAAAAGAACGGGCACACGGTCACCGTCGCGGAAAACGGAAAGGAAGTGCTGGAGAAGCTGGACGCCCGGCCTTTCGACCTGATTCTGATGGACGTGCAGATGCCGGAAATGAACGGGTTCGAAGCCACCGGCGAAATTCGCCGGCGCGAGGAACAGACGCGCCGGCATATCCCCATCATCGCGATGACCGCCCACGCCATGAAGGGCGACCGGCAGGTGTGCCTGGACGCCGGGATGGATTCCTACGTCTCCAAACCCATCAACCCGGAAGAACTGTTCCGCACCATCGCGGAAACCGTCCACGCCGTCGAAACCCACCAGCCCGTCACGACGGAGATCTGACGCGCCTTCTTTTGCCGCATCGCGGTTATTGCGGGCGATCCGCGGGGGAAGAAGATTCCGCGGGCGATTCCGTCTTCCTGTCGGGACGATGTCCCCATTGCAGCAGCGGTTTGAGGTTCAGGCTCATCAGGGAGACGTAGAAAAATCCGAACGCGAAGATCGCCAGGAACGGAACCGTGATCGCCGCCCGAACGTCGAAAATGCAGAAATACAGGCATCCCAGCATGTACACGCCCATGGCGAACTCGACGATCGGGAGCCAGTTGGTCTTCTTCCTCGCCCGGCCGTGATCGATGTATCCCGTCGAATCGGAGTCGCCGTGGCCGTATTTCGGCGTGCGAATAAACGCGGATTTCCGTCCGAACCACGCCTCCAGGATCGCCTTGGTGTTCGAGACGCACAGTCCCACGCCCAAGGCCATCATCATCGGAAGGTATTTCATCGGCATGCGCCAATTGCCCCGCAGCGCCCCCTGGGACGCGCAGTAAAACACCGTCGCGGACATCGTCGCCAGCGTGAAGATGCTCATGTCCACCATGACGCTCCAGACGGTTCCGCTCTCGACGGGCAGGCACTTGAGGTACATCGCCGGGTACATCAGCATCACCAGCCCGAACATGAAGATGTGCATCATGAATCCCGTCAGGTGGAAGAAGGCTTCCACCTTCACCTTCAGCGGAATTTTGGACAGCATCACCTTGGGCAGGAGCTTGATGGCGTTCTGCGCGCCGCCCTTGGTCCAGCGGAACTGCTGGGCCTTGAACCCGGTCATTTCCGGCGGCAGCTCCGCCGGCGAAACGAGGTCCGGCAGGAACACGAACTTCCACCCGCGAAGCTGGGCGCGATAGGACAGGTCCAGGTCTTCCGTCAGGGTGTCATGGCGCCACCCGCCGGCGTCGGCGATGGCGGACCGTCGCCACGTTCCGCCCGTTCCGTTGAAGCTCATGAACCGCCCGCTGCGGTTTCGTCCGACGTGCTCGATGGCGAAATGTCCGTCGAGGAAAATCGCCTGGCTTTTGGTCAGCAGGCTGTCCTCGCGGTTCAGGTGCTCCCAGCGCGTCTGCACCACGCAGACGCTCGGATCGGTGAAATAATGGATCGTCTTTTGCAGGAAATCCGGTTCGGGAATGAAATCGGCGTCGAAAATGGAGATAAACTCGCCCCGGGCGGTCTTCAAACCGTTCTCCAGCGCGCCGGCTTTGAATCCGCTCCGGTCGTCGCGGTGAAGGAATTCGACGTCGAATCCTTCGCGTCGCATCTCCTGGCAGGCCTCGCGGGCGATCCGGGCGGTGTCGTCCGTGCTGTCGTCGAGCACCTGGATATGGAGCTTCTCCCGCGGATAGTCGATGCGGCAGGTTTTTTCAATGATCCGCCGGGCGACGAATCGCTCGTTGTACATCGGAAGCTGAATCGTCACCACGGGCAGGTCCTCGAACCGCCCGGCGGGTTTGGGTTCCTTCTTGTGATGCCGCCAGTACAAGAACACCAGCGCATAGCGATGCAGACCGAAGATCGACACCACCACCAGCATGATGGTGTAGATGGTCATAAACGTGATTTCCGCCCAGTCCAGAAAATTCATCACGCGCTTCCTTTCGCTCGCGATCCCTTTCGCGAAGACGCCCACGTCCCTGAAACACCGGGTGTATTCTACCCCGGCCGCCGGGACGATCAAGGGGATTACTTCCGATACGCCCGCCGGATGACGACCGCCTCGACGGGCACGTCCTCGTACCCGGCCTTCGTTCCGGTGCGCACGGCGGCGATCTCGTCCACCACGTCCATGCCGTCAACCACCTTCCCGAACACGCAGTATCCCCAACCCTGGGGGGTTTTACCGCTGAAGTTCAGGAAATCGTTGTTCTTGTGATTGATGAAAAACTGCGCCCCGGCGCTGTGCGGATCGCCCGTGCGGGCCATCGCGATCGTCCCGCGATCGTTCTTTAAACCGTTGTCGGCTTCGTTCGCAATCGGGTCGCGCGTGGATTTCTGTTTCATGTCCGGCGTGAATCCGCCGCCCTGGATCATGAACCCCGAAATCACGCGGTGAAAGATCACACCGTCGTATTGCTTGTCGTCCACGTATTGCAGGAAATTTTCCACCGTATTGGGGGCCTGGTCCGGATTCAGTTCGATGGCGATATCCCCCCTGGAGGTTTCGAGAACCACGACGGGATTCTTCGAGGCGGGGGCGGGGGCGTCTTCCTGGGGTTGGGTTTGGGATTCGGGTTCTGATTTCGTCACGGGTTGCTCTTTCTGTTTGGAGGCCGAAACCTGTTTGTCCTTGTTGACGGGTTCGCAGCCGAAACACAGCATCGCGCCCAGCGCGATGACCAACGGCCGATACATCGTTCGCGTCATTGCATCTCTCCCTGGGACAATCGTTCCCGAATCGCCCGGGCGAGGGAATCGATCTGTCCTTTTTCATATTGGCCCGCGGGCCAGTTGAACGAAAACCGCCCCGCCGGTTCGCGGGGAATCACATGTACGTGCACGTGCGGCACCACCTGCCCGGCGATCGCGCCGTTGTTCTGCAGCACGTTGACGCCTTCGCAGCCGGTGACCGCCCGGACGGCCTTGACGAGCGCGGGAAGGCGCCGGAACATCGCGGCGGCGGCATCGGGGGGCATGGTATCCATCGTTTCGTAATGGTCCCTGGGGATCAGCAGCGCATGGCCTGGGGCGACCGGACCGATATCCAGAAACGCCAGGGCGTGTTCCTCGTCCAGCAATTTCGCGCAGGGGATCACGCCGGCGACGATCTTGCAAAAGACACAATCCGGATCGTTGGGCATGATGTTGATCTCCCGTCAGGTCGCCGCGGTGCGCGACAACCTTCCCGACTATGGTATCCCCGGCCGGGCGGACGCGTCCACCCTAAAACCGGCAAAACCTTCCCTGGCGCACAACCAGGCGTATTGTTGGAAAAGCAACGCGGCGAAGTCCCCGGGAACTTCGCCGCGATGGGGGGTTGGGTCGGTACGGAATTACTCCGCGTTTTCCTCTTCCGGCGCCGCGTCGGCGGCGGATTCCTCCACCGGCGCTTCGGCGACGGGCGCTTCGTCCGCCGGGGGTTCATCCGTCTTCTCGGTCGGTTTGGCGGCGGATTTGGCTTTGCCCGCCGCGGCGTGGCGCTTGGCGGCGCGTTGTTTGCGACGCCCCGCGGAGGATTTCGATCCGCCGTCCTCGCCTTCCTCGACGAGTTGCAGGATCACCTGCACGCCCGCGTCGCCGATCCGGCGGTCGGGCAGGCGGATGATCCGCGTGTACCCGCCGGCGCGGTCGGCGTAGCGGGGGGCGATTTCGTCGAAGAGTTTCTGCACGACGGTCTTGTCTTCCGGGGCGTAGTCCTTCTCGGTTTCGTCCCAGGTGTACATCTCCCGGTCCTGCAAACGCGCGATCACCTGCCGCCGGGCGTGCAGGGTGCCCGTCTTGGCGATGGTGATGAGTTTCTCGACGAACCGTCGCAGTTCCTTCGCCTTCGTCTCGGTCGTTCGGATCGCGCCATGCTGAAACAGCGAGGCGGCCAGGTTACGACGGAGCGCCCGGCGGTGGCTTGTGGTACGGCTTAATTGTTTTCCGGCTACTCGATGACGCATGGTACGTCCTTTTGATCCTTGGGGTTCGGGTTTCCCGCGTCGCGGCGGGGATTAATCATCCAGTTCCTCTTCCAGAATGTCGTCGGCGTCCGCACTCGGGACGGAGACGTTCATGCCCAGGCCCAGGCCCATATCGGTCAGCTTGCGCTTCACCTCGCGGAGCGAGGTTTTTCCGAAGCTGCGGAGTTTGAGCAGTTCGGCCTCGGACATACTGGCCAACTGTCCGACGGTCTCGATCTTCGCCGATTCGAGGCAGTTGCTCGCCCGGACGGACAATTCCATTTCCTGGATGCTCATCATCAGCTTGCGCTGCTGTTCGGTGTCGACTTCCTGGTGCGGTTCGACGGTGCTGGACTCGACGATCTGCTCGCCCAGCTCGAAGTACTGCACGAAGGGGTTGAGGTGCTTGCGGAGGATCTTGGCGGCTTCGACGACGGCCATTTCCGGGGTGATCGTTCCGTTGGTCCACACTTCGAGGACCAGGCGGTCGTAGTTGACCTTCTGCCCGACGCGGGTGTCCTCGGTGCTGTAGCGCACGCGGGTCACGGGGGAATAGTAGGCGTCCACGTCGATCACGCCGGATTCCTGGTCCGCGTCGGGGTCGATCATCTCCTCGGCGGGGACGTAACCCCGCCCGGTCTGGACCGTCAGTTCCATCTCGAAGGGCTTGTTGTCGGTCAGGGTCGCCAGGACCAGGTCGCCGTTGATGATCTCGATCGCCGGATCGGCTTCGATCATGTCCGCGGTTAAGGGACCCTTGACGTTGCTGGTCAAGCGCAACGTCTTCATCTCGTCGGTGTGGGATTTGACGATCAGCGACTTGACGTTGAGGATGATGTCCGTCACGTCTTCCTTCACTCCGGGAATCGAGGTGAATTCGTGATCGGCGCCCTTGATTTTGACGCTCGTCACGGCCGCCCCTTCCAGACTGGACAACAGGATGCGCCGCAATGAGTTTCCGACTGTCGTGCCGAACCCTCTCTCGAACGGTTCAACCGCGAACTTCCCGTAGGTGGGGGTCGAAACGTCTTGATCGTTCACGACCCGTGTGGGCAATTCCAGGCCACGCCATCGAATACGCATGTATTTACGCCTCCGTCCGTCTTGGACTGTAATAAAAAAAAGGTTCTCTCTCGCCGTTTCAGTCCGGGCCTTACCGGCTGCAGAACTCGACGATCAGGTTTTCTTCCACGGGAATCATCACGTCGTCCCGCGTCGGAAGCGCGACGACTTCACCGAGCAGTTGGGACATGTCCAGCGTCAACCAATTCTGCAGGCGCGGTTCGCCGAGTTCTTCCAGGCGGGCGCGAATGAGCTTTTGCGACTTGTCCGAGGCTTTCACGGAAACCTTGTCGCCCACGGAGACCAGGTAGCTGGCGACGTTCACCCGCCGTCCGTTGACGTGGATATGCCCGTGGGCGACCGTCTGTCGCGCCGCGGGGCGCGACGGCGCCATGCCCAGCTTGTACACCACGTTATCCAACCGTCGTTCCAGCAGGCTCAGCAGCACCGCGCCGGTGTTGCCCTTCGTGTTGTGCGCCTTGCGGAACAGGTTCGTGAACTGCTTGTCGCGGATTCCGTAATATCGTTTGACCTTCTGCGTCTCGCGGAGGCGCAGACCGTAGTCGCTGACGCGCCCGCGACGCCAGTTGTGCATCCCCGGAGGGGTCTGCATGCGACGCTCGGACTTCCCGCTCAACGAGCGGGCGCCCTTGAGCATCAGGTTCACGCCTTCACGGCGACTCAAACGGTCGGTTGGGCCTGTATATCGTCCCATCGATTCTTCGCTCCTTGCGCGTCGCTAGACGCGTCGTTTTTTCCTCGGCCGGCATCCGTTGTGCGGAATCGGCGTGATGTCTTCAATGGACAGAACCTTCAGACCGGCCGCCTGCAGGGCGGAAACCGCCTGCTCGCGTCCGCTTCCGGGACCCTTGACCTTCACCTCGACCTCGATCAGGCCCAGCTTGCGCGCCTTGCGGGCGGCGGACTCGGCGGCCCGGCCGGCGGCGAACGGCGTGCTCTTTCGGGATCCCTTGAATCCGCCGACCGAACCGGACGACTCGCTGCACAACACGTCGCCGTTGGGGTCGGTGATCGTGATCCGCGTGTTGTTGAACGTCGCGCGAACGTGGGCGATGCCCCGAACCACGTGACGCTTGGCCTTCTTGATTTTGCGTGCCTGTGCCATCGTTTATCGCATCTCCTTGACCGACTTCTTCCCGGCGACGGTCTTGCGCGGACCCTTGCGGGTGCGGGCGTTGGTTTTCGTGCGCTGCCCCCGCACGGGCAGCCCGCGACGGTGCCGCAACCCCCGGTAGCAGGATATGTCCCGCAGACGGGTGATGCTCTGCTGAAGCTGCCGGCGAAGCTGACCCTCGATCACGTACTCGCCGGTCAGCATGCCCGCGATCTGCGAAAGCTGGTCTTCCGTCAGGTCCTTCGCCCGAACGCTGTCGGCGATCTCCAGACGCGCACAAATCTCCCGGGCGGACTTCGGCCCGATTCCGTGGATGTATCGCAACGCGATCCACGCCGGTTTGTCATTCGGAATATCTACACCTGCCACACGAGGCATTGGTCTCTCCTTGGGACGTTTAGCCCTGTCGCTGTTTATGTTTCGGATTCGTGCAGATCACCCGCACCACGCCCTTGCGGCGAATGATCCGACAATGTTCGCATATCTGTTTGACCGAACTTCGTACTTTCATAATGGCACCTTGTATCTGGTATCCGGTGATCCGTGGTCTGAAGTCAGTTGTCCGTAGCCCGGATTTCTCTTACCTGACCACCGACCACCGACTACCGGTTATTAACCTGTCAACACCCGCACGCCGTTGTCGATCACCGCCAGCGTGTGCTCCCAGTGGGCGGAACACTTCCCGTCGGCGGTCACGATCGTCCATCCGTCGCCCAGCACCCGCACGCCCTTGGCGCCGAGGTTGACCATCGGTTCGACCGCGATCACCAGGCCGGGCTTCAACACGATGTCCCGCCGGCGCAACTCCGCCGAAACGAAGTTCGGCACCTTCGGGTCCTCGTGCATCTCGCGCCCGATCCCGTGCCCGACGAACTCCTCGACGACCGAAAAGCCCCGGCTGCGGGCGTAATCCTGCATCGACCGCGCGATGCTCGACCATTTCTCGCCCGGGCGCATCCGTTCGACCGCCAGATCGAGACAATGCTTCGTCGCCTCGACCAGGTTTCGCGCGTCCCGCGGGACGGTTCCCACGCAATACGTCCGGGCCGCGTCGGCGCACCAACCGTTCAGTTGCACACCGAAATCCACGCTCACGATATCGCCGTCTTCCAGCACGCGACGCGGCGAGGGAATTCCGTGCACGACCTCTTCGTTGATCGACGCGCAAATGTTTCCGGGGAACGGATCGGCCTTTCCGCGCCCGGGGACGCCCTTAAACAGGCAGTCCGCCCCGCGCGCGGTGCAGATTCGCTCCGCTTCGACGTCCAGTTCTTCCGTTGTAACTCCGACGGCGACCATCTCGCCCAGCCGGTCCAGCACCTCGCGGACGATCTGTCCGGCCCGGTACATTTTTTCGACCTGCTCGTTTTTTTTCAGATGGATCGCCACCGAATCCGCCCTAGCCACCCAGCGAACGCAATGCTTCGACCATATCGGCCGTCACCGCATCGGGCGATTGACTTCCATTCACCTCGATCACCTTCGCGCCGCTCCCGCGGTAGTAGGCGATCACCGGTTCCGTTTGTTTCTTGTAGGCCGCCAGACGCTCGCGAACCACGTCCTCGCGGTCGTCGTCGCGCTGCGTCAGCGGTCCGTCGCAGGCGTCGCAAACGTCGCCTTTTCCCGACGGCATGAATTTCACGTGGAAACCCTTACCGCACGATCCGCAGGCTCGCCGGCCTGTGATCCGCCCGACGATCTCGTCATCGTCGGCGGTGATCACCACCACCGCGTCCAGCGGGGTTCCGTTTTCCTTCAGCGTCGTATCCAGCGCCTCGGCCTGGGCGACCGTCCGCGGGAAACCGTCCAGCATCAAACCCGCCGACTCGTCGACGGCCGCGATCGCCCCGGCCATCATCTCCACGACGATCTCGTCGGGCACCAGCGCGCCGGAGGCCATGATGTCCGACAGCTTCCTGCCCAGCTCGGATCCGGAAGCCTTCTCGGCCCGGAAAATGTCGCCGCTGGACAGATGCTTCATGCCGAACGTCTCGACCAGCCTGGCGGCCTGCGTTCCTTTTCCCGCGCCCGGAGGTCCCATTAACACGATCCGCATCAGGCATACGCTCCCTTGATTCGACTGCTGCCGCCCAGGAAGCCGCCGTAATTCCGCATGACCAGATTCGCCTCGATCCGCTGCACCAGGTCCAGCGTCACCGAAACCATAATCAGCAGACCGGTCCCGCCCAGGAACGCCGAAATTTCAAACGGGATGTCCATCTTGGTAGCCACCACCGTCGGAAGGACGGCGATGACCGCCAGAAACGCCGCGCCGCAATACGTGATCCGCTCCATCACGCGCTCCAGGTAGTCCGCCGTCCGCTTGCCCGGACGCAAACCCGGAATAAAGTGACCCATATCCCGCAACTGGTCGGCCATGTCCTTCGGCCGAAAGTTCACCGTCGTCCAGAAATACGCGAAGAAGAAGATCAACCCGATGTAGAACAGCGTGTGCATGTACGAACCGTTGGAGAACATCCACTCCAGGGTTCGCGTGAATTCGTTGGGCCAGCGGCTGATCGCCCAGCGGGTCAGCACGCCCGGGAAGATCATCAGCGACGAGGCGAAAATGATCGGCATCACGCCGCCGTGGTTGACCCGCAGGGGCATGTAATGGCGCTGCCCGCCGTAGGTGCGTCGCCCGCGCGTCTGCTTGGCCTGCTGGATCGGAATGCGCCGCTGTCCCTGGGTGATCAGGATCGCGCCGGCGACCACGAACACGAACGACGCGGCGAGAAAGAGAATCTTCTCCATCCCGATCCCGCCGGCCGAGGCGGTCAGGGAAAACGACGCCTTGCTCGCCAGTTCCTGAATCGCCACGGGCAGACGAACCACGATCCCGGCCATGATCAACAGGCTGATGCCGTTTCCGATACCGTATTCGTCGATCTGCTCGCCCAGCCACATCAGGAAAATCGTCCCGGCCGTCAGACCGATCACACCGCACAGGAACACCATCGTCGAACCGGCGTATTCGGGATACACCAGCGACATCCCGCCGGGCAGACGATTCGGCGACATCATGTACCGCATCCAGAAAATCGCCTGCACGAGGCACAACCCCACCGTCGCGTAACGGGTGTATTCCTGAATCTTCTTATGCCCCGCCGGGCCTTCCTTCTGCAACCGCTCCAGCGCGGGAACCACGTTGACCAGCAGCGTGAAGATAATCGACGCGGAAATGTAGGGCATGATCCCCAGACCGAACAGGCTGCTCTGCTGCAGACTGCCGCCCGTGAACATGCTGAAATACGCCATCGCCTCGCCGAAGATACCCCGCTGCTGCGACTGGGCCAGTTCCGTCAGGGCGTCCTGGTTGACTCCGACCAAGGGCACGTGGAACCCGATGCGGTAAATCGCCAGCAGCGCCATCGTGAAGACGATCTTCCCGATCAATTCCGGCACGGAGAAAATATTCTCCAGCACGCGGCGGACGTTGGACTTCGTCCAGA
Organism: Phycisphaerae bacterium; assembly: GCA_016929245.1. Lineage (GTDB taxonomy): Bacteria > Planctomycetota > Phycisphaerae > SM23-33 > SM23-33 > JAFGEJ01. The sequence goes on from JAFGJE010000083.1 coordinate 21,010, forward strand.
GGGCGTAATAATAGATCGCCAGGATCAGCAGCGCCCCGACGAGGCTGGAAATCGCGCCGGCCAGTCCCTCGTTCCCGCCGGCGGCCTGGATCGCCGTGAGGTGCTCCACGCCCCGCCCGGCCATCCGGATCACCAGCGCCGCGACGATCGATCCGGTCATCCAGCGGAAGAGGTCGAACGCGGAGAGTTGCTTCGTCAGCAGATACGCGCCGCCCAGCAGCAGCGGAACCACCCACAGCGTTTCCCAGCGCAACACCGAACCGGTGGACCGCACGCCTTTCACGCCCAGCCACACACCGGCCGTCGCCAGCAACAGTCCCGCGATCCATTTTGTTATCCGGTAACCCACGTTCCGTTTCCTTACTTCGTGATTAGGAACCCACGTTCGTCAAATACGTTCGATTACGACTCCTCGGAAGAACCTTCGGCCGCCCGGGCGGATTTCTGTTTGTTCCGGGGTTTGGGCGCCTTGACGGGAATCTCCTCCGCCACGCCGCCGGCGGCGACGATTCGCTCGGAGGCCTTGGCGGAAAATTTGTTCGCCACGACCGTGAGCTTCTTTTTCAACTCGCCGTCGCCGAGGATTTTCACCGGTTTGGCGGGGTCGTCGATCAGCCCGGCCTGCCGGAGCGTTTCGGCGGCGACGCGGGCGCCGTCGTCGAAGGCTTCCTCCAGGTCCGCGAGGTTCACGATCTGGTATTCCTTGCGGAAGTTGGCGTTGTTGAACCCGCGCTTGGGAATGCGGGACAGCATGGGGCTCTGTCCGCCTTCGTACCCGGCCCGGCATTTCGCGCCGGCGCGGGCGCCGTAGCCCTTGTGTCCCCGGCCTGAGGTTTTCCCGTGCCCCGAGCCCGTTCCGCGACCGATGCGTTTGCGTCGCTTGTACTTGCCCGCCGCCGAAAGTATGTCGTCCAACTTCATATTCGTCTCGCTCCTCGCCTTCCTTCGTCACGCGCGAATCGGGCGAAGCTGTTTTCCATTCGTGTTTCGTTCGAGGCTACGATACCTTCACCCCGCGCAGGGTTTCGACCGTCTGGGTCGTCCGCAGCTTCTTCAGCGCCCGCATGCCCGCCTTCAGCAGGTTCTTCGGACTGGTGGATCCGTAGGCCTTCGTCAGCAGATCATGCACGCCCGCCAGCTCGAACAGGGGGCGAATCTTCTTGCCCGCGATCACGCCCGTTCCTTCCGAGGCGGGGACCAGGACCACCTGGCTGGCGCCGCTGCGCCCGACGACTTCGTGCGGAATGCTGCTTCCGCGCATCGGAACGCGGATCAGGTTCTTCATCGCGTCGGATTTGCCTTTTTCCACGGCGTTGGGCACTTCGTTGGCCTTTCCGTACCCGATACCGACCTGCCCGTTGCGGTCGCCCACGACCACCAGCGCGGCGAAGCTGAAACGGCGCCCGCCCTTGACCACCTTCGCGCAACGGTAGATCTGGACGACGCTGTCTTCCATTCCGCCTTCGTCTTCGTAGCTTTCGTTTCTTCGTGCGTCTTGTCGTTTTTGGAACGCCACCGGCTGCTCCTTCGTGTATAGCTATCCGCCTGCTATGCTGTTTTGGGGGTTAAAATTCCAGCCCGCCCTTGCGCGCCGCTTCGGCCAGCTCCCGAATGCGCCCGTGGTAGGCGTATCCGTTGCGGTCGAAGACCACCTGCTTGATGCCCTTCTCGACCGCCTTGGCCGCCAGCGCCTCTCCGACGACCTGCGCCGCGGCGCGATTTCCCGCGCCGGTGGACAGACGCTCGGTGACCCCGGATTCCATCGTGGAGGCCGCCACCAGCGTGCGCCCGACTTCGTCGTCGATGATCTGGGCGTACATGTTCTTGTTGCTCCGAAAGACGGTCAGGCGGGGTCGGCTGGGACTGCCCGAGACGGTCTTCCGCACGTGTTTTTTGCGTCGAACGCGACGCGCTGTATTTCGTAAAATCGGCTTCATGATTCGGCCCTATAAAAACGTTCCCGGTGTCAACCGCTCTTACCCGCCGCCGCCGGCGAAGGCCTTTCCGACCTTGCGACGGACGTGTTCGTCGGCGTACCGCACGCCCTTGCCCTTGTACGGTTCGGGGGGACGGCAGCGACGACACTTCGCGGCGAATTCCCCGACCGCCTGCTTGTCCGGACCCTTGACGGTGAACTTCGCCGGGTCGCTGTCACCGCGGGCCTGCGGGGTCTGCACGTCCACGATCACGCCCGCCGGAACGGAAAGCACTTCGGGATGACTCTTCCCGCAGTTGATCGTGAAGTTCTGTCCCTGCAACTGCACGCCGTATCCCACACCGTAGACTTCCAGCTTCTTCTGGTATCCCTGGGACACGCCGATGACCATGTTGTTGATCAGGCTGCGCGTCAGGCCGTGCAACGCCCGGTTCTGACGCTCGTCGTTCCGACGGGTCACGACGACCTGGTCGCCTTCGACCTTCACCGCCACTTCCGGGCGATGCGTGAAGCTCAGCTTGCCCAGCGAACCTTCCACCTGGACGGTCGCGCCGGAGACGCTGACGTTCACACCGCTCGGGACGGGCACGGGTTTCATTCCAATTCTTGACATCGTTTCGTCACCTATTCATCCGCGGGGGCGCCAGGCCTAGATGATTTCGCACAGCACCTCGCCGCCGACCTTTTTCTCGCGACACTGGCGGTCGCTCAACACGCCCAGGCTGGTGGACACCACCGCGATGCCCAGACCGTTGATCGGTTTGGGCAGGTCGTCCACGCCGCTGTACACCCGTCGTCCGGGTCGGGAGACGCGCTTCAGTTCGGTCATCACGTCCTGCCCCATCGGGCCGTACTTCAGGTACACCCGCAGGAGCCCCTGCTTTCCGTCCTCGATACGGGTGTAATCCTCGATATAGCCCTCTTCCTTCAACACGCGACAGGCGCCTTCGCACACCTTGGACGCCCGCACGTTGACGGTTTTGTGCCGGGACCGCAACGCGTTGCGGACGCGGGTCAGCATGTCGGCAATCGGATCGGACAAACTCATCGTTCTTATTCCTTCATGGGATCGCCCGTCGGACGCCCTCGTCCCGGCGCGATCCGTCCCGCGCGTTCCAACACGCGCGGGGAAAAAGTCTCATCGTGTCACCAGCTGGCCTTTCGCATCCCCGGAATCAGCCCGTTGTTGGCCATGTTCCGCAGGCAGATTCGGCAGATTTTGAACTTCCGATACACGCTGCGAGGCCGGCCGCAAATCTGGCAGCGGCGAATGATCCGCGTGGAAAACTTCGGGGTGCGCTTGGCCTTGGCTATGAGTGCTTTTGTCGCCATACGTTTGGTTCCCTGTTGGGGTTAGTTCTCGCTCCGGAAGGGCATGCCCAGCAGCTTCAGCATTTCCCGCGCCTCGGCGTCGGTGCGCGCGGAGGTCTGGATGGCTATGTTCATACCCTGGGTAAACGTGATCGTCGCCGGGTCGATTTCCGGAAAGACGGACTGCTCGACCAGGCCCATGTTGTAATTGCCCCTTCCGTCGAAACCGGAGGGGTTCAACCCGCGGAAGTCCTTGACGCGCGGGATCGCCAGCGAAATCAGGCGGTCGAGGAATTCGTACATTCTCTCGCCCCGGAGGGTCACCTTCACGCCCACGGGCATGCCTTCCCGCAGCTTGAAGTTGCTGACGGACTTGCGGGCGTGGGTCACGACGGCCTTCTGCCCGACGATCTGCGTCAGCTGCTTCGTGGCGGTTTCCAGCTTGGTCTTGTCCTGGTTGGCGTCGCCGATGCCCATGGACACGACGATCTTTTCCAGCTTCGCCACCGCCATGAGGTTGGCGTGCTTGAACGTCTCCGCCAGGGCGGGCTTGACTTCCTTGATGTATTTTTCCTGCAAACGAGCCATGGTGATGGTCCTACTTGGTTTGCTTGGTCACGGCGCCCAGCGAGGCGCCGCTCTTGCGGGCGAATCGCTCCTTCGCGCCGTTGTCGTTGTGCCGAAATCCCACGCGGGTCGGCTGGGACGTCTCCGGATCCACCGGAAGCACGTTGGAGATGTGAATGGGCATCTCCTTCTGGATGCGTCCGCCGTGGGGGTGCCTCCGGCTGGGTCGCATGTGCCGATACACGCGGTTGACGCCCTGGACGACGATCTTGTCGGTCTTGGCGTCCACGCGCAGGACTTCGCCGGTCTTTCCCTTGTCGTCGCCGGTCAGGACGACGACCTTGTCGCCTTTTCGTATGTTTCTCGCCATCGTGCTATACCACTTCCGATGCCAAAGAGACGATCTTCATGTAATTCTTTTCCCGCAGCTCCCGCGCGACCGCCCCGAAAATGCGCGTTCCCCGCGGGTTTCCGTCGTTGTCGATGATGACAGCCGCGTTGTTGTCGAACCGGACGTAACTCCCGTCGCCGCGACGGGTTCCGCTGGTGGTTCGCACCACGACGCACCGGACGATGTCGCCCTGCTTGACGTCGCTGGCGGGAATCGCCTTCTTGACGGAACAGATAATCACGTCGCCCAATCCGGCGGTCCGCCGGGTCATGCTCCCGCCGCGACGGGTCGTCGATCCGCCCAGCACCTTGATGCACCCGACGATGCGGGCGCCGGAGTTGTCGGCCACTGTCATTCGTGTTTCTTGCTGGATCACAGCTGTATCCTTACAAAGATCAAAACCATGGCGGCGCGGGTTCGTTTCCCGCGATCCGGAACGGTCGCCCGATCCGTCCGCCGACGTTTCCCTACACCGCCGACCGCACGACGCGAACGAGACGATGCGCCTTGGTCTTGCTCAGGCGACGACAGGGAACGATTTCCACCAGGTCGCCGACCTTGGCTTGCCGTTTCTCGTCGTGCACCGCCAGTTTCGTCCGCCGACGAACGTACTTACCGTACCGCCCGTGCTTCACGAGGGTGTTCACGACGACCGACGCGGTCTTCGCGCCGCCGCACGAGGCCACCTGTCCCACGCGGGCCCGTCGGGATCGGGGTTTGTCCTGTTTACCTTGTCCTTCGTTGGTCATGGAATCTCTTTCGCCGGCCTTCCGACCGGTTCGTCGTTACTTGTTCTGGTTCTCCAGTTCCCGCTGGCGCTGGACGGTCAAAATCCTCGCCACGTCGCGCCGCGCCTGGGTGATCATCGCCGGATCTTCCAGTTTTTCCGTGACGGCCTGGCTTCGCAGGTCGAACAGGTGGCGGCGCAACCGTGCCAATTCCACATTCAGTTCGTCGTCGTTCAATTGTCGCACGTCATTGATCTTCATCGTCGTTTCGCCTTACAGGGTCTGCTTGCGATGAACCAACCGGCACCGCACCGGCATCTTGTGGGCCACCCGACGCAGGGCGTCTTTCGCGAGGGTTTCCGGAACCCCGCCGATTTCAAACAGCACCGAACCGGGCTTCACGACCGCCACCCACTTGGCGGTTTCGCCTTTGCCCTTGCCCATGCGCGTTTCCAGCGGTTTGGCGCTGACGGGCTTGTCCGGGAAAATCCGGATGTACACTTTTCCCTCGCGGTGAAGGAAGTGGGTCGCGGAGACGCGGCCGGCTTCGATCTGGCGGGCGGAAATCCATCCCTGCTCGGTCGTCTGCAAACCGTACTCACCGAACGCCACCGTGTTCCCGCGGGTCGCGTTTCCGCGCATTTTCCCGCGCATCTGCTTGCGGTGCTTGATTCGTTTCGGCATCATCGCCATGGTGCATTACCTCGTCAATTCTCTTCGTTCGCTACTCGGTCGTTCCCGAAGCCGATTCGGCCGCCGGGGCGGAGGCTTCCGGGGCCGGACTCGTCACCGGCGCCGCGGCGGGCGCTTCGGCGGCGCCCGTCGGGACGGGCGCTTCCTTGGGGGCCTTGCGCTGTCCGCGCGTCCGGGCCGCCGCCCCGCGACGGCTTCGCCGACCGCGACGGTCCTCCGAAGCGCGGGCGCGGGCCTGCTTCTCTTCTTCGGTGGGCTGTTCGCCGAACAACCCGCGATAAATCCATACCTTCACGCCGATGCACCCGTAGGTCGTGAAGCACGGAACGAATCCGTAATCCACGTCGGCTTCCAGGGTGTGCAGCGGAATGCTGCCCAGGATCGTCGTTTCCGAGCGGCTCATTTCCGCGCCGCCCAGCCGTCCCGACACCTGGATCTTCACGCCGCGGGCGCCGGCTTGCATGGAGCCCTCGGCCCGCTGCTTCATCGTGCGCCGGAAACTGCTGCGGCGCTTCAACTGCTCGGCGATTCCCTCCGCGACCAGCTGGGCGTCCAGGTCCGGGTCGCGCACTTCCACGATATTGATGCTCACGCGCCGGTCGGTTAAGTCTTCCAGGGCGCTTTTGAGGTTGTCCACTTCCGCGCCCTTCGGTCCGATGACGATCCCCGGTCGGGCGGTCTTGAGCAGCACCTTGACTTCCTCGCGCGTCCGCTCGATCTCGATGGCGCTGACCGCGGCGAACGGAGGGGTACGGTTCAAACGCGTGTCGAGGAACTTGCGGATCTTCTGATCCTCGACGAGAAATTCGCCGTAGTTGCTCTTGGGGGCATACCAGCGACTCTTCCAGCCGATGGTCACGCCCGTTCGGAACCCAGTTGGATTGACTTTCTGACCCATGCGTTTATTCCTCTTCCACCGCCACGTGGATGTGACTCGTTCGTTTCAGAATGCTGTGCGCCCGCCCTCGATCCTTGGGATGCCACCGCTTCATGGTCGGTCCCTCGTCCACCCGCACCTCACGGACGTACAGCGCCTCGACGTTCGCCTCGGCTTCGTTCGCGTTGGCGACGGCGCTGGTCAGCACCTTCGAGAGCATCGGGGCGGCCCGATTCGGGGTGAACTTCAATATGTTCAGGGCGTCCTGCACGTCGCGCCCGCGAATCAGATCGGCGATCAGCCTCGCCTTGCGGGCGCTGATCCGGGCGAATCGATGTGTCGATATCCAAGCCATCGTATCACTCTACTCCCTGCGGGAACCTTTTGTACCACTACTTCTTACCGCCGGTGTGCCCGCGGAACATCCGCGTGGGGCTGAACTCACCGAGCTTGTGTCCCACCATGTCCTCGGTAATCAGGACGTTGTGGAACGTCTTTCCGTTGTGCACCGCGAAGGTGTGTCCGATGAATTCCGGAACGACCGTACAGGCCCGCGCCCAGGTTTTGATGGGCGAACGGTCGCCGGAGTCCTTGGCTTTCATCACCTTCCGGAACAGCTTCTCGTTTACGAACGGACCTTTTTTCGTGCTTCGCGTCATCGCTTCGCTTTCCTGTGATTTACAGAACCGTCTGCACGCCGCGCGCGGTCTTGCGGCGGCGCAGGATCAGTTTGTTGGACGCCTTGCGCTTGGAGCGCGTCTTTCCGCCCTTGGAGAGCACGCCCGTCGGGCTGGAGGGGTGCCGTCCGCCGGAGCGCCGGCCCTCGCCGCCGCCCATCGGGTGGTCCACCGGGTTCATCGCCGAACCGCGAACGCGGGGGCGTCGGCCCATGTGCCTCTTTCGACCCGCTTTACCGATCCGCACCGACATGTGCTCCAGGTTGCCCAGTTGCCCGATGGTCGCGCGGCACTTGCTGTTGACGATGCGCATTTCGCCGCTGGGCAGCATGAGGGTCGCGCGGTCGCCTTCTTTGGCGATCAACCGCGCGGTCCCGCCGGCGGTGCGGACCATCTGCCCGCCCTTTCCGGGGGTCATTTCGATATTATGAATATCCAGGCCCATCGGAATTTTCATCAGGGGCAGGCAGTTGCCCAGGCGGGGTTCGGCATTGGGGCCGGACTGAATCTTCTGCCCGACTTTCAATCCCTGCGGCGCGAGGATATATCGTTTTTCGTCGTCCTCGTACCGCACCAGGGCGATGTTGCAGGTGCGGTTGGGGTCGTATTCGATCGTCAGGACTTCCGCGGGACTCTCGTCGCGATTCCGCTTGAAGTCGATCAGGCGATACCGACGCTTGTGTCCGCCGCCGCGGTGGCGCGCGGTGATCTTGCCGGAATGATTCCGTCCGCCGGTCTTCTTGAGCGTGACCAGCAGGCTCTTTTCCGGCGTGGACGTGGTGACGTCCTGGCGAATATTCACCGAGGAATTTCGTCGTCCGGCCGTCGTTCGTTTGTATATTTTAATCGGCATCGTTGCTGTATCCTTGGTCGTTAGAACAGGTCAATATGATGTTCGGGGTCGAGGACGACGACGGCCTTCTTCCAGCGGCGCGTCGTTCCCATCACGCGTCCGGTGCGCCGCGGTTTTCCCTTGCGGGCGGCGGTGCGCACTTCCCGGACCTTCACGTCGTAAATTTTCTCGATCGCCTGCTTGATCTGGGTCTTGTTGGCGTCGGCGGCCACCTCAAACGCGTAGGCGTTGAGCGCCTGCGACTGAAACGTGCCCTTTTCCGTCACCAGCGGACGGATGACGATCCCGTACATTTCGTCTTTCATTTATGCACCCTCCTGTCCGCACAGCGCTCGCATGGCTTCGTCGGTCACGAGCATTTTCCGCCGGGTCGCCACGTCGTAGGCGTTGAGTTCCTCGGCGACGCGGACCGTCAGGTCCGGAATATTGCGGGAGGAAAGATAGAGGTTTTTGTCGCGATCCTTGAGCGTCAGGAGGCAGGAGCGGTTGATTTCGAGGTTTTTCAGAAGGTCGGACATCGTTTTGGTTTTCGGCGCGTCGGCCTGGAGACCCTGGACGATGCAGATGTCCTGACCGAGGATCTTCGCCAGGATCGCGGACTTCAGGGCGGCTTGGCGCATCTTTTGCGGGAGTTTCTTGCGGAAGTCGCGGTTGACCTTGGCGAAGGCGTGACCGCCGCCGCGGAGGACGTTCGTGGACTTCGCGCCGCGCCGGGCGTTGCCCGTGCCCTTCTGGCGGAAGAGCTTCTTGGTCGAATAGGCGACCTCGCCGCGTCCTTTGGTCTTGACCGTGCCCTGCCGGCGATTGGCGTGATACGTCACGACCGCCTGCTTCACCAGGTCCACGTTCACCTGGGAACCGAAAAGCGCCTCGTCCACCGGGAAGGTGTCGATCTTCTTTCCGTCCGTGTTGTATACGGGAATCTCCAACATCGATCTACCTCATGATCGGCCTAGGCTTTGATCCTGGCCGTCTTGCTCGTTCGCACCATCACGTACCGGCCGCTCGGGCCCGGTACGGCGCCCTGGATCAGCAACAGGTGATGTTCCTTGTCGATGCCGATCAGTTTATGGTTCCGGGTCGTGACGCGTTCGTGCCCCATGTGCCCGGACATCCGCTTTCCTTTTTTGGGTTTCGGACCCGTGCCGAGGTTCGTGGCGTGTCCGCCGATCGAACCGGGGCTGCGGTGCTTGCGTTCCGTACCGTGACTGGCGGGCTGCCCGCCGAAATTGTGACGCTTCATCACGCCGGCGAAACCTTTGCCCTTGCTGGTTCCGATGACGTCCACGTAGGGCACGCCCTCGAAGGCGTCGACGTCCACCGACGCGCCGGCCTGGACGCCGTCGGGGGGTTCCTCGACGCGGATTTCGCGGATGAACTTTTTCGCCTTCGCGCCGACTTTCGCGGCGTGTCCGATCATCGGTTTGGTCGCGCGGTGGGCCTTGACGTCCTCGTACCCGATCTGCACGGCGTTGTATCCGTCCGTCTCGACGGTCTTGACCTGCAGGATCGTGCAGGGACCCGCCTGCACGACCGTCACCGGATGCAGCACGCCCTGCTCGTCGTACACCTGCGTCATGCCGATTTTTTTACCTACTAATGCCGATAGCATCTTGATCTCACCTGTTCATGCCGCGGAATTCATCCGGCGTAAATCCACCACGGATTCCACGGATTTCGAAAGGATTTCACGGATTGGATTTTTATGTTTTTCGCACCAATCAATCCGTGTAATCGTTCCGGTATCCGAGAAATCCGCGGACTCTTTGCTGTCCAACGAACGTCTAGGCTTTAATTTTAATAAAAACGCCGGCCGGGACGACCAGGCGGTTCAATGCCTCGATGGTCCGAACGGTCGGCTCGTAAATGTCGATGATCCGTTTATGCGTACGCATCTCAAATTGTTCGCGGGACTTCTTGTCCACGTGCGGGCTGCGCAGCACCGTGTAGCGCTCGATGCGCGTCGGCAGCGGAATGGGCCCGCAGACCCGCGCGCCGGTGCGCTCGGCGTGTTCGACGATCTCCTTGGCGGAGGTATCCAGCGCCCGGTGATCGTAGGCTTCCATGCGAATTCTGATTTTGTCGTGACTGGCCACCATAGACATTCCTCTCGCGAGTACGTCGTTTTTTCGTTACAACGCCTGGTCTCCGCACCCGAAAATGCAGAGCCTTACAAATTTACCGATTTTGTAAATCTTGTCAATTACTTATCTTCGGTTTTTTAATTTTTTTTACTTTTTTCGGCATTTTTCTTTCCATTTTTTCGGGATCCTCAAAATATCCCTGAAAAACACCGATTTTTCATTTCCCGCGGACGACCTGGTTCCGACATTATCAGACGTAGCGAAGGATCTGGTCGGCTACGTGCGCCGGGGCGGGGGCATACATCAGCGGTTCCATGGTCCCGCCGGCCCGGCCTTGACTGAGCGACCGCAACTGCGTGGAATACCCGAACAATTCCGCCAGGGGCGCCTCGGCTGTCACCACGCGATACTTCCCGCGCGGCTCGTTGGCTTTGACCACCCCCCGACGGGCGCTGATATCGCCCGTGATCGCGCCGAGATACTCTTCCGGGGTGGAAATGCTCAGGCGCATGATCGGCTCGAGGAACACGGGATTGGCCTGTTCGACCGCCTGGTTGAACGCCAGCACCCCGGCCTGGTGAAAGGCGATCTCGCTGCTGTCGACGGGATGGTCCTTCCCGTCCAGCAACGTAACTTTAATATTCTGCATGGGATAGCCCGCCAGCGGTCCGGAGGTCGCCGCGTCGCGCACGCCCTCGGCGACGGCGGGGATATACTGTTTCGGGATCACGCCGCCCTTGGTGAGATCCTCGAACAGGATCGTCGGTTCGCCCTCGGCGGGGTGATGGGATTCCACGCGGAGCGTCACCACGCCGTACTGCCCGCGCCCGCCGGTCTGGCGGATGAATCGCCCTTCCGCTTCTGCCGAACCCAGGATCGTTTCCTTGTAGCTGACGCGCGGTTTGCCGACGCGCACTTCCAGACCCAGGTCGCGGACGATCTTGTTTTTCACGATCTCCAGGTGCAGCTCGCCCATTCCGGAGATCACGGTCTGGCCGGTCTCTTCGTGGTGGGAGTACTGGAAGCTGGGGTCTTCGCGGCGGAGGATGTTCAGGGCGTCGACCATCGCCTGCTTGTCGGCGTTGGTGCGCGGTTCGATGGACATGGAAATCACCGGGTCGGGCAGGTCCAGTTTTTCCAGCACGATCGGGTGGCGCGTGTCGCAGAGGGTGTCGCCCGTCAGCGCCCCGCGCAGACCGACGACGGCGACGATGTCGCCCGCGCGGGCTTCGTCGCGGGTGAGGCGCTGCTTGGCGTGCATTTCCCACAGCCGGCTTATGTTTTCCTTCCTGTCCTGCGTGCTGTTGAGCACGCGCGTCCCGGCTTTGAGCGTGCCGCTGTAGACGCGGAGGAAGTTCAGGTCGCCGTGGGTGTCCGAGGTGATCTTGAACACCAGGGCGCTGAAGGGTTCGTCGGGATCGGCGTGGCGGATCAGTTCCTTGTCGCTGGTGAGGGATTCGTGCCCCGCCACCGGCGGGACGTCCAGCGGGCTGGGCAGCAGCGTCACGACCTTATCCAGCAGCGCCTGGACGCCCATGTGCTTCAGCGCCGAACCGCACAGGACGGGGTGCATTTTGCCCGAAAGCGTTCCGGCGCGCAGGGCGGCGATGATCTGCTCTTCGGTGAGGGGTTCCTCGGCGAGGTATGTTTCCATCAGGGCGTCGTCGCACTCGACGGCCTTCTCGATCATCTCGTGCCGCGCCAGTTCGGCTTCGTCGGCGTATTCGGCGGGGATGTCTTCCACGCGGAGCGTGGTGGCGACTTCGGCGGGGTCGTAGAAATAGGCCTTCTGACGGATCAGGTCGATTTCGCCGCGGAAGTCGTCCCCGGCGCCCATGGGAATCTGGAGGCAGACGGGACGGCCGTTTAAGCGCGAGGCGATCTGGGCGACGACCATTTCAAAGTCCGCGCCGAGTCGATCCATCTTGTTGACAAAGCAGAGGCGCGGAACGTGGTAGCGGTCGGCCTGGCGCCAGACGGTTTCGGACTGGGCTTCCACGCCCCCCACGGCGCAGAACACCGCGACCGCGCCGTCGAGAACGCGCAGCGAGCGTTCCACCTCGATGGTGAAATCCACGTGTCCGGGCGTGTCGATCAGGTTGATCGTGTGGTCCCGCCAGTGCAGCGTGGTGGCCGCGGACGTGATGGTGATCCCCCGCTGCTGTTCCTCTTCGAGGTAGTCCATCACGGCCGTCCCGTCGTGCACTTCACCGATCTTGTACGTTCGCCCGGCGAAATAGAGAATTCGCTCGGTGACGGTCGTCTTTCCGGCGTCGATGTGGGCGCAAATGCCGATGTTCCGAATTGTCTCCAAATCCTTCGCCATACGTGACCATCCGCTCCCGCGCCCGGAATACACCCGAAGCGCAGGGATGCTTCGCATCCGTGAGAAAAAACGTTCCTTCGCCCGTCGGAAGAACGGGCGTCCGATCTTGGCAGCCTTCTCGCGGCTGGGGGACAGACCGGTCCGGTTGTCTTATCTCGTGTTCCCGAAGGAACATTCCCACGAGTCCCGGCGGCGGACGCGGAATCCACCGTCGGGATCGCCCGCCGGTTTCCGGGAATTTCATCGAAGAAAACCCGGACCTCGCGGCCGATTCAACGATACCGTTTCGCGACGAAGGAGACTTCGTCGAAGGTGTCGTTGTGCGTCAAAAAAAGTTATCTGTCACGCGGCGGGAAAGGATTCCCGCCGCGCTTAGGTCTGTAGTCAAGTTACCACGCGAAGTGGGCGAAGGCCTTGTTGGCTTCGGCCATCCTGTGGACGTTTTCGCGCGTGGTCATCGCGGTGCCTTCGCCGCGGTAGGCGTTCATCAGTTCGTCGGCCATCCGGACGGAGGTGGCCCGTCCCTTTCCGGCGCGGACCGCGTCGCGAATCCAGCGCATCGCCAGGGACATCTGGCGTTTGGCGTTGACGGGCGTGGGCACCTGGTAGTTGGCGCCGCCGACGCGCTTCGAGCGAACCTCGATGCGCGGTTTGACGTTTTCCACCGCCTTCTCGAACACCTCCAGCGGGGAGGCGTCCTGGATTTTCTTCTCGATGATCTCCATCGCTTCGTACATGATCTTCTGGGCGGCCCATTTCTTCCCGTCCCACATGATCACGTTGACGAATTTCGACAGCAGCCGGCTGTGGTACTTCGGATCCGGCGAGAGCTGCTTCTGCGCGTAGGTGTATTTCTTGCGTCCCATAATCTACCTTCACTCAACCTTCCTGTGGGCGGGATGAACCATCACGCGCCCGGTTACCATTTCCAGTACTCTCGGCGACGCGCCGAGTGTGAGGATGTTTTCTTATTGCGGACTCGTGCTTCGCAGCGAAGCGCCGCTTCGCAGAGTAGCATTCCGCAATTCTTATTTCGGTCGTTTCGCGCCGTATTTGCTTCGGCCTTGCTTTCGCCCGTCCACGCCCAGGGCGTCCAGCGTTCCGCGGACGATGTGGTATCGAACGCCCGGCAGGTCGCGCACGCGCCCGCCGCGCAGCAGCACGATGCTGTGCTCCTGGAGGTTGTGGTCGATGCCCGGAATGTAGGCGTTGACTTCCTTCCCGTTGCTCAGGCGCACGCGGGCCACCTTCCGCAGCGCGGAGTTGGGCTTCTTGGGCGTGACGGTCTTGACCAGCAGGCAGACGCCGCGCTTCTGGGGGCATTTCCCCAAGGCCGGGTTCTTGCTCTTGGGCTTCTGAACGACCCGTTTCTTGCGAACCAGTTGATTCGTTGTCGGCATACTTCTGTACCTTCCTTCAAACGTCATGAATGAATGACGTTTTTATATCCTTGTTTTCTATGGTTTATTTCTTTCTGTTCTGTTTCCAATCCGCAATCCGAAATCCGCAATCCGCAATCCGCGATTCTTCTACGCTCCGCCGAGGGCTTTCTGGACGGCTTCGGCGATCTGGGCGTCGGAGAGTTCCTGTTCGGTCATCTCGCCGCCGCCCATATCCAGCAGATCGTCCACGTCCTTTTTGATCCGCATTTCCAGGTACGGTTTGAAGCTCGTTCCGGCGGGGATCAGGTGTCCGAGGATCACGTTTTCCTTCAGGCCCCGCAGTTCGTCGATCTTGCCCGCCAGCGACGCCTCGGTGAAGACCTTCGTGCTTTCCTGGAAACTCGCCGCCGACAGGAAGCTCTCCGACTGCAGCGAGGCTTTCGTGATGCCCAGCAGGAGGGTTTTGGCGGTCGCGGGTCGGGGTTTCTTGGTCTTGGCGGATTGACCGCCGGTGGTCTCGGCTTCCATGTTCGCCTGCTCGATTTCGTCGCGCGAAACGATGTCGCCCTCGATGAACGGGGTGTCGCCGGGGTCCACGACCTTCAGCGAACCGGCCAGTCGCTTGTTCTCGGCGATGAAGTGGAACTTATCGACCACGTCGCCCGGCAGGAGGGCCGAGTCGCCCACCTGCTCGATCTGGACCTTCCGCAGCATCTGGGTGAGGATCACCTCGACGTGCTTGTCGTTCGTGCTGACGCCGCTGGAACGGTAGACGCTCTGGACTTCGCCCAGCAGGTAATGCTGCAGGGCCTCCTCGCCGCGGATATCGAGGATGTCGTGGGGGACCATCGGACCTTCCGTCAGGGGGTCGCCGGCGTCCACGTAGTCGCCGGTGTGCACCAGCAGGTGCCGGTCGTGCGGGACGTGGTGCTCGCGTTCCATGCCCGAATCGCTGTGGACGAGAATGGTCATCTTTCCGCGGCGCTTGTCGGTGCGGAGTTCCACGCGGCCTGAAATTTCCGCCATCGCCGCGGGTTCCTTGGGTTTGCGGGCCTCGAAGATTTCCGTCACGCGCGGCAGACCGGCGGTGATGTCCTGCGTTCCGCCGACTTCCCGCGGCTGGCGGGCCAGCAACTGTCCCGGTTTGACCGTGTCGCCTTCGACGACTTCCAGGCGCGCCTTGGCGGGCAGGTAGTGGAAGTCGAGAATCTTTCCGCTCTTGTCTTCCACGACGACGCGCGGGTGCATTTCGCCCTTGTGCTCGATGACGACGTATCGGCTTCCGCCGCCGCCCTTGGCGCCTTCCTCGACGCGGACGGTTTCGCCTTCCTTGATGTCCTGGAATCGAACCATGCCGCCGGCTTCGGCGAGAATCGGCGTGCGGTGCGGGTCCCACCAGCAGAGGCGCTGCCCGGCGGCGACTTTCTCACCGTCGGCGACCACGAGGTGCGAACCGTAGGAAATCTTGAATTTCTCCAGTTCGCGGTTCTTGTCGTCCAGGATTCCGATTTCGCCCTGGCGTTTCAGCGCCACCCAGCTCTTTTGCTTGCTTCCGGGTTCTTCCACGGCGTTCAGCTCGCGGTACTGAATCCGTCCCGCGACGGGCGCGGTCAGTTCGGACTCGATGACGGCGCGGGTCGCCGTGCCGCCCGTGTGGAACGTCCGCATCGTCAGCTGCGTGCCCGGTTCGCCGATGGACTGGGCCGCCACGATCCCGACGGCCATCCCTTCCTCGACGAGCCGACCCGTCGCCAGGTCGTTCCCGTAGCAGCGGGCGCAGACGCCCAGCGGACTTTCGCAGGTCAGGGGACTGCGAACGCGGATGCTCTCCAGGCCCAGTTCCTCGATCTGGCGGGCTTTCTCTTCCGTGATGACTTCGTTTTCCTTCACGATGATCGTGTCGAGAACGGGATTGGCGATGGTCTCGCGCGCGGTGCGCCCGATGATCATTTCCCGCAGGGGCACGTCCACCTGCTCGCCCTTGTAAATCGCCTGCTTCGAGACGCCCCGCACCGTGCCGCAATCGACTTCGTTGACGATCACGTTCTGCGCGACGTCGGCGAGTTTTCGCGTGAGGTATCCGGAGTCGGCGGTCTTGAGGGCCGTGTCCGCCAGGCCCTTTCGCGCGCCGTGCGTGGAACTGAAATATTCCAGCACGGTCAGACCTTCGCGGAAGTTGGCCTTGATCGGCGTTTCGATAATCTCGCCCGACGGTTTGGACATCAAACCGCGCATCCCCGCCAGCTGGCGAATCTGGTCGATCTTTCCGCGGGCGCCGGAATCGGTCATCAGGTACACCGGGTTGAGATACGACGGATCGTCCGGGCGACGGTCGGCCTTGAGGGCCTTGACCAGACTGTTGGTCACTTCCTCGCGGGCGTGAATCCACACGTCCACGATCTGGTTGTATCGTTCGCCGGCGGTGATGGCGTCGGCCTGGTAGTCCTTCTCGATCTGATCGACGCGCTTCTGCGCCTGGGCGAGAATCTCCGGTTTGTTCTCCGGAATCTTCGCGTCGGTGATCCCGAACGACAGTCCGGCGAGGGTGGAATACTGGAACCCGATTTCCTTGATGGAATCCAGCAGCTCCAGGGTCGCCTTGCGCCCGAGACGGTGATAACAGTCGCTGATGACCCTTCCGGCGCCTTTCTGGCTGAGGGGATAGTTATAGTACCCCATGCCCGCGGGGATGATGTCGTTGAACAGAATGCGTCCGACCGTGGTGATGAGCTTTCCGTCCTCGGGACGGTAGTTGTCGTCGTCCTCGATGACTTCCATGTCCGGTTCCACCCGCAACAGGATCGGCGCGTGCATCCCGATCAGCTTCGCGGCGCGGGCGGTCAGGGCCTCGTGACGGTCGCAGAACACGGGGTATTCGTCGCCCCGGTATTCCACCCGCCGCAGTTTCGGATGGACGAACATGTTTCCATGGTCGCTCGTGAGGTAGTAGATGCCCAGCACCATGTCCTGCGTGGGAGGCATGTTGGGCGAACCGCTGGCGGGGCTGAAGATGTTGTTCGTCGCCATCATCAGCACGTGCGTTTCGGCCTGCGCTTCGATCGACAGCGGCAGGTGGACGGCCATCTGGTCGCCGTCGAAGTCCGCGTTGAACCCCTTGCACGCCAGGGGATGAATCTTGATCGCGTTTCCTTCCACCAGCACCGGTTCGAAGGCCTGGATGCCCATGCGGTGCAGCGTCGGGGCGCGGTTCAACAGGACGGGATGCTGGTAGATCACTTCCTCCAGCACGTCCCAGATTTCCCGGTCGCGCCGCTCGAGCATCTTCTTGGCGGACTTGATCGTGTCGGCCAGGCCTCGGTCCTTCAGCTTGCGGATGATGAACGGCTGATACAGCTCCAGGGCGATTTTCTTCGGCAGCCCGCACTGGTGAATCTTCAGTTCCGGTCCGACGACGATGACGCTTCGCCCGGAGTAGTCCACGCGCTTGCCCAGCAGGTTTTCGCGGAAGCGCCCCTGCTTTCCCTTGATCATGTCGGTCAGGGATTTCAAGGGTCGGTTGGCGGTGCCCTGGACGGGGCGGCGGCAGCGGCTGTTGTCGAACAGCGCGTCGACCGCCTGCTGGAGCATGCGCTTTTCGTTGCGAATGATGACCTCCGGCGCGTTGAGGTCCATCAGCTTCTTCAGGCGGTTGTTCCGGTTGATGATGCGGCGGTACAGGTCGTTTAAGTCGCTCGTGGCGAAGTTTCCGCTCTCGAGCATCACCAGCGGGCGCAGGTCCGGGGGAATCACGGGCACGACTTCCAGCACCAGCCAGTCGGGGCGGTTTCCGCTGTTGCGAAGCCCTTCGACGAGTTTGAGTCGCTTGGCCAGGTCCTTGATCTTCTGTTTCGAGTTGGTCTTGCTCAGACCGTCGCGCAACTCGACCGCCAGGGCGGACAGGTCCAGCGCGTCGAGCAGTTCCCGGACGGATTCGGCGCCCATGCCGGCTTTGAAATCCTCGCCGTATTTCTCGCGCGCCGAACGATACTCTTCTTCCGTCAGGATCTGCTTATCCTTCAGCGGGGTCTGCCCGGGATCGGTAATCACGTAATCCTGGAAGAGGATCACCTTCTCCAGGTCCGCGGTCCGCATGTCCAGCAGCGTACCTAAACGGCTGGGCAAGGCCTTGAAGAACCAGATGTGCACGACGGGCGCCGCGAGGTTGATGTGCCCCATGCGTTTGCGGCGCACGCGCGAGTGGGTCACCTTCACACCGCAGCGGTCGCAGATGATGCCCTTGTGCTTCGTGCCCTTGTACTTGCCGCACGCGCATTCCCAGTCGCGCTCCGGGCCGAAAATCCGCTCGCAGAACAGTCCGTCCTTTTCCGGACGATACGTCCGGTAGTTGATCGTTTCGGGCTTCTTCACTTCGCCGAACGACCAGCTCCGGATGTCGTTGGGACTGGCAAGCTGGATTTTCACCGACCCGTAATCGTTGATCCTGTCATATACGCTTTCGGCCATGGTTGTCGCTCCGTAAAGACGTTCTGGACGTCGTTTTCTTCATTTTGCCTTTGGGCGCGGGCGCATGCCATCGTTCCCGCCGCGGGGGAAGAACCATGGGAAGGTTTTCTTCCCGGTCCATCACTTCGCAGGACAAATCCGTCCCGATCAGATACCCCTGCTCGGGCGTCCATAATTCCCAGTTGCCGTCGAAATCCGCGTCGGCTCCCACGTGATCCGGAAACGCGCACAGGGCGAATCCGCCGGAAAACTCGATCCGAAGATCCCAGCTGGACGAAACGTCCACGGACTGAACGGATCGCCCGACGATCTTCCGCAACTGCGCTTCGCAGGTTTCCCCGTCCGCGTCGGAACTGACCAGCGGAACGCCGTTGTGCTCCAGCCGCCAGGAACACCACAACACGACGTGCGCCTCGCCCATGAACTCGCGGTTCCTCGCGGTCTTCGGCGCGTGACGAAGGGGACGTTCGCGTCGGATTTTCCGTCCCAGGTCCAATCCCACCGTGGACGCGAACGTGCTGAAGGCGCACCAGCACTTCTTTCCGGTCAGGAGAGTCCTGATCTCGGCCGAAGCAAACTCATCCACGATGTCGACGGTTCGGGTCATTTGCGTCCCGGGTACTCCCGGAGGATATCTTTCGCCAATGTCTTAATCTCTCGATACGTCAGTCGCCGCCCGTGAATTTCGTCGTGCAGCAACCGACGTTGCCCGCGGGAAAGTCCGACCTCGCGTACAACCTGATCGATCATTCGAATATCCTTTTTTCGGGTCATACGTTCGGGCGGGACGTTCCGCGTTCGTCACGTTTATATCAGTTTCTTCTTTTCCAGATGGATGTTCAGGCCCAGGCCTCGCAGTTCGTTGCACAGCACGTCGAAGCTCACGGGCGTTCCGGCTTCCAGGGTGTTGGCGCCCTTGACCATCGATTCGTAAATCTTCGTGCGTCCTTCGACGTCGTCGCTCTTGACGGTCAGCAGTTCCTGCAGCGTGTAGCTGGCGCCGTAGGCCTCCAGGCCCCAGACTTCCATCTCGCCGAAGCGCTGCCCGCCGGTGCGGGCCTTTCCGCCCAAGGGCTGCTGGGTGATCAGGCTGTACGGTCCGGTCGCGCGGGCGTGAATCTTTTCGTCCACCAGGTGGTGGAGTTTGTTCATGTAGATGTACCCGACGGTGGTCTTCTGCTCGAACGCCTCGCCGGTTCGCCCGTCGTGGAGACGCACCTTTCCGTCGAGGGGCATTTCCGCGAGCAGTTCGCCGGTGTTGCCGGCCTGCCGGACGACGTCCACCATCCCCCGGCGCTGACGGACGTGCTGGTTGGCTTCCTCGACGCACCGGAAGATTTCCTGTTCCGTCGCGCCGTCGAAGACGGGGGTGACGGCCTGGAAGCCCAGGACGGCGGCCGCCCAACCCAGGTGCGTCTCGAGAATCTGCCCGAGGTTCATACGCCCGGGAACGCCCAGGGGATTCAGCACGATATCCACGCTCGTGCCGTCGTCCAGGAAGGGCATGTCCTCTTCGGGTAGGATGCGGGCGATGACGCCTTTGTTTCCGTGCCGGCCGGCCATCTTGTCGCCCACGCCGAGTTTCCGCTTGGTCGCCACGCGCACCTTGACCATTTCCAGCACGCCGGAGGGAAGCTCGTCGCCGCGCTTCATCTGGTCGAGTTTGCGTTCCTTCTCGCGCTGAATTTCCTCGATGCGAGGCCAGTATTTCGCGTGAATGTCCTCGGCTTTGCCTTTCCCGTCCGCCGAACCCTTGATCCACTTCAGGTTGAAGTTTTCCACCTGCTCCATGACGACGGCGAGGTTTTCGCTCTGGGCGACCTTCTGCCGGGTGGAGGGGTCCACCATCGCCTGGGGCAGGACTTCGTTGATCTCGTCCACCATGCGGCGGAAGACGTTGACGATCCGTTCGTCCATCTGCTCGCCGTAGGTTTTCATGTCCTTCTTGAGCTGCTTTTTCTGCTCGTCGGACATGTGCACCCGGCGGCTGAACCGCACGGTGTCGGTCACGACGCCTTCCTCGCCGGCGGGCAGTTCGAGGCTGTCGTTTTTGACGTCCTCTCCCGCGCGGCCGAAGATCGCGTGCAGGAGTTTTTCCTCGGGACTCAACTCGCTCTTGGACTTCGGACTGACCTTTCCGACCAGGATGTCGCCCGGTCCGACGGCGGTGCCGACGCGGACCACGCCGTTTTCGTCAAGGTATCGCAGGGCTTTTTCCGAGACGTTGGGAATGTCGCGGGTGAATTCCTCGCGTCCCAGTTTCGTCTCGCGGATTTCCACCTCGTATTCCTCCATGTGCACGCTGGTGAAGGCGTCCTGGCGGACGAGGCGTTCGGAGATGAGGATGGCGTCCTCGAAGTTGTATCCGTCGAAGGGCATGAAGGCGACCAGCACGTTTCGCCCCAGCGCCAGTTGCCCCTCGCGGCAGGCGGAGCCGTCGGCGATGATCTGCCCTTTCCTGACGCGCTGTCCTTCGGAGACGATGGGCGTCTGGTTCAGGCAGGCGCGCTCGTTGAGCTTGGAGAACTTGCGCAGTTCGTATTCGTCGGAGTTATCCAGGAGGATCCGTTCGGCGTCGACGTAGGTGACCACGCCGGCCTTGCGGGACTTGACGACGAACCCGCTGTTTTCCACGACGGCGTGTTCCATGCCCGTCGCGACGATGGGCGGTTCGGTGCACAGCAGCGGAACCGCCTGGCGCTGCATGTTCGAGCCCATCAGCGCGCGGTTGGCGTCGTCGTGCTCCAGGAAGGGAATCAGCGACGCGCTGATTCCGACCGTCTGCTTCGGGGAAATGTCGATGTATTCCACCTCCGTGCTGGGCGAGGTGCTCAACTCGCCGTTGACGCGCGCCAGCACTCGCCCTTCGGGCAGTCGCGTCGCGTCGCCGCGGGTGCGGGCTTCCTTGAGCACTTCCGGCGGCGCGAGAACCGCTTCCATTTCCTCGTCCGCCCGAAGCGGCGCCACGCCCTCGAGAATCCTGCGGTTCTCCACCTTGATGTACGGCGTGGTCAGGAAACCGTACTCATCCACGCCCGCGTAGATGCCCATCGAGCTGATCAACCCGATGTTGTTTCCTTCGGGCGTCTCGATGGGGCAGATGCGCCCGTAGTGACTGATGTGCACGTCGCGGACTTCAAAGCCGGCCCGCTTGCGGTTCAGACCGCCCGGACCCAAGGCCGAGAGACGCCGTTCGTGCGTCAGTTGCGCCAGCGGGTTCTGCTGATCGACCACCTGCGAGAGTTCGCCGCGGCCGAAGAAGAAATCGATGCTGCTGGAAATGCTCTTGGAATTCACCAGTTCGGCGATTTTCGTGATTTCGTTGGGTTCCTTCAGGCTCATGCGCTCCTGCACGGTGCGGCGCAGCTTGAGGAATCCTTTTCGCATCTCGTCGCTCGCCAGTTCGTCGATGGTCCGCAGGCGCCGGTTTCCGAGGTGGTCGATGTCGTCCACCACGCCCTCGCCGCCG
>JAFGJE010000084.1 GCA_016929245.1 Phycisphaerae bacterium
CGTCGGCGCCAGGAGCACCTTCATGTCGAACTCGCGGATCAGCAGGTTCAGCAGGGCGTTGACGCTGGCTTGCGTGTCGAGGGTCAGCACGCCGCCGAAGACCTTCGGGTAGACGTTGGCGAAGGCGGACACGGCGTTTCCGCCGATCGCGGTGTCGCGCTGGGTCAGCAGGTTGGGGTCCGCGGCGAGGCGCAGGCCCAGCGTGGTCTGCCCGTCGTGCTGAATCTCACCGACGCGGGCTTTGACGATCACCTGCCGGCTGAGCTGGTCCAGATCCTCGATCAACTCGTGAATCGGTTCGCGGTAGGATTCCGGGGTCAACACCAGCAGCGCGTTGCGCTGGTAGACCGGGACGATGCGGATTTTTCCGATCAGGTTGCTGCTGGGCACCACGTCGGCGGGACGGTGGTAACTCTGCCACCAGAACGTCATATCCTCGGCGCTGGTTTGCGGGTTGTTCTGGTTGTTGTTCTGATTCTGCTGATCCTGGTCGTCCCTGCGCGGAAGGCTGGAACGGCGGGCGCTCGTCAAGCCCCGCTCGGCGCGGCGGATTTTCGCCAGGGTGCCGGGTTCGGAGAGAACCGCGTTGAGCTGCTCGCACAGGTCTTCCGCGTTGGCGTATTTCAGTTCGATAATCGTCGGAACGCCCGCGTCGGGGGCTTTGTCCAGTTCGAGGATCAGCTTGTCGATGACTTTATAATTTCCGGCGCTCTTGGAATTCACGATCAACCGCCCGGAACTGGGCAACACCTGGAACGTGAACTGCCCCAACAGTCGTCCGACGGGCTTGACTTCCTTGTCCTGCGACTGAGGCCACCACCAGGGAAGGTTGGTCTTGCTTTCCTTCGCGCTGAACATGTCCGCCAGCAAATCCCGCATTTCGCCGGGGTCCACGTATTTCAGTTCGTACACCTTCGGCTTGACGACGTCGGGGTCGATGGGGATGTCTTCCTTCCGGATCAGTTCCGCGACTTTCTCCATCGTTTTGGAGTCGGTGATGACGGTCAAGGAATTTCGTCGCTTGTCGGACACCACGGAAACCCTCGACCGGGAATCGTCCCGCCGATAACTGGTGCCCCAATCGCTCTTCCACGTGACGTCCATGTTGGAAAACAGCAGTTCGACGCGGTCGGCCATCTCCTCCGCGTCGGCGTGCTTCAACTCGAAGGTTTTCATGTCGCGATGATCGGCGCCTTCGACGTCGAGTTCCTTCAGGAGTTCCTTCGCGAGCTGCCGGCCGCGCGGCGCGCCGAAGACGATCAGTTTACTCGCCTGCGTGAAGGGAATGACGTAGGTGGTTTCGCGGAATTCCGCGCTGGGCATGGACTGGAGCGTCTGCTGGATTCTCTGGGCCACCCGTTCCACGTCCGCGTATTCCACGGGGATCAATTCATAGTCCTTTTTCACCTCGCGGGGTTTGTCCAGTTCGTGAACCCATGTCTCGATCTGGGGCATCATCTCCGCGGGCGCGGTGGCGATGATCCAGTTCCGCGAGATGTGCGGCACGAGGGTCACGGGGGTTTTGGCGGCCTCGATTTCCGTGACGCCGGCTTCGGCGCCGCCCTTGGAGCCCGACGGTTGCGGGGGAGAAGGCATGTTGGGCATGTGCATCCCGGGGGGCATGCCGGGAGGCATTTGCGGGCGACCCTGGGCCGGCGCCGCGCCGCCCTCCCCGCCGCGCGCGGTGGTGATTTCCTTCGCGGGCAGGCCCATTTTCCCGGCGATCAACCAGCGCAGAATGGCGATGATTTCCGAGGCGTCCTGGTGTTGGACTTCGATGATTTTCGTCAGGGTCTGATCCGCCGTCGGAATGTCCATGCCCGCGATGATCTGTTCGACGCGTTCCAGGTTCGCCACGGTGTCGGTGATGGTGATCATGCGGGTGTCGGGATCCGCCAGGATGTACCCGAAACTCGCCAGCATGGGTTTGACAGCCGTCACCATGTTCTTGACGCTGTAGTGTTTAATGCGGAATTCCTTGTTGACGATCAGGAGCTTGTCCTTGACGGTCGTGACGGACTTCTCGGCTCCGACGCGCGGCAGGCGCATGCGCATAATTTCGCTGACGGGACGGATGCGGATCAGCGCGTCGCCTTCCTCCATCACCGCCTCCTGGGTGAGCATCGCCTGGCGGACCAGATGCAGCGCCTCCGACAGCGGCAGGGGCTTTTTGTTGATGATGGTGATCTTTTTGCCCTTCACGTCGTCGGAGACCAGCACGGGTTTGGCGAGTTTCTCGGAGAGAAACGCGCCCACCTGTTCCAGCGACATGTTGTTGAACGAAACGGGGATCGGCTGGTCGTCCTTCGACTCCGTCGCGGGCGCGGTGGTCGGCTGGGACGTCGGAGCGTCTCCAAACGCGCTCCAGGCCGTCATCCACAACAGGCACATCCATACAGCTTGTTTTTTCATGGTTCCATCCTCAATTACATCGCCTTTAGGAGCTGTTCGCGAATCCGCGGCGGCATGTTCTGCATCGCCTTGGCGCGAACGTCCGGAGGTAGTTTCTTAAAATGTTCCAGCATCTGCGGGTTCATCTGAAATCCCGGCGGCGGACCGGACGGGCGCGCGCCTCCCCCGGCCGGCATGGGGCCCGAAGGAGGACCGCCGAAAGACGGACCGCCCTGGTAGAGATTCACTTTTTGCGTTTTCCCGTCGACGTCCACTTCGACCCAATCCGGGCCGATGCTCGTGATCTTCGCGCCGTTGTGCGTCTCGCCGACCTTCAGCCCGGGGGAGTTCTCGAAGAACGCCCACTCGCCCAGCACGCCCACGAGGCGCGCGGACCAGGGATTCTTCGGGGGCGTGAAGGGATTCCGTTCGTTGAGATACGTCACCCGCGGATCGGGCGTCTTGTCGTTGCCCGAATCCGGCGGGACGAACCCGAACCGTCCCAGCAGATGCTCCGCCTCCCGCGCCGGAGCGTTTCCCGACACCAGCGACACCAGGCACAGCAACGTCATGCCGCCGGCCAGGATCCCCAGGCCGTAAAAGACCATCCGGATTGTGCGTTCGTTTCGCGTCATAAGGTTTTAGTTCTTCTTCATCTCCGCGAGCGTCGCCAACAGGAGCGTCACGTCCAGTTGGCCCGGCTGCTTTTCGTTGTTGGTGATGTTCATGCTTTGCACGAACATCAGGTTCTTCGCCCGGGTCATCTGGTGAAGACATTTGGCGAGTTTCGGCAGGTCGCCCTGTCCCTTGACCTGGAGCGTGACCAGGCTGACGTTGGGAATCTCCCGCACCGGGCGGGATCGCTGGGGCTGATATTCCGTCAGGCGAATCCCGCCGGCGCTGAAGACGTCCTTGGCGGACTGGAACAGATTCATCGCGGCCGCCTGCTCGTTGACGAGCGACTGGCGGATGCCGGGCCCGTATTTCCTTGCCAGGCGCTCGCGCTGTCCGACCGCGCGACGCAGGGAACGGTTCAGTTGCGTCAGTTCCTCGCCGTTGGTACGGCTGCGATTCCGGGCGTCCGCCCAGCTGTCCGCGAACGGAATGATCGTCAGGCGCATCAGGACGATCGCGCCCAGCGCGATCCCGCCGATCAACACCGCGCGTCGATCCCGCGAGGAAAGTTGATTCAGAGGCAATTTCATCGCGCACCTCCCGTCGGCTGGGTTGCCGACTGGGTCGTCGGCGGAGTATTCGGCTGACTCGCCGGCGATGACGTCGGCAGCGAAGCCGGTTTCGATTCCGCCGACTTGGATGGAACGCCGGCTGGTTTCGATTCCGCCGGCTGACTGGCCGGTTTTGAAGCCGGCTGACTCGTCGGCGTGAACGCGCGTTTCAGCGTGAGGATCAGTTCAAATCGGAATCGATTGTTGTCGGGCCTGGCGCGGCGAAGGTCCACGCGCCCCAGATCCGTGAGTTTCTCCAGGAACTCCTGACATTCCTTTTCGTTCCCGAGCGTTCCTTGCAAAGACACCTCTCCGCCGCGGGCGTAACTCAACGACGAGAGAATGATCGACTCCGGGGCGACTCGCGTGATCTTCTCGATCACGTCCAACGGGACGGGCGCGCCGGATTCGAGGTAATCCCCGACCGCCAATTGTTTCACCAGGCCGCCCTGGTGATAGGTTTCGCGATACACGGTGGCGACCATCTTTTCGCGGCCGGCGGCTTCGTGAAGATCCAGGACGTACAATCCCGCCACGCTGGCGATCAGCCAGGCGATCACCGCGACCCAGTAGCGTCGCTTGTAGGATCGCGCGGCGGGTTGGTCTTCTTCCCTTCGCGCCAGGCGAATCATGGTTTCGGGATTCCGCATCGCCTGGATCGCCGCGCCGACCGCCGGAGCGACGGCGTCGAACTGCACGCCTTCGTCCAGGTGGAGCGAATCGGGTGTTGGAGCCACCTCGGCGTCGATCCCCAAGGTCCGGGAAACGCACGCCGCGGCGCCCGGCAGTCGCGCGGACCGCCCGAAGAGAACGCAGCGGGTGGGCCTGGTTTCGGGGGTCGTTTCGGCGAGACAGTCGTTGTACGCTTCGCGCACTTCCTTCGCCCAGGCGGACAACACCTCGTCGAGACACTTCCGCACGGCGGGGTCGTTTTGCTGGGCCTGCCGCAGTTTCTGGTGTTCCGCTTCCTCGCGGGTCAGGTTCATCGTCCGGGCGAGTTGTTCGGTCCAGGCGTCGCCGCCGGCGTCGACCACGGCGCAACACCGGAGTGTTTTGTCCCGCACGATCCCCAAGGCGGTGCTTCGCGCCCCGATGTCCATCAGCAGCACCGGATCGTTTTCGTCGTACAGTTCTCCCCACGCGCCGACCAGCGCCGGCAGGGCCGTCGTCACGTCCGCGCCGCCGCTTCGCCATCGTCGAGTCAGGTCCGTCACCACCGTGAGCGACTCGCGCCGCACCGCGCACAGCAGCACGCGTCGCAAATCGTTCGTCGGACGATCCAGCACCATCCAGGCAGCCGCGAATTTTTCCACCTGCGTGGGAAGGAGCGTTTCGAGCCGGCTGTGGATCATTTTCTCCAGCGTCGCGTCGTCCGCGGGAGGAAGCGGAATCGTTCGATACAACACCAGGTCGTTGCCCAGGCACGCCGCCAGCGGTTCGGAGATTTCCTCGTGAGGAAGCTCCCCCGCCGCGACGGATGAATCCGCGCCCGCCGTCCAGCGCGCCGAACAGGGCGCTTCGGCGTAACGGTCCGCGCGGTATCCTTCGTCGGTTCGCGTCAGGCGAAATCGCCGAACCGCCGAACCGCCGAATTCCACCGCCCATACGACGTTGATGGTTTTCGCTTCGTTCATTCGCTTTGATACCAGTACAAAACGCTTGCCGGTTCCGTGTTCCGGTCCACAATCGCGGTGATCTCCCGCCGGATGCCGTGCGTCGTGACGGCGGAACTTCGTATCTCAAACACGCTGCCGCGGACGGTGAGCTTTTCCGCGACGGCCTTGAACTGCTCCTCGGACAGGATTTCATCCGTCAACAACTCGCCGACGGACTCGAAAGGACCCTTCCCGCCGATCTGCCGACGGAGAATCGCCTCGACCTCCCCGGAGGTGAGTTTCGGCAGCGTCTCGAGCACCTCCGCGAAGGCGGTGTTCACGTTGATCCTGCCTTCCAGGCGGTCGTCGTCCGTTAAGGTCAGTTCGTCCCAGTGCTCCGCGACCCACTTGAGCGTGATCTCGTTGATCTTGTCCTTCTGGTCGGATTGGCCGCCGGACTGCGGCTGGGCCTGTCCCTTCAATCCCGCCAGGTCCACCAGTTGGTTGAACCGCCGGGCCTGTCCCGCGGGAGATTGATTCCTGTCGGCTTTGTGCCGCGTGACCGCCTCCGCCAGGGCGTCCGTGAAGTTGAACGTTTCCTTGAGCGTGTCCTTGTCCGCCGTGTTGAAATTCACGCGCTTCGCGCCGGCGGCGGTGCGGTTCCGTTCGTAGGAATACACGGTGCATAAACCCCGCGGGCCTCGCTGGAGCTTGTCGTCGGCGTTGTCCATCGGCGGGGACGTCGCGCCGTTGTTTTCGTTTTCGTCCAGCAGGCCGTTGTCGTTGGCGTCCTCGCCGTCGAGCACGTCGGACTCCATCCCCTTGACCAGTCCCAGTTCGCCGAGGGTCTGGAAATTCCCGTTGCGGATTTCGTAGGGAAACGGCAGCGACTGGTAATACGCCGCCTCCGCCCCCCCGGGTTCGGCCTGGGTGTCCTTGTCGCGCCAGTCCAGCAGGGAATTGATCTGCCATTCCGCCAGGTCGCAGAAATCCTTGAGTTCCTCGCGCCCGGCGGTGTTGATGTTCAGTTTCCCGTTGTGATCCACCAAACCGTAACGGACTTCCCGCATGGACGTTCCCGGCCCGGGCGGCGCCGTGACGGAAAACTCTCCGTGCAGTAATTCGATCCGGCGGAAGGAGGTTTTGTCCGAGTACCAGAAGTCCAGCATGTCGTCGGCGTCGGTGTCGTCGTCGGCCAGCATCGCGACGGCCTGCTCCACGCCCGCCCGCGCCAGCCAGTGCGCCCGGACGGCTTCCAGTTCGTTGAACGCCATCGCCAGGTTCACCCGCGTCGCTTTGCGCACACCCAGCAGGATCAATCCCGCCAGGATGACCACCCACATCACCGCGATCAGAGCGAAGGCGTTTCGACGAACATCGCGGTATCCCAGGCCGATCCTCACAGCGGCTTGCCGCTCGGCGCTGTTCCTGTGTTTCCCGGAAAGAATCATTCTCGCCCCTCCTGATTCTCCGCGGGTTTGTCTTCCTCGGATTCCATGGTTCCCGCGAGGCGCGGGAAATTCACGATGCACTCCGCCGGCCAGGTCGTGTCGGCGTCGTCCGGATCGACCGCCAGCAGATGAATGCGCACCGCGAGAGGCCAGCCTTTCTTGCCGGGAGACCATTCGGGTAACCAGGATTTCCCGTCGTGATACGCCAGTTCCAGCGCGACGATGTTCTCCGCGACGCACCGGATGACCCCGCCGTCGTCGGGTTCGGGGTTGCGGGTCGGGTCGAGTCGCTGCATGAGCATCCCGGGCCGTCCCGCTTCGCCTTCCTGGAGGAAAAATTCGCATTCCTTCACGTCGGACTCGGGCTGTCCGAACCGCACCGGATGAGGGGTTCGCGTCAGGAAGCGGATTCGATCCGCGGGCAGGCCGTCCGAATCGTCGTCGACGCCTTCCAGGTTGACCTTTCGATCCCCGTCGCGACAACTGTTGCGCAGGGCGGCGGACATGGTTTCGACAGCCGCGCGCACTTCCTGCTGCAACGCCATTTGCCGATCCGCGCGCCGGCGGGTCTGGTCGGCGCCGCGGATCATCGCGACGGTCGAAACGGCGATCATGACGGTCACCATGACCGCCAGGAGCAGTTCCACCAGCGTAAACGCGCGTTGTCGCCGACGTCGGTTCACACGTCCTCCCAACTCAGGCCCAGTTGTTCTTCCCGCGGCGGATCAAAAAGCATCGTCTGGGCTTCGATATTCTGCCGTCGCCCCCCCGCGTCCCGCCAGGCGATCCGCACGGTCACTTCGTATAACCAGCTTTCCGACGCGAGAAGTTCGATCTGACTTTCCCACTCGAATTTCTCCCGCGGCGGGTCGAACACTCCCGCCGTCGGACCTTCCGCGGACACGACGCCCGGGCCGAGGATGTCGATCTTCGTCATCACGCGCCCCAGCAGCTCCGCCGCTTCCTGAAAATCCCGCGCCTTTTGCAGCGAATGCAGCGACTGGCGCACGCCCAGGCTGATCGCCGCCGCCGACAGCGCGAGGATCATTCCCGCGGCGAGCACTTCCACCAGCGTGAAACCGCTGGTTGTCATCCTGAGCGGAGCGCAGCGGAGTCGAAGGATCTCACGCCCACGAAAACGTGAGGTCCTTCGACTTCGGTTCTCGGTTCGCTCGAACCTTCGCTCGGGATGACAGTGATGTATCATTTGTCAGAAACCTTGTTTACTACGCATCCAAATCCAATTGATCGTTGGGCAATTGTTCGATTCGTTCCTCGACGAGTCGGCATCGTCCGCGCGACGGGAAGACCAGCACCGAATACGTCCGCCGCCCGTCGGTGATCTGCACGATCGCCGCGTCGGAACGCCCGGACGGATAGAACGTGACGCGGTTGCCATTCGTCTCGCCGTTCTCGCCCGGCTGGGACGACTCGGCGCGAACCAGCGCGAACCGCAGGGGCGCTTCCAATTGTTCCGCCCGGCCCGGGCCGCCTTCCAGGGGTTTGTATTCGTCGGGGCGATGTTCCGGATCCGCCTGGGCAATCAACTGGAATCGCCCCGTGTCGGGGTCGAGTTCCAGCCGGCAGACGCGGCGACGCGTCGCGGCGAAGTCGTGGGCGTATTGCGCCGCGACAAACACCCGCCAGGCCGCGGCGCGCAGAGACGCCCCGCGTCCCGCGCCCCGGAGGCGCGGCGCGACCATCCCCGCCAGCACCGCCACGAGCACGATCACCACGATCAGCTCGATGAGGGTGAAGGCTTTTTTCCGCCGATGTCTACCAGTTGACCACATCCGCGTTTTCCTTCTCACCGCCGGGCTGACCGTCCGCGCCGAGACTCTGCAGGTCGTACGTGCCGTGCTCGCCGGGTTGCTGATACACAAACTCCCGTCCCCACGGGTCCATCAGATTCTTCGCCCGAAGCGACGGCGCGTTCCACTTTTCTTCCGAAATGTCGGAAGGACGATTCACCAGTTCGTCCAGACTCACGGGCAGGCGGCCGTAATCGTAACTGAACATGTCGATGGCCTTTTCGATCTCGGCGAGCTTCTGCCTGGCGATGCTCTGCTTCGCCGAACCCACCCTGCCGAAAAATCGCGGCAGGATCAGTCCCGCCAGCGCGGCGATGATGATCACCACCACGATGATTTCCACCATCGTAAAGGCGCTGCGCGCGTTTTTTTTATGTATTCGTGTTGTATTCATAATTGCACCTTTCTACGGCACGGGAGGAACGTGGTTGCTGCGCCGCGCTTCGCGAACCACGGCACCCAATCATTCCTATTCATTCCATTTCTCTACATGCCCGGCAGGGCCGTCTCGGCTTCGATAATCGGCAGCAGCACCGCCGCCAGGATGAACACGACCACCAGCGCCAAGACCACGATAAACACCGCCGGCAGGACGGTCATCACGCGCTGAATGGCGGAGGTGGTTTCCTTCTCGTAGGTGTTGGCCGTCTGGAGCAGCAGTTCGTCCAGCCGTCCCGTTTTTTCGCCCATCGCGATCACCTGGATCAGCAGCGGCGGGAACTCGCCCGTTTCGCGCAGCGGTTCGGCGATGGACTGCCCCTGCTTGATGTCGGCCGCCACTTTGTCGATCTTCCGCGCGAGCGCTTCGTTGCCCAGCGTCCCGCGAAGCACGTGCAGGGCTTCCAGGATCTGGATGCCCGACTGGCTGAGCGTTCCGAGCGTGCGTGCGAATCGCGCCACGGCGACGCGTCGCAGGGCGGTTCCCAGCACCGGCACGCGCAGCTTGAACTTATCCAGCGCCAGTCGTCCCGCGGGACGATTCCGCCAGGCGTTGAACCCCCATCCCGCCGCGATCAGCACGATCAGCACCAGCCAGCCATAGGATTGCAGGAATTCGCTCAGCCACAGGAGGATGCGCGTCGGTGCGGGCAGGGACGCGCCGCCCAGCCCTTCCATCACCGTGCCCATCACCCGCGGCAGGATGGCGGTGATAATCACCACCACCGAAACCGCCGCCAGGCAGAGCACGAAAATGGGATACGTCGCGGCGGAGCGCACCTTTTCGCGGATGTCCATGTCGTGTTCGGCGAAATCCGCCAGGTGCCCCATCACCTCGTCGAGCACGCCGGCCGTCTCGCCGACGCGCACCATGCTCACGTCCAGGGCGGAAAAATCGCGTCCGTGGGCGGCCATCGCGTCGGAAAGGGATTCGCCGGCCTGCACGCGCTGGGCGAGATCGTGCAGGAGCGTTTTCATCGCGTTGCTGTCGGCCTGCTCGTACACCACGTGCAGGGCGGACAAAAGCGGCAGGCCGGCTTGCAATGCCGTGGCGATTTGACGGAGCATCGCCGCCCGCGCGCGGCGCGGAACGCGCCGACGACGCGGGAACGACCACGACAGGCCGTCTTTCGACGCCGGCGTGTCGGACCCGGCCTGGATGTCCGTGACGAAAATCTTCCGGGCCGCCAGTTGCGCGATCGCCTCGCCGCGATTCGGCGCGTCGATCGAGCCGGAAACGGCCTGGCCGGCTTCGTCCATCGCGTTGTACGTGAAACTCGCCATAATCAACTTATTGCGCGGTGGGAATCCTTTCCCACCGCGTCTTTATTCTGTCTATTTCCCGCGGCGGGAAAGGATTCCCGCCGCGCATTGGGACGATTACATAATCGCCTCGTCCACCTGCGTGTCCTGTGTCACGCGGAGGACTTCTTCCAGCGTCGTGATTCCTTCGACGGCCTTGCGGTATCCGTCCTGCCGCATGGGCTGATGGTCCGGCGGCGCGACCGCGGCGATCTGGTCGGCTGACGCCCGCTGGGTAATCGCGTTGCGCACCTCCGCGGTGACGCGCAAGAGCTCGAAAATTCCGCTTCGCCCGGTATAGCCCGTCTGCCGACAGGACCGACACCCTTCGCCGTGATAAAACGGCACGTCCTTTCCATTCGCGGCGCACGATCCCATGCGTTGCAGCGCCACTTCGTCCGTCTGACAGGGCGCTTTGCATTCGGGGCAGATCGTTCGCACCAGCCGCTGCGCGAGCACGCCTTCCAGCGACGACGCCAGCAGGAACGGTTCGACGCCCATGTCCAGCAGTCGCGTCACCGCGCCGGCAGCGTCGTTCGTGTGCAGCGTGGAGAACACCAGGTGTCCCGTCATCGCGCTGCGGATGGCGATGTCAGCCGTCTCGCGGTCGCGGATTTCACCGATCATGATGATGTCCGGATCCTGCCGCACGATCGCCCGCAGGCCGTTGGCGAACGTCAACCCGCGCTTGCGATTGACGGGAATCTGGTTCACCCCGTCGAGTTGATATTCCACGGGATCCTCGATGGTGATGATCTTCTTTTCGGGCGTGAAGATGCGGTTCAGCGCGGCGTACAGCGTGGTGGTCTTTCCGGAACCGGTCGGACCGGTCACGAGCAGGATTCCGTGAGGCCGCTGCAGGAGATACGAAAACTGCTTCCGGCAGGCGGCGTCCATGCCGAGATGCTCCAGGTCGATCAGCGCCGCCGAGCGGTCCAGGATGCGCATCACCACGCATTCGCCGAAGAGCGTCGGGACGGTCGCGACGCGCAGGTCGATCTTTCCGTGCGGGGACGAAAAGGCGATGTGCCCGTCCTGCGGCACGAATCGCTCGGCGATGTTCATCCCGGCCATCACCTTGACGCGAGAAATGATCGCCGGTTGAAGGCGCTTCGGCGGGGGCGACATCTCGTGCAGCACGCCGTCGATGCGATACTTGATCTTCAGGTCCTTCTCGAACGGTTCGACGTGCACGTCGCTGGCGCGGGCTTCAATCGCCTCGACCAGGATCAGATTGACCAGGTTCACGACCGACGGTTCGCGCGCGAGTTCCTGGAGTTGCAGGCTGAGTTCTTCGGGATTGGTTTCCCCGGCGGTGACGGACGGTCCGTCCAGGTCGGCGATCATCCGCGCGACGTTCGAGCCGTAGGCCTTTCGGGCGGCGTCCAGGAGGATCGCTTCGGGAGAGTAAAACCGCTCGATGCGCATCCCCGTCAGCACGCGCAGGGATTCGACGACCCCGCGGTCGAACGGGTCGGCCATCGCCAGATCAAGCGTGCGCTCGTGAACCGCCAGGGGAAGCACCTTGTGTCGAAACGCCACCTCCGCCGGTAGGCAGGCGACGGCCTGCGGATCGATCTGGAAGGTTTCCAGGTCCACCTCCGGGAGTTTCACCTGTTTGACCATCGCCTCGCGGACCATCTGTTCGTCCACGTGTCCGAGTTGGCAGAGAAGCTCGCCCAGGCGCCTGGACTGCTGCCGTTGCAACGCCAAACCTTCGGAAAGCTGCTCGTCGCTGAGATATCCCAGCTTCAGGAGCATCTGCCCCAACAACTCCACTCCCCGCCGCGTTTCGTCCGGGGAAACGGAATGTTCATTTGTCTCTGTCATCCGCACACATCCGATCCATCGAGTGCAAGACGTTTATCTCAATAGACTCGTGAGTCGGTCTTTAGGTTTAGTTTTTTTTCCACGGCTGGGATACACGCGTCACTCACTGTCGTTATGTTCAGGACGAATTTGCAGCGAGTTTTGTGACACCCTTTTTTCATTACCCGCTATGCGGTGATCCCCGCACAACGGTGACAGGTCGAATCAATAGGTTCCTTTTTCTTAACTCTTTGGAATACAGAATGTATCGGCGATTTATTCCTTTTTTCATCATGTTCATCCGTCGAATTCGTTCCCGAGTGAAAAAAACTTCCCCGGGACGCGAAACGAAACGAACAAGGGGAACTTCCGCGGAACGTAACAAATTTATATTTTTTGAGTTACAAATCCTGTTTCGTACAAGCGTACAAGGCATTGTTTGTACGGGTGTACGAGACCGCGGGGCTTAATTCCTTAAGGCGGATACAACGGGTGGAAAACAGGATTGAGCAAAGGTATGGAAGGAGGTATCAGGGCGGGATCATCGGCGGAGGCAAAAAGC
Source organism: Phycisphaerae bacterium (assembly GCA_016929245.1). Classification (GTDB taxonomy): domain Bacteria; phylum Planctomycetota; class Phycisphaerae; order SM23-33; family SM23-33; genus JAFGEJ01. The sequence goes on from JAFGJE010000084.1 coordinate 12,586, forward strand.
AACGGGCATCCGGGATCCGGCGTCCGTTCCCGTGGAATATTCCCCCTGCGATGACAAGCGGACCTGCTGATCGTCGCGAGTCACTACACCGTGGAGGACTCGAACCTCCGACCCGCTGATTAAGAGTCTTAGGGTCCGGTAATACCCACTGATATATGACGATAGATAAAATTTGATTTTCTATTGTATTTACGGCTGTTTTTGATATCCTGCGCTACACCGAAATGGACGGTTTTTGACCGCGAGCGTAGCGCAGGTGTAGCGCAGAACCGTATGCGCTACGCCAAAGGGAGTAAAAAACATGGCCGAGAAGATCAATTTCACCCAAAACGCAATCGAGAAATTACCCCTGCCCAAAACCGGGCGAACCTACTACGCCGACGCCAAGACGCCGGGGCTTGTCCTGGCCGTCTGGGATTCAGGCGTCAAGGCGTTTGAACTCTACAAGCGAATTGCCGGTCGGCCTACGCGGTTGAAGATCGGACGCTACCCCCAAGTCACCGTGGAACAGGCCCGGAAGGAAATCGCCCGGCTGTCCGGGCAGATTGCCCAGGGCAAGAATCCCGCCGAATCCCGCCGAAAGGCCCGCGCGGAAACCACCGTCGGCGAGTTGTTCGCCTTGTACCTGAACGGCCACGCCAAACCCCATAAGCGAACCTGGCAGGGCGACCAAGACCAATTCGACCGCTACCTTGTCCCCTGGACCGCCCGCAAGCTGTCACAGATACGCAAAGCCGACGTTGCCGCACTTCACGCCAAAGTCGGCAAGGACAATGGCCCTTACGCCGCCAATCGCCTCTTGGCGATGCTGTCGGCCATGTTCAACTACGCTTCCGGCCTGGGATACGAAAGTCCGAATCCCGCAAAAGGCGTCAAGAAATTCAAAGAACAGTCACGCGACCGCTTCTTACGGGCCGACGAAATCCAATCCTTCTTCGCCGCCCTGGGGCATGAGGAAACACCGCAAATCTGGCAGGACTTCTTCGCCCTGTCCCTTCTTACCGGGGCGAGACGGTCAAACGTACTGGCGATGAAATGGGCAGACCTGGAACTAAAACGCGGCCTGTGGAAAATTCCCGAAAGCGAATCCAAGAACAAAGAACCGCTGTTGTGTATACTCCCGCCGCAAGCCGTGGAAATCCTTCAGCGCCGACACGCCGACCAGACCGAACCGGGTGAATACGTATTTCCGTCCTGGGGCGAGAGCGGCCATGTCACCGAACCCAAGAAGGCGTGGAAACAGATACTACACCGGGCGAAAATCAAAGACCTTCGCATACATGACCTTCGCCGTACCCTGGGAAGCTGGCAGGCCGCTACGGGCGCTTCGCTTTCGATCATCGGTCGAAGCCTGGGTCACAAGAATGTCGCCACGACCGCCGTGTACGCCCGGCTGGACCTGGACCCCGTGCGGGCAAGCGTGAACACCGCCGCCGACGCGATCTTGGCCGCCGCCAACGGCATGAAAACACTACCCGCCCCGGCGAAACCCGGCGAATCTCCCAAAAAGAGCAAAGCCAAGTCGCCCACGCCGAAAAAATCCCGCAAGAAAACTTGATTTTTAACTGTACGAATTGTACAATTAGTACAGATTGATAGATTGGAGTTTTCCCTATGACCACGCTACCGATATCCGAAGCCCGCGAACGACTGGCCGACCTGGGAAACCGCGTTGCCCTTCTGGGGGAGCGCGTTGTTGTGGAACGGCGGGGGAAAAACCTTTTCGCCCTTGTATCCGTGGAAGACCTGGAACTGTTGGAACGGCTGGAAGACAAGCTGGACCTGGACGCGATCCGCGCCGCCAAGAAGGAATCTTCCAAGCCCTGGTCGGAAGTCAAAAAAGCTCTGGGGTTATAGCCCATGGCCTACCAAATCAGGATCAAATCCCAGGCCGAAAAGGCACTCGCCAAGATACCCAATCCCCACCGGCGGCGAATCGCCCAAGCCATTGACGCCCTGGCCCGGACCCCGCGCCCGGACGGCTGCAAAAAACTCACCGGGGCCGACGACGCCTACCGAATCCGCGTTGGGGATTATCGTATCGTGTATGAAATCATGGATAAGGTTTTGATGGTCTACATTATCCGCGTCGCCCACCGGAAAGACATTTACCGGTCCCTGTAATCCATCGGGGAATCCGTCAAGGCCGGGATTCTGGCGATAGTCAAGACGGCGGGGAATTCCTGAAATTTTTATAAAAATCTCTCTTGCAAAATACCGATATAGATTGTATACATAATGTAGACAGGCAATGGAATGCGAATTATCAAACGGGCAACCCTGGCGGCGTACTGGCAACGGAATCGGCAAGCCGAACCGGGGCTTGTATTTTGGCACGCCCTGACGAAGAAAGCCCGTTGGACCTGTCTTGCAGACGTGCGGGCGACGTTTCCGCACGCCGACGCCGTAACGATTGCCAGTGGGCGAAACGTGGTCGTGTTCAATATCGCCGGGAACAAGTACCGCCTGATAACGGCGATTCATTATAACCGGCAACTGGTTTTTACGATGATGATTCTGACGCACGCGGAATACGACAAAGAAAAGTGGAAAGAAGTATTATGAAAACGGCAACCTCAAATCGTTTTCGACGGCTGCCCAAGACCTACGATGGCTTGGTGGCGATGCTGCCCCCGCGCCCGATTCACGATGACGTGGACCTCGCCAACGCTACGGAGATGATCGACCGGCTGGCCGGATTCGACCTGAACGCCGACCAGGAAGATTACCTGGACGCCCTTTCGACGTTTGTGGAAGCCTACGAATCCGAGCGCTTCCCCATCGACGATTCGCAGATTACCCCCGCCGAAGCCCTAGCCGGTCTGCTGACCGAGCACGACATGAATGCTTCGGACCTGGGACGGCTGTTGGGCAATCGAACGCTGGGGGCGGCGATCTTGTCCGGGCAACGTTCACTAAGCAAGGCGAATATCAAAAAGCTGGCCGAACACTTCAAAGTCGAACCGGGACTGTTCCTGTAAGCGCCCCGCCGTATCAATCTCCCCCCGCCTTAATCGGATCGACCGTCGTTAATGGCGGGCTGTGGGGTCCTTTCTGGCGACTCGCCCCCTGTGACTGTATGGGCCGCCCCTAGAAATTTCGGTTTTCTCTTTCGCTCTTGAAGAATCCGCCGGTTGTGCAGCGGGCTGCTCCGCAGTAAAATGATTGGTGCATTTCAATGCACCAAACGAAAGGCGGGTGGGTCGTGATCGAGTTCAAGTGTAAACAGTGCGGGACGGTAATGGAATCACCGGACAGTCAGGCGGGCCAGCCGGAGAAATGCCCGAACTGCGGATCGCCGAACCGAGTTCCGATGCCAAGAACAACGATTCAGCCGCGCCCTGCCTTGACGGCGGAGCACGAGCGGCACGTCAATGAGAGAATTGAGCAACGATCAGAGCATTTACCCCCTGTCCGCCACTTCTTCACGAGCGTCGTCGGCGTCACCTTTGACAACGACGATGGCAGTAGCCGACAGGACATCCTTGCAACATGC
>JAFGJE010000085.1 GCA_016929245.1 Phycisphaerae bacterium
AGAATTCCGTTCTTCCAGGATTCGTATCGGCTTGAAGCATCAAATATCATTAGAAATTCCATGTATCGTTGCTACAGTGTCGAATTTATTGTGTGATTGACAAGGACCGGCACGAAACACTCGACAGCGCGATTCAGAAAGCAAAAGATAACGATATTTCGCTGATACTATCGAATCCCTGTTTCGAATATTGGTTCCTCCTTCATTTCAAAAAACACGCCGGCCTTTTTCAGCATCATCGGGAGGTTGCTGCCGCTATAAAAAGGCATTTCCCGCAATACAAGAAAAACGAAATTCATGGAAGGTTCTTTGAAACCATATATGAGAAAACAGATATTGCGATTCAAAACGCCAAGACTGTGATTCGTGAGAAGCATTGGGGAGATGATTTACGCGAATGCAATCCGTCCACCCACGTTCATTTTCTGGTTGAGCATCTTCGGTCCATGACACAAAAACCCTATTGAATAAATGGATTGGACATTTCGCGATGAGCTTGGGATGATACGCGGCCATGTTCGCTTTACTGGTTACTTTGGGCGCGTTCGGGTTGATCCTGGTTCTGGCGCGATTTCGCGTGCCGCTATGGGTGGCGATTCTCGCCGGAAGTATCGCCGTTTGTCTATTGTTGGGCCCGGAAGGTCGAAAGTTTATGCAACTGGGACAATCGGCGCTCGCGGGCGCGACGGCGCCGCAGTCCATCGGATTGATTCTCCTGACCATCCTGCTGCTGGGATTGTCGGTGTTGATGCGCGAAAGCGGGCAGCTCGAGCGGATCGTGGAACTCGCCCACTCGGTGCTGCGGCGTCCGGCCGTGACGATGATGGCCATGCCCGCGCTGGTGGGTTTGTTGCCCATGCCCGGAGGCGCGATTTTCTCCGCGCCGATGGTCGAAACCGCCAGCGGGAAAGCCGACGTGCCGCGCGGGCTGCTCTCGGCGATCAACTACTGGTTCCGCCACGTCTGGGAATACTTTTGGCCTTTGTATCCCGGGGTGATTCTCGCGATGGAATTAACGGGCCTGAGCATTCCGTACTGGTCGCGGCTGATGCTCCCCGCCAGCGGCGCGATGATCCTCGGCGGCCTGATCATGCTGCGCGGAACGCACCCCGACCTGCACGCCAAGAGCGAGCCTCCCCCGAAGGGCGCGAAGCGAAAACTCCTCCGCGCGACGGCATCGATCTGGATCATCCTGCTGGTCTGGGCGCCGCTGTACTGCCTCGCGAAACTCTTCCTGGGCCCGCACCTGCCGTTGTTCCTTCGCGGCGCGATTGTGCGCTACGGCCCGCTGACGCTCGGGTTGCTGGTCAGCATCCTCTGGACGATTCACAACGGGAAACTTGGGATCGCGGGATTTCGCAAAGCCTTCGCCAAGCCGGGCGCGTATTCCCTGGCGCTGCTGATCCTGGCGATCATGATCTTTCAGCATACGCTGGAAGACATCCGCGCACCGTATCGCATCGCCGAGGAACTCAAAAGTCTGCACGTGCCGATGGTCCTGGTGGTGATGATCCTGCCGTTTATCGCGGGGTTCGTCACGGGAGTGGCGGTCGGGTTCGTCGGTACGGCGTTCCCGATCGTGCTGAGCATCGTCGGGGTGACCTGCGGCCTGGAGCGGGTATGGATTTACATTCCGCTGGCCTACGGCTTCGGCCATATGGGCCAGATGCTCAGCCCCATCCACGTCTGCCAGATCCTGAGCAACAAATTCTTCGGCACGACCTACGGGCCCGTCTATCGATACCTGTTACCCTCGGCGATCCTGACGGCGAGCCTGAACGCGGGATATTTCCTGCTGCTGCGATGGCTGGGGTGAAAAACTCAAATAACAGAAACCTGCCGTTGAAGCGGCAGGTTCTCGCGTTTATTGATTATTTGGCGCTTAATAACGATTTGTAGTATGCGATCGCCACGCCTCGGAGGGTGAGGTCTTTCACGATGGCTTGGACGAGTCCTTCCTCGCCGGGGTGGGGGCAGATCAGGTTCGCGTCGCCGCCGGTCAATACCACGACCGGCCAGGCGCCCAGTTCCGTCGCGTAGGCTTCGACGCGCTCCCGCAGCGCCCCGCGCGCGCCGTAGACGATTCCACCGACAATCGCTTCGCGCGTGTCGCGGCCGAACACCCACGTCGGGTCGGAGATGTCCACTTCGGGCAGTTGATCGGTCGCGGAATGCAGCGCGGCTGCCTGCGCCCGCAGGCCGGGAAGAATCGCCCCGCCGAGGAACACGCCCTCGTCGTCGACGCCGTCGATGGTGATCGCGGTTCCGAAGTCGGCTACCACGCACGCGACGCCCAGGCGGTCGAAGGCGGCTACCGCGCCGCACAGGCGATCCACGCCGACGGATTGGGGATTGTCCAGTCGGGTTTCGATGGGCAGGGGCAGGTCGCGTCCGATCAGGAGCACCTCCTCGTGCAGCGATTCGGCGACGGCGGCTTCCAGGGCCTTTAGGGCGACGGCGTTCACGCTGGCGACGACGATTTTTTTCGGTTCGGGCATCGAAACCCACAGTTCCGCCAGCGCGTCGCCCAGGGACGGAAGCTCGCCGACGCGCAGCCTTCGGACGCCGGAGAGGGTCTCGCCCTGCGCGGAAGCGAACGAGATGCACGTATTACCGCAGTCGCACGCCAGCACCGCGGGGATGGTTTCATTTTCCTGGGTCATTCGTTTACCTTTTGTAATACCTGCCAAATCGTTTCGGTCAGAGAATTCATTCCGTCGCCCGTGGCGGCCGAGATCGCCGACACGTCTTTGCCCAGCGCCTCGCGCAGTGTTTCCAGGTGAAGCCGACTCTCGGAGAGGTCCATCTTGTTGGCGACGATGATCTCGCGTTTTTCCGCCAGGGCCGGGGAGTATTGTTCCAGTTCGGCGCGGATGGCGCGATAGTCCTCCGCGGGGTCGTGGCCGTCGATCGGGCAGATGTCCAGCATGTGCACCAGGATGCTCGTTCGCTCGATGTGGCGGAGGAATTCGTCGCCCAGCCCCGCGCCTTCGTGCGCGCCTTCGATCAGTCCCGGAATGTCGGCCATCACGAACCGCCGGAATCCGCTTAATTCCACGATGCCCAGCGAAGGCGTCAGCGTGGTGAAGGGATACGCGGCGATTTTGGGCCGGGCCGCCGACAGGCGCGACAGCAGCGTGCTCTTTCCGGCGTTGGGTTTTCCGACCAGGCCGACGTCGGCCATCAGCTTCAGCTCGAGGCGCAGCATGCGCGATTGCCCCGGTTCGCCGGGTTCCCATTCGCGCGGCGCCTGGTTCGTGGCGCTCTTGAAACGGGTGTTGCCCTTTCCGCCTTTTCCGCCCTCGGCGACGCACACGGATTGCCCCGGTTCGGTCAGGTCCCGCAGCAGCAGGTTATGCTCCGCGTCGTAGATCAGCGTGCCCGGGGGAACCGGAACGATGCAGTCCTCGCCGTTTTTCCCGTGACACTGCTTTCCCCTGCCGTGCCCGCCTCGCTTGGCTTTGTAATGATGTCGCCCGGCCAGGTGATGCAGCGTGTTGAGGGATTCGTCGGCTTGCAGAAACACGCTGCCTCCGTTTCCACCGTCCCCGCCGTCGGGCCCGCCCTTGGGAATGAACTTCTCCCGCCGAAACGACATACACCCGTTGCCGCCGTCGCCGGCCTTGGCGGTGATGGTCATCTCATCGACGAACAACGAACGGCTGACTATCGTTTCTTTGGACATGGTTGTCGTTGATGGAGTTTAAAATGAATTCTCGTTAGGGTGCCGTGGTTCGCGAAGCGAAGCAACCACGTTCCTCGAATATCGTGGTTGCTTCGCTTCGCTCCGCGAACCACGGCACCCTAACATATTGCTGATTCACATTCCCAAAAAAAAGGATGACGCCGTGAAGGAGCCATCCCAGGATATCGTGTTGTTTTCGCGGCGGTCTAGACGACGTCGACGAAACGCCCCCGAAAGCTGACGTTTCCGTCGGCCAGCGCGAACAGGGTGTCGTCCTTTCCCCGTCCGACGTTCTTTCCGGCTTTGAAGGGCGTGCCGACCTGCCGCACGAGAATCGTACCCGCGGAAACCGCCTCCCCGCCGTATCGTTTCACACCGCGATGCTGGGGATTGCTGTCCCGGCCGTTGCGCGTCGAACCTTGTCCTTTTTTATGTGCCATGAAAAAACTCCTGCATGCGTCGAGAATTCAATATCGTTTCGCGCTCCCCGAAGCATTCTCCGTCGAGGGGCGAATTGAGTACTGTAGTATTTTCATCGAATTCTGTCAATCCCATATTCGGTAAAAATATGGGAAAGATACTCTTATGACCCAGAGGCACAGAGAGCACAGAGGAAGAAGCAAGTAGCTATGCATCCGATATTCAACTACTAAATCCTAGCTACTATCTTCATTCTTGTCTCTGAGTTCTCTGTGCCTCTGTGGTCAAGTTATCCCGAATTGTCCGTGAGGATGAACCGCCGTGAGGATTCGCCGTCGATCTGTATCTCCAGGCGCTTATAGGATTTCGGTAAGGTTCGTTCCACGCGGTCGGCCCATTCGATCACGACCACGCCGGTTTCGAGCATTTCCTCCAACCCCAGGTCCGCCAGTTCCGCCTCCGGTTCGCTCAGACGGTACAGGTCGATGTGAAACAGTGACGGACCCTCCGGATTCGGATATTCCTGCACGAGAACGTACGTCGGACTTGAGACCAGGTGCGGATCGCAACCCAGTCCCTCCGCCAGGCCTCGCACGAACGCGGTCTTGCCCGCGCCCAGGTCGCCCACCAGCGCCAGACAATCGCCCCGGTGCAATATTTTAGCGATCCGCCTACCCAGGGCGTGGGTTTCTTCCGGACTTTGTGTTTCAAAAATTTGTTCCATGCGTACGATCCCCGGAGGGGTGAAATTCTGATTGTCCAACAGCGCCGAGCGGCAAGCCGATTCTCGCGTCGGCTTGCCGCTCGGCGCTGTTCCCAAAACACGCATTCTTCACGAAATTTCCAAAGATATTCTTATCTTTCGCGTCATATCGTAAATCCACAATCCGCAATCCACAATTCGCAATCCACAATTCGCAATTCTTATCCTTGGTGCTCCCATCCTTTTTGGGGTAATGGTTCGCGGGTTCCATCGAGTCGGATGAGTACAACGTCCGATCCCTTGGTGATCGTTCCGATGCGCGTCACGGGTAGGGGAATCTTGTCGTCGGATTCCAGTTGCTTCGCCCTGCCCGACGGAATGGTAAACAGCAGTTCATAATCCTCGCCGTCGAACAAGGCCGCCTCGAGAGGTTCGATCTTCCGCCCCGCGGCGGCGTCCGGGTGGACGGGGATCGCCGCCGCGTGAATGTCCGCCCCCACGCCCGAAGCGCGGCACATTCGATGCAGGTCCATCGCCAGGCCGTCCGAAATGTCGATCATCGCGCGAAGCCGATACCGCAGGGACAGGACGATCGCCTCCCGCACGCGGGGGGTGAACGTCAGGTGTCGATCCGTCCGCCACGCGCCGCCCAGCGCACCCGTAACGAAAATCGCATTCCCAGGCCTCGCCCCCGAGCGCAGCACCGGCGCGATCCCACCGGTGACCCCCGCGGGTTTGGCGAAAATCGTGACGCTGATCGCCAGTCGGCCGGGCCAAATGCTCACGTCCCCCCCGACGAGGGGGCAGGCGAACTCGTCGCCCAGTTCCCGCAGGCCGAAGTAAATCTCCCGCGCGTCGGATTCCTTCATTCCCTTCGGCAGCGCGACCGACGCGACCGCGCCGACCGGCAGCGCCGCCATGGCAGCCACGTCCGAAAGGTTCCGCGCCATCGCCTTGCGTCCCGCCGCCCGCGGGCCGTCTTTGGCGAGGTCGAAATGCACACCGTCGAGCACCTGATCGACCGCCGTTAAAAGCCAATCCTTGTCGAACGCGACGACAGCCATATCGTCGCCCGGGCCGACGGGCACCTTCGCGGGATCGAAATCGCTCCGCGAGGCGATCCAGGATAGAAAATCGTTTTCACGCATGGATTATTTATAGAGTTTCCAGAACTCATCCAAGGACAAACCAGACTGACGAATGATCGCTCGAATTGTCCCTTTCTTCAAGGGAGTTCCTCTTGGAACGGCCATGGCGCCCGGTTTTGTGGGATGGATGAGTTTATAATGTTTTCCCCCACCATCAATTTCCCACCCGGCACGACGCAATGCGCGAAGAACACGTTGTGTCGGTAGATTTGTTATCTTACCCAAGACTACTCCCCCTATGCCTTGCGCCTTTTGAGCTTGACTTTACGCTTTATCGGTAGAGAGATACCCCTGGTTTGTAAATCCCCGACGGCTTGAAGATATGTGGCGATGGCGTCCCGGGCCATTTCCAGAGTATCTTCGAGTGTTTCGCCCTGGGTAATACAACCAGGCAAGCCGGCTACCTCGGCGACAAAACCTCCGTCTTCCATGTCAGGTTCAATCTCCACCTGATATTCGTATTCTCCAACAACCAGGCTTTGAATTCTCTTTGCCGTCATTTGGAAAACTTTTTTACGTAGCTCCTGATCCTGAGCGGCAATATTCACTTGAAGGAAAACTCGTTGACCCTGGAGTTTTACCGTATCCAGTAACGTTTTTTCGTCCAGAAGGAGGTAGATACTCTCTCCGTCCGTCAGGAGTGTGCAGAAATGCAGCGGTTGACTGATATCCGGGAGGTGTTTTCGTAAATAAGCGATGCAACGGCGTATTTTCTGCAAACTCACTTTATGATCGCGAAATGCCTTAATGGTTTTTAACGATAACAAATCAACGTAGGAATACAGACGCTGTGAACCACGTCCACTGGCGGGTCGAACGGAAGGTTTTACCAATCCTTGCAGATCCCAATATCGCACCTTTCGTGCCGTCTCGTCCAATATCTCGCAGACCTGCTTTGTATTAAACGCTTCCCGGGATAAATCGATGGATTTCATAGTTTTGCCTTTATAATGACATTAATGTTATTATAAATACACCCAAGTGTCTTGTCCATTGCATTATGCAAGGAAAATGAATTTATCCAAGAAGTCGCTTCCAGTGGCGCAGTTGCGCGGCGAGTTGTTTCGCCCCGCCGGCGCCGTCGGGGGCGTAACGCTTCACGACGTTTTCCGCGCCGAGATGACGATACACGTCGGACTGGATTTTACGGCTGTGCTTTTGCAGGGCATCCAGGGGCAGTTCCGCCAGCGTGAGATTTTGTCGCTCCGCCTGGGCGACGATCTTCCCGACGATCCCGTGGGCGGTCCGGAACGGAACGTTCTTCTCGACGAGATATTCGGCCAGGCTCGTGGCGTCCAGAAAACCCCCCGCCAGGTCGGGCTGTTTGACGGTGACGGTTTCGACGATCCCCGGCGCGACCGCGAGAACCTGCTTCATCATGCCGACCGTCTCAAACGCGAAACGCTTGTCGTCCTGCAGGTCGCGATTGTACGCCAGCGGCAGGCCTTTTAATAACGTGAGCATCCCCACGAGTTGCGCGAGGCACCCGGCGCTCTTGCCGCGAATCAGCTCGAGCGTGTCGGCGTTCTTCTTCTGCGGCATCATGCTGCTGGAGGTGCAGAACGCGTCGTGCAGTTCGAGCAGGCCGAACTCGTTGGAACTGTAGAGGATCCAATCCTCCGCCCAGCGGCTCAGGTGCACCGCGAGCATCGAACAGGCGAAGCACAGTTCCGCGAGGAAGTCGCGGTCGGAGGTCGCGTCGATGCTGTTGCGCGAAAACTGCCCGAAGCCCAGCAGTTCCGCCGTCCGCGCGCGGTCGATGGGCAGGCTGGTTCCCGCGACCGCGCCCGAACCCAGCGGGCAGACATTGATCCGCTTGCGCGCGTCGGCGAGGCGCTCCACGTCGCGTTGGAGCATTTCCACGTGGGCGAGCAGCGCGTGTCCCAGGACGATCGGCTGGGCGCGCTGCAGGTGCGTGTACGAAGGGAATACCGCGGCGCCCTTCGCTTGAACGAGGGACAGGAAGGCTTTCTGCAGTTTGACGATTCCCGCGGACAGGTCGTCCGCGGCGTCCCGCGCCCAGAGGCGCAGGTCCAGGGCGATCTGGTCGTTTCGGCTTCGCGCGGTGTGGAGCTTTCTGCCGGCGTCGCCGATCCGTCGCACCAGGTCCGCTTCGATGACCATGTGGATATCTTCCAGCTCGATGGGCATGTGGATGCGCCCGGCGGCGATATCCTTCTCGACGGCGTGGAGGCCTTTCTTGATTTTCGCCAGGTCGGCTGCCGTCAGGAGTGCCTGCTCGCGCAGCATCTGCGCGTGGGCGAGGGAACCGGCGATGTCGTATTTCCACAACGCGACGTCCACGTCCAGGCTCGCCAGCAAGGCCGCCGTCGCGGAATCCGCCTCGGCGCTCAAACGGCCGTGCCAGCTCTTGACGTGCTTCTTCGCTTCCATGGGTTGTTTGTGAGGCATGGGCATTTCCTTCTTGAAGGTGTCAGGATGATCGTAAGTTTCCCGGGGAAGCATGTCAACGTTGAGTCAGGAAAAGCAAACGACGAAACAACGATTCGGCTACAGGCCGGTTTGTTCCGCGACGGTTTCGATGAAGGCCAGCAGATTTTCCAGCGGTACGTCGCCTTCGACGGCATGGGCGGGGGCGAAGATGTAACTTCCCGCCCGGCCGAGTGCAAGAAGGCGGCGCGACTCGGCCCGAACGTCCTCTTCCGTGCCGTAGGGCAGCGTCTTCTGCGTGGACAATCCACCAAAGAACGACAACCTGCCGCGATACTGTTTCAACAACGCCTCGACGTCCATCACCTCCGGCTGAAACGGATTGAAGCAATTCAAGCCGATCTCGATCAGGTCGTCGAACAGTTCGTCCACGTCGCCGCAGGAATGAATCATGATAAATTTCCCCGCGTCACGAACCGCGGCGTACATTCGTTTCAGTTGCGGGTAAATGAATTCCTTCCACAGCTTTGGCCCCATCTGCAGGCCGTGCTGCTGACCCCAGTCGTCGCCGAAATACACGGCATCAATGTCAAACTTCAGCGCCTCGCGCAACTGGGCGATGTTATGATCGGCGATGGCGGACAACAGTTCATGCACGAAATCGGGATGGTCCAGAAAGTCCATCATCAGATTTTCCATACCGCGCAGCGTCCAGGCTCGTTCATAGAGTGAAAAACCGATCGAAAATTGTCGAAACATATCCGGCTGTTGTTCGATTTCGCCCGGAATGTGCTCAAAGAATTTCGGTGAGATTTCGGGAAACGAATAACCCTTCAGCGTCGGCTCGGGCAAGACACAACCATGAACCGTACCGATATCCTTATCCCGGCTTTGATCCCATACCACACCGAAGCCGTCCCGCACCTTATCGTTGCCGATGTCGGTATGAACATTCACGCGGCTGCTTAACCACAGCAGGTGTCCGCGAAGGATATCCTCCAGGCTCCTTGTTCCGTGGGCGTCGAGTTTCTCTTTCGCTTCCTTCGTGAAACTGAAGTGCCAGGGAACGTACGGCGGCGTCCCGCCTTCCAGGACGGTTCGGATCACTTCGCGTCGGGTCATGATTCTCCTTGGATGGGATGGATGGATTCCACGATCCGCATCGTAACGACTCCGGGAAAATATCCAATACACAAAGCCGTCAAAAGCATGGACAAATGTGTCAATCCTACTATAATAATCCATGTATGGAAAATTCCCTCGACCTGGTGATTCAGCCGGAATTTCGACGGATCCTGGACGACTTCCGCGAACTGTTCGATATCCGCATCGCGTTCTTTTCCGCGACGGGCGAGGAATTGTTCTCGGGACGGAATCGGCCGGGCTGCGCGTACTGCCGATTGTTGCGAAAACACTTCGGCGCGGAATCCGCCTGCCGCGACTGCGACGCGCGAGGACGAACGCGGGCGCGTCAGACGGGACGGATGACGGCCTACCGCTGTCACGGGGGAATGACCGAGGCGATAATTCCCGTTCCCATCGGCAGCATCCTGGCCGGATACGTCATGATCGGGCAAATCCGCACGACCGATTCCCCACCGTCCGCCTGGACGCGTCGAGCCAGATCCAAACGAATGCACGGCAGGTTATTAGCCGCGTTTCGACGGCAGCCGCGAATCGACGCGGGAAGGATGAAAAAGATTCTGCGTTTTTTCTCCCTCCTGGTGGAGTATGTCTCGAAACGGCGATTCGTGCAGCTTCGTCAGCCGGTTGACCTACAAGCGGTATTGGAGCACCTGCGGCGAAATCTGTATCGAAACGTCCCCCTCTCCGAAGCCGCCCGATACATCCATCGCAGCCCGACGACAGTATCCCATCGATGCGCGAAACTATTGGGCAAGAGCTTCAAGCAACTGCAAATCGAAATGAAACTGGACCAGGCGGAACAATGGCTGGCGGAACAGCCGTCCGTCCCGGTTCAGGAAGTCGCCCGTCGGCTGGGGTATGACGATCCCCTGTACTTCTCCCGCCTGTTCAAAAAATACAAAGGGCGTCCGCCCAGCCGAATTCGATCCCCCCGGGGGACGGGATGAAACGAAGGATTCCGGGTTCTATTTCTTCATCCACTCGTTCCATCGTTTTTCGATGTCGGCTTCGTTTTGCGCCCACCAGCGGTTGTTGATCCGAAACTGCTTCACGAGGTTTTTATCTTCGTTGGGCAGATCATTTTGCATTTCTTCGGGCACTTTTCGCATGGCGTAGATATTGGTCGGACCGTAGGGGATGATCCTGGCCTGGTTCGCCTGGGGTTCGGCGCGGGTCGCGAAGGCGATGAAATCCATCGCCCGTTTTTTTCGCTCTTCCGGCAGACCCTTGGGAACGACCCACCAGCCGCTGTCCATCATTCCCTGGTTCCAGGTCATCGCCAGGGGTTGGCCTTCCTTTCGCGCCGCCCAGATGCGCCCGTTATAGGCGCAGGCCATCACCACGTCCCCCTGCGCGAGTTTTTTGGGGGGGTCCGAGCCGCGATCCCACCAAACCTTCACGTGGGGTTTGATTTCATCCAGTTTCCGAAACGCCCGATCCACGTCCAGGGGATACAGTTTCTTCGGTTCCACACCGTCCGCGAGCAGGGCGACCTCCAGGTTGCCCACGGGCCCCATCCGCAGACAGCGAGGCCCGGGGAAACGTTTCACGTCGAAGAAATCCCGCCAGCACGTCGGGGCGGCTTTCGGATCGGGAAAATGGTTTGTCGAGTAGGACAGCACCTCGGAATATACGATATTCGCCACCCCGTAGGGATTCGCCGCCCAGGGAATCAGATCCTCTTTGTCCACCACGCGGTAGTCGATGGGTTCCAGCAGGCCGTCGCGAATCGCCCGATAGATCACCGCGCCCTCGGTGACGACCACGTCCCATTTCAAATCTCCCGAGGACACGGTGGTTTTGAGTTTCTCGTACAGGTCCGCTTCCTGCGTGTCGACGATCACCTTCACGCCGGTGATTTTCCGGTACGGTTCGAAGAACGCCTTTTCCTGCGACGCCCGGTACGCCCCCCCGTGCGTGCTGACGCGAAGCGTTTCGGGGGCCTTTTGTTCCGCGGCGGGTTTTTCCCTGTCGCAACCCACCCAAAAAATACTCCCCAACAGCAAGAGAAAAACAATTCGGGGATTGGTTCTCACGGGTTGTTTCCTTTCTCGCGGTATCCAGGCCTGGGGAACGGCGACATGCGCACCGACTCCACGCGGAACACCTCGGCGGCGCGGCATGAATGTTCGTGTATCGTTTCCCGGAACGGATATCCCGACCCGCGAATGATATTCCCCCGCGGGGGGAGTGTCAACCATACGAATGGCTCAATGGAACGAAAAAAGCCGATTCTCACGAGTTTTTTTTCGTTCCGGGTCCACGTTGCGCGCGCAAAGAGAATCGCCAAAACGCGACGCTTCCTTTTTTTCCAAAATTTTTTTTATTTCCGTGCCGGCGAAGGGTTCCAGTCGATCGCGGGGAACGATGCGACCCGTTTTGCGCGCGGAATTCCGCGGCGCGGCAGGAAGGGTAAGGAGCACAAAACCATGGCCTTCGACCTGCAAAACTTCCAGGACGCGAATTTCCAGAACGAATATCTCACGGTTCTGATCGATCAGCAGGCGCCGCGGAATGAATCGACCTACCGGCGATTGTGGACGTACTATCGCAATCCCCTTCAGCCGGTTTCGCCCGTCGTCGCCGGCGCGATGAACGAACACTCCCGCCCGTACATGCTCGGGCAGGAGATCGGCCTGCCGACGCGAATCACGGGCGTGCGCCGTACGGGAACGACGACGGAATCCCTCACGGACCTGCGGCGCAAGGAAGTCGTCATCGAGAACGACATCGCCTGGCGCGTCCAGACCATGATCGATTTTCTCTTCGGCCGGGGCGCCACGCTCCGCAGCCTGGCGTCCGACGCGAACACCGCCGCGGCGATCGAAACGATCCTCCATGCTCTGCTCGACGCCGGCGGCGGCGTGAGTTTCCTGCAGGAAATGAGTCTGTTCGCGTCGGTATACGGGTTTGTCGACGTCGCCCTTCGCGTCCCCGCCGATTGGCCCGCCGCGGCGGATCCCCGACACGTTTCTGTTGCTTCTCCTTTCCTTCCCTCCTCTCTCCTCTCTTCCGATTCGTCCGCCGGCGCTCCCGCCGGGTCGGACGAATCGGCCTCGGCTGGGCGGAATCCCGGAGATCGGTCTAATCGCCTACTCGCACGGGCGACGCTTCTCGCCCGATCCCTTCGCCTGGAGACCGTCGAAGCTCCGCGGATTCTGCCCATCCCCGCCGAGGACGACTACCACCGGACGCGCTACTGGGTGCAGCGATTCTTCACGCGCCCGACGAAGCTCTCCGCGCCGCGACGCGTGTGGTATCGCCTGGGGGGCGGGGATGGAACCCCCTCGACGGTCGAGGTGGTGGAGATTCTCTCGCCCGGCTGGTGGCAGCGCTACGAAGACCGCCGCCTGGTCGCGGAAGGGCCCAACGCGCTGGGACGCATCCCCGTGGTGCACATTCAGAATATCGCGTCGCCCGGTACGTACGCCGGCTTGGGAGACGTCGAACCGCTGATCCCCCTGCAGGACGAGCTCAACACCCGCTTGAGCGACCGGGCGCATCGCGTGACGTATCAATCGTTCAAGATGTACCTGGGCAAGGGGATCGATCATTTCCTCGAACGTCCCATCGGACCGGGACAGATGTGGTCCACGCAGAATCTCGCCGCGAACATCGAGGAATTCGGTTCGGATGACGGTTCGCCCAGCGAGGACGCGCACATCGAGCAGATTCGCCAGGCGCTGGACAAGACTTCCGGCGTGACGCCGCTGGCCGCCGGGCTGCTGCGGGGCGAAATCGGGAATCTCACCAGCGCGACGGCGTTGAAGGTCGTCCTGAGCGGCCTGCTCGCCAAGACCGCGCGGAAACGCCTGACGTTCGCCGCGGGTTTGGCGCAGATCGCCGAAATGGCGCTCGACTGGATGGACCGCACGGGCGTCTACGCGACGCGCCCCGCCGACCGCCGCGTCGAAGTCCGCTGGCCCGACCCCATCCCCATCGACGAAGCCGAACAACTCCGCAACGCGCAGATCAAGCAATCCCTGGGGTTGCCCAGAGAACAAATCCTCGCCGAACTCGGATACGGCGAGAAAGACAAATAACTCCTATTGGGTGCCGTGGCCCCTGAGGGGGCGAAGCAACCACGTTCCTCATTCGACGTGGTTGCTCCGCCCCTTCGGGACTCCGCGAACCACGGCACCCACGCAAAGAAATAGAAACAAGGACTATTTATGTCGGACTCCAAAGAAACATCGCAAACCCAAAACGCGACCAACGAATCTTCGGATTCGCGGAACGAATTGCAACAGAAGGTGCGGCAGCTGGAAGAGACGCTTCAGCGGCGCGAGGACGAACTGGCGACCGCCGAGGCGCAGCGCGACGAAATCCAAACCCGACTGGTGGAAACGGAGAATCGCGCCGTCGTGGATCGCGCCTTTCAGCAGGCCGGCGTGATCGACGGCGAAGCCGCGATGCTGCTGCTGTCCCGCCGCGTCGATCTCGCCGGGGAAGCGACGCCGAACGAACTCACCCGGGCCGTCGAGCAACTGCTGCTGGACAAACCCTTTCTTCGCGCCGCCGCCCCGGCGATGCCGCCGGCGACGCGCACCGGCCGCGACGCCCCGAACCTCTCCGCCCGAATCGCCGACGCCGCCCAGCGGGCGATTACGTCCGGAAACCGCCGCGACGTGATCGAATACCTCCGCCTGCGACGAACCAACATGGAATAAACCGTTATCGGTAGCCAGTAGTCAGTAGCCGGTAACCAGTTCATGGTTCTTCTGATTCCCGACAATCCATTACGGACTACCGACTACCAACTACCAATACCCAAACACGAAAGGAACCGACCATGAGTTTCACAGGAAAAGCCACCTACTCCGCCGGCGCGACGCTTCCGGAAATCGCCGAAGACGTCGCGGACATCGTCAGCATCGTCTCGCCGTATGAAACCCCGCTGCTGGATCACCTCGGCGACGCGCCCCGATCGGCCGGGAGCACGTATCACGAATGGCTCGAGGACACCCTCCTGCCCAACAAGGACGCCATCGACGATCCGACCATCGACCAGAGCGGATACTCCATGTCCTTCGACGTCGCGCACGGAAGCTATTTCCGCGCGGGCGATCAGATCCAGGGCGACGGCTGCGGCGAACTGATCTTCGTCAACAGCGTCGCCGGGGACACGCTCACCGTGACGCGCGGCTACGGCGGGACGGTCGAGGAAACCCTCAACGACGCCCAAACGCTGCACATCCTCGGTAATGCCGCGCTGGAAGGCGACGACGCGCCGGCGGCGCGGTTCAACAACCGCTGCCGCCTGGGCAACTGGACGCAGATTTTCACCGCCGCGGTGCGCGTCAGCGGCAGCGAGCTGGCGGTCCGCAAACTCTCCGTCACCGACGAACTGGACTACCAGAAGCAGGAGCGCCTCCGCGAACTGCTGCGCGACCTGGAGAACACGGTCATCAACGGCATCAGTCCCGAATACACGCCGCAGGGATCGAGCACCGTCCGGCGGACGATGAAGGGCATCATCCCGACGCTCACGACGAACGTGTTCACGCCGGGTGCGGGCGGATTCCCCGCGGAGACCGACCTGAGCGAACGGCAACTGAACCTCGCCCTGCGGAACATCTGGGAGAACGCCGCCAGCCGCGTCGACACCATCGTCTGCAACGGCTACCAGAAGCGAAGGATCAACGGGTTCATCACGTCCTCGCGCGCGTACACCTCGAACGACGAGACGTTCCGCGACATGGTCAGCGTCTACGAGAGCGACTTCGGCGTCTGCCGCGTCGTCCTGAGTCGCTCCGTTCCGACGGACACGATCCTGCTGCTGGATTCCAGCCGCGTGGACGTCGTTCCGCTGGCGGGGCGCAGCTTCCACTACAAACCGCTGGCGAGCACCGGCGACTACGACGCCGGCGAACTGATCGGCGAGTACACGATGGAACTGCGCAACGAGATCGCCCACGGCATGATCAACGGCCTGGCGACCGCGGCGTCGTAAGTGAATGCGGATTGCGGATTGTGGATTGCGGATTGAAAAAGAACGCAAAAAAGAAACGACGTGGGTTCAATTCATTCTGTGCTGTTTGAATCCGCAATCCCTATGGGACAAGTCCGCATTTCGCAATCCACAATCCCGTCGATTGAAGTCAACAGGTACATTTTTTCCACCGGAGTTTCCCATGAGTTTCTCTCAGGACCGAGATTTGTTGTGCATCGAACCGATCGTATTCCTCAGCGGCGACGCGATCGGCCGAAGGTTGATCACCGGGACGGACGGCGCGATCAGCGGTACGACGTTCACGTCCGCCGGCAGCAATTTTACCTCCGCCGGGCTGGAAGCGGGGATGGTGTTGTGCACCCACGACACCATTCCCGCCGAAGGCAGGGCGTGGGAAATTTTATCCGTCGATTCAGCCACCACGCTGACGATCTCCGTGCTCCGCGTGGACGCCGACGCGCCGCCGGTCGCGCCGCCGGCGGGAACGGACCTGTCGTTTTACGTGCGCAGTTTCGGCCCGCAGATCCAAAGCGTCTCGGCGACCCTCGCGGAGAAGCTTCGCCAACTCAGCCAGGTCGCCGGCATCGCGTCGGCGGACTTCGCCGACTCGGCGCAGCTTCGCGTGACGACCGCTCACGGCGCGTTGGCGGGGATTTTCCTGGCTCGGGCCGACAACGCCCGCCCGCACGACGCCAACTGGATCAAGGCCGAGTTCCACCGCGCCGAATTCCTCCGCTGCCAGGATCAACTGCGCCTGGCGGTGGACGCCGACGGCGACGGCGTCGCCGAAGAAACCCGAACCCTGGGCAACGTATACCTCAAGAGGGTCTAATCGATGAGTTCGCTCGATACGGACATCCTGAATGATCTGACAGCCGCACTGCGAACCTCGGGCGCCTTGGCGAGCGTGGAACTCGGCGGACGGCGCGGTGAATCCGTCGTGCCGCGCGCGAGCGTGCTATTGGAGCGGCGCGACAGTTTTCCTTCCGAATCCTGGCCGAGCAGTCGATGGATTCGCCTCCAGGTGCGCGTGCTGTTGCGAACACGAAGCGAGTCGCCTGCCGAGGGAATCACCCGCCTTACCGATCTGACCGCGACGGCTTGCGATGCGCTACTAGTCGATCCCTATCGCGGTGGGCGCTGTTGCGACCTGCCCGTCGGCCGGGCTACCGAGGTGCAAATCGTCCGTCATGCAAAAGACGAACGGTATCCCGAACGGGCGACCAGCCTTTCCGTCCGTTCGCCCGAACGGGAAATTTGCCTTGTCGTTCGCTGTCATTACGAACTCGCGGACGCCGGAACCTACCCCACCGCCGCACGCCTGGACGGGGAGGATCTGTTTTCCTCCGGGCCTTGCATGTTCGGGTTGGGCGCCTGGCGACGCGAGACGATCCATCGCGGATTTCCCGGCGTCGTGGGCGAATTGGTGTTCGACCTGGGACTGCGAGGCCGTCCGATCACGCAGCAAGGCCGGCTGCAATCCGACACCGCCCAGGGGCTGCACGATCTGCTTTCGGCGATTGCCGACAAAAACGACGCGCAGCTTCACACGCTCACCGATCACGACGGGCAAACCTACACGAAGGTTCTCGTCGAGTCGTTCACCCCCGCCGGGCCCGTGCGCCTCGGCCGCAACTACACCTGTGATTACACCGTTTCCTACCTCCAACTCCCATGAGCGTACTAGTCACTGACAATATCGACCGGCTGCAACTGACCGCCCTGCGTCGACCTTTGGGATGGCGAGTCACCTTCCGAAGCCGCAACGACGGGTTGATGCATCAGCTATACGTCAACGGCCGACTCGCCGACGCGACGGACACGACGACACAGCGGTTCTTCGAAGTCTCGGCCCAGACCTGGCCGATGGAACTGGCGGTCGCCGCCGTCGCGGGGGAATTTCGATTCGAGGATCATTACGACGAACTTCCCGCCACCGTCGCGGAACCCGCGTGGGTGTATCGTCCCGGAGTGCTGCGCCACGTGCAACATCGGCCGGGGGATCGAATCGCGGTGTATCACGATTCCGCCGGCGGAACGATATCCGACGAAGCGGCGCTGTCGCGCGAGATTTGGCCGGCGGGCTTGCCGCACTGGGGCTGGGGGCGCGGCGGATTCGGCCGGGGGGGATTCGGCGTCGACGCCGACCTGGCGCCGGGCTTCGGCGGCGGGCCGTTCGGCCTGGGACCGCTGGGCGTGGATGTGGAGAACATGAATCTCGCCTTGCCGCTGAACCACGAAGGCGAGCACGAAATTGAACTGCGCGTCGTGTCGGCGAAGGGACAAACCTCCGCGCCCGTGATCGACGCCTTCACCGCCCATCCGCCCCCCGCGCCGTTTCAGGCGATCACCGCGACGAATTACGATCCCGGCAATCAGATATTGAGTGTGACATTAATTGAATGACTCGTAGGGCGTGCAACTGGTTGCACGCGATCAATCCAACCATTCATTGCGCGTGCAACAAGTCGAAGATGCCCAAGGTATTGCACGCCCTACCACTGCCCACGCCCCCGCCGTTCCTTCTTTTTTCCCTATACAGTTACCGGTAACATTGCTATATTCGTAAACGAACCCTCTCTTTATCTTCAACTTTGTGGAGGGTTTCTTTCATGAATCGTTTATGAATCGCTTAGGCGAATTTTTGAGATTTTCGTTTTTTGAAATTTTGAAAACGGTAATAAAAAAATTCTCCGTAAGGTGCGGGGATGTGTTTTTTTAAAAGGTGCTGTATTCTTTGCAGCTCTTTTTTACAAAGAAAAGGAAAGGGTTCGAATCATGGCGAAACCACGCATTGCAACCAAGCCGACGGATCTGCGCGATCAGTTAACGCAAGCCCTTGCCGGCATTACCAACGAGGCCAGCTGGCCGGCGACCGCGCCGCCGGCAGTGGCCGTCAGCGCTGCACAGAACGTTGTCGCTACGGCGATCACGACCGTGGAAGACCTCAAGGCCCAACTCGCCCAGGCCCGCGCGACGCTGCACACGAATGTTGACACCGGCATCGGCCTGATGAAACAAATCGATTCAGTGACCGACGGCCTCTACGGCCCGGACGACCCGCGAAAGGAAAATTTCGGCCTGCCGCCGAAGAAGACCAGCCATGGCCCATCGGTTCCGCTGGGGCAGGTCTTAATTACCAAGATCGAAGACGGCACCGCACCGGTTTCGATTTTTGTCGACTGGGATCCCGACGCCGGCGCGAGCGCCTACCAGATCGAATGGTATACTGACGCGGCGATGAGCCAGCAGATCGGCGCGGCGGCCGTCAGCGCCAGCGAACATGAAATTCAGGGCCTTACGCAGGGCCAGCAGTACTGGGTGCACGTCCGCAGCGTCCGCGGCAACGAATACGGCCAGTGGTCCGACCCGGCAACGCGCGTGGCGAATTTGTAAGTGGTAGCACCACGGACGAATTATTGTCTCTGTTGCTAACGGCCTCAGCATTTTGCAAGCGATGCTATCGCAGCCCCGCACGTATTTGCATTTTGCAGATACGTGCGGCCGTCCAGTCCTCGTGCTGCCGACCGGCCGTCCACAACAGACCGGTGACGGTGTGCCGGCCCAGACAGGCCAGTTGGCTGACGG
>JAFGJE010000086.1 GCA_016929245.1 Phycisphaerae bacterium
CCGTCAGATACGCATCGGAGGTATCCCATCCGCCGTCGTAATAGCTTTCCCGGATGCCGCCGTCACTACAGGCGCCCAGAAAACTGTCCGCGTACGTGTGGCGGGTGTTGTGGGCCACCGACGTGTACGACACGGCCGGACTGACGTTGTCGCCTCGGGACCATCCCGAATTGAAGTAGATTTCATCCACTCCGATATCGGAGGCTAGGACCACCGACACGCAACATAGCACTAACATGGTTGTAATCATACTCTTCTTCATTGTTTGTCTCCTTTGCTAGGGTTTCATATGAAATATTAAAATCCATAAAAATTCATATGTAATTTTATATAATTTACATCGTCATCTTCATTTTGTCAAGCGGAAAGTGAAATGGTTTTGGGGAGAATCCATCAAACGAGAGGTATTCTGAGCAATCGCAGGGAAAGGCGGCGTTTATATCTTATTTTAAAATAAGTAATTGAAGAGAGTCGAAGGTCGCCGGGGCCGCTCAGGTTCCTGGTTCGCTGTCGTCCCGTTGGGACTCGATACAGCAAGACTCCAGCCCGGGGGTTCGCTGCGCTCACGCCCCGGCTAAACGCTGCCGACCCTTCGGGACTACGCTCAGGATGACAGAACAAAATTTATTGTGACAGAATATTCCGAACCACCGCTTACGGAAACACCGGATCGGGCAGTTTCCGTTCGATGTCCTCCACGCGATACCCGAATCCCGCCCCGTGCAGGGAGTCCAGCGAAACGCAGCCTTTCCTTCGCTTGTACAATCCCGGATGCACTTTTTCCTCGGCGAGCGAGGCGGCGGGGTAGAACTGCATGGCGTTGGTTTCGACGCCCATGATCGTACCCGCGTGGGCCGCCAGCAGGCAGTGGGGGATCTGCGCGAGCATGGGATTGGTCAGGTCCTGCACCATCAGCGTCATGCCGTGGGCCTTCGCCCAGCAAAGGCTTAATAGCGCGCCGGTCTGCGTCTTGCACGTTTTTAAGGCCACGCCCGTCCAGCCGAGGGATCGTCCCAGGCGGATGAGTTTCCAGTCGTGGCAGCTCTCGTCCATGAACAGCGGCTTGCGCGCCGAGACGCTGTGCACGTCGATCTGGTGTTCCTCCAGCTCGTAGGGGAAGGGCTGTTCGACGTACAGAATCATTCCGTAAATGCGCGGATGCTCCAGGCAGAGTTTGTCCAGGATGTCGTTGACGTAGGCGGGATCCGTGACGGTGCAGTTGAAATCCGAAGTCAGCCACAGCGCCCCTTCCTCGATGGCGATTTGCCCGACCTTCACGAGGCGGTCGTAGTCCCACCGCGGGTCGTTGCCGCGCAGTTTCACTTTCAGGCACGTCAAGCCGTCCGCGCGAATCCAGTCCCGCAGCAGCACCGGATATCCGTCGTTGGGTTCCAGGCCGGTGAGCTCTTCCGGTTCGATCAGGTCTTTTCCGCCCACCAGGTGCCAGGCGGGCAGTTCCTTCGGCGGATCGGGCACGAAGAAGTCGGCGGGGTATTTTCCCGCGAAGGACACGTCCGCGCCGGCAGCCGGTTCGATGAAATGCGCAAGATCCCGGTTCATGTATTCGGCGGTGTACGTTTCGTACACGGGTTTTCCGAGGAGTTTTCCGTACGCGTCGTGCAGGGCGATGTCGAACAGCGAGCAGCAGACCAGGGCGCCCAGCCAGGGCATCGGTCTGTCGCCGCGCGACTTGTTGAAGGACTTGAGCAACCTGGGAAGTTCCTTTTCCTGGAACGCGAACCCGACCTCCATGGGATGCCCTGCCGTCTTAAACGTCCGCCAGGCCTGGGCCAGTTGCCGGCAGAAGGTTTTCATCGCCTCGTGACGTTCCTCGTAGCTCAGGTCACTCGGCCAGACCCATTGCACGCTTAAGGGGGTTTCGCCCCACCCGACGGCGGTGTTGTTGTTCGCGTCGGCGACGCTCAGCGCGACGCGGGCGCAGGTGACGTACGTCGTGGTCTCGGGTCCGAATTTCAGCGGAATGCGGGTGTCCACCGGCAGAAAATACAGCGTCGCGCCGGTCACGTGAATGTCGGTCGGTTTGGAAGGCATGTTCGATCTTCTTTCCATTCAAGTGTAAAAATGTACAAGGGAATTCACTTACTTACAGGACGACGTGTCACAAATCAACGGAATAAACCGTCATGCGAGGGAACGTGTTGATTTATGGAAAAACCAACCATTGTCATCTCCGAAGGAGCCCCAAGGGCCTGAGCGAAGCGCAGCGAAGTCGAAGGATCTCACGGGTACGTGCGCGTGAGGTCCTTCGACTTCGCTGCGCTTCGCTCAGGCCCTTGGGGCTCCTTCGGAGATGACAATACGGATACGTATGCTCGTTTTTATGTACCCTTCAAGGCGGTTTCCCGCTTCTTTTTGAAATATTCCACTTCCGGTTGGAGCAGCGCCCGGAATTCTTCCGGCGTGTTCACCTTGTATTCCGCGTGGACGGAGATCGGTCCGGTGAATCCGACGCGAACCAGCTCCGCGAAGACTTCGCTCCACCGCACCGCGCCCCGGCCGGCCGGGACGAACTGTCTGCCGTGCCCGCCTTCGTCGCCGTGGTCGTCCCGCGTGAACAGAACGTCCTTCAAGGCGACGATGGAGAGATACTCGCGCACCATGTCGATGCCCAGGGCGTACGGTTCGCCGTCGATGGTCATGTGGCCGGGGTCGATATACGCGCCGATGTGCTTCGGATCGAACCCCTGCAAGAGGTGCATCAGGGCGGCACAGTTCAAACCCAGGTAAGGCCCGGAGTGCGTGTGATAGCAGACCTTCACGCCGTAAGTCTCCGCGAGCTTCGCCCAGCCTTCCAGCTCCTTGCGCAACTCGTCCACCTTCCGCCAGTACCTCTCGCCTTTCGTCGGATCGCACATGACGTATCCGAGCTTCAGCAGCCGCACGTCGTTGTCGCCCATCGCGGACATCAGCGGCGCCGCCGCGGGATGCGTGTGGCTGACTAAGTCCGTCGGGCCGGTGACCATCGGAACGCACAGGCCTTCTTTGGCGAACTGCTTCATCAACACGGGGAACATTTCGCTCGCGTTGTCGGGGCTGACGGTATACCCGTCGCGCACCGCCAGGTCGTATCCGTCCAGGCCCAGTTCATGGGCGGTTTCGATCAGGCCGGGAATGTCTTTGTCTTGTAACGCCTTGCTGAAAAAAACCAGTTTCACAGAGTGTCTCCATTATTTCATATCAACAACTCGGTTGGCGGGTGCCGTGGTTCGCGTAGCGCAGCAAAGCAACCACGCTTCCGGAGTAACGTGGTTGCTTCGCTGCGCTACGCGAACCACGGCACCCTTGATTTTTTCTTTCTTTGTTTCATAGACGACCTGGCGGGACGGAGCCTCACCAAGCGTGAATCGTGGGGCAGTTTCGTGGAAAATATCTATAATTTTTCAAAAATATCTATAATTTGAGAAAATATCTTCTCTTTCCTCATCCGGGCAGGTTCCAGTGGGTCATCTCGATGACCTTGCCCGTCTTGGCGCTTTCGATGACGGCCTTCTCCACACGCAACGCCTCTCTGCCTTGCTGGATCGTGATCGACGGCGTGGTGTCGTTTTGAATCGCGTTGACCAGGTCGACCAGTTCGTCGTAATGGCCCATGTATCCGAACGGCCCGCGGACGTCGCTGAGCATCGGCACGCCGGGCGACTGGTCCGGTCCTTGATACGCCAGCGTGTGCGGAACGTCCTCCGCGCCGGTGCAATAGGCGATTTCCTTGAACCGCTTGGCGAGGTATACGCAGACGTCATCCCCGAACAACTGGAAGTGATATTTCCGCAGCAGGGGGTTGAAGGCCTTTCCGTGCTGAAGCTGGCTGTGCGTGGAACCGTCCTCAAACCGCAGCACCGCCGCGAAGGAGTCGATCGGCAGATGCCCGTCCGTGCCGTAGAACGATCCGCCGGAAGCGTACACCGAGGCGATCGGCGCGTCGTGGAACAGGTGGATCGCCAGGTCGATGTTATGGCAGGCCTGCGAGGTCAATCCGCCGCCGCACTGGCAGAAGCTGTAGTGGGGCGAAGGGCAGAGCTTCTTGGCGCGCTGGGTCATGGGGCTTAGACGGTTGCAGAAGCCCACGAGGCACTTCACACCGGCCTTCTCGACGGCGGTGACGAACTTGTCGGCGTCTTCCAGCGTCACGGCGATGGGTTTTTCCACGAAGATATGTTTTCCGGCCTTCGCGGCGGCGATGCCCAGCTCCGGATGCAGATGCGGCCCCACCTGGATCAGCACGGCCTCGATCGAGTCGTCGTTGATGATCTTCTTCGCGTCGCCGACGGCGTATTCCCCGCCGAAGTCTTCGAGGAATTTCTTCGCTTTCGATTCGTCGGCGTCCGCGAACGCGACCACGTTCATGCCCGGGACATGCTTGGAATTGCCCACGTGCAGCGTGCCCATACCGCCGCATCCGATACATCCGAAACGCAACTGACTGCTCATGGCATCTCCGAAGATAAGGTGTATATGTCCTTCCCCTGACGAGAAAGGACATACCACCCGGATTCAACTTCCGCCTCACAATCCCGACCAAATTCGGGTAGGAAGCAGGATATCCGCAGCATACCTTTTTCGCGGGAAACCGTCTTTGCACCGGCTGGCGGTCGGGAGAAAATAATTTGCACTGAATTGACATAACAAAATATTCCTGTTTCTAGAATATCTTGTGATATAATGATAAAATGAAAAAACAGCGAAATAAAAATTTGGATTTAATTGGCGAGGCCAATGACGCCGAACCGAGCGTCTCCGTTATCGAACTCCTGGAGAACGCCCTGCGATGTCTCCAGGAAGGGCGAATCGAAGTGACTGTAGCCGACCAGGTTCGCTGGAAGCCGGGACGAAGCGTTCAGGAGCATCGCCATGACGACCTGTTTCACCTGGACCTGTTCGACGGTACGGGGAGTGTCATCCTCGAAAATCGATCCCTGCCGTTGCGAAACGTCACGCTCATTATGATTCCCCCCGGCTGGTCTCATGCGTTCACGTCTTCTCCCAACGCCGTCATGCGAAACCGGACGGTGAAATTTCGTCTTCTGGGAAGTCCGTTTCCCCCGAACGTTCCGTATATGTATCTCCCCCAGCCCGACGAATCGCTCCTGCGGCGGGTGGCGGACGGGCTGGCGTGGAATTTCGAGGAATGGCAGATGCGGCAGGAGGGTTGGGAGGGCGTGTGCGGGGGGATTCTCGGGAATCTTACCGCGCTGATGCTTCGTGCGGGCATACGGCTGCACGGTCCCCAGCCGCACGGCGTGCTGGAAGAGGCGTGCTACATCATGGCGATGCAATGCTCCCAGTCGTTGTCGATTCGCGACGTGGCGGCCCGGTGCGGAGTGCGTCCCGACGCGCTGTCGCGCCTGTTTCGCGCGCACCTGGGTGTTTCGCCGCGGGAGTATCTCCAGTCGATCCGCCTGAAGCAGGCCCGGTCGCTGCTGGCGGGGGGATTTACCGTTACGGAGGTATCCGAGCAGACGGGATTTTCCTCGGTGCACTATTTCAGCCGCGTGTTTTCCCGGATATTCGGCCTGCCGCCCAGTCGCTGTCGGCCGGGACATCGAACGGTGGAATGACCGGGATACCTGTTTTGCGACTTTCCGAAGGATATGTTTTTCCGAACACCGCCGAACGGCAAGCCGATCCCGGGATCGGCTTGCCGTTCGGCGGTGTTGGAAAATCACGGAAAAATGTTTCGTCATGGAATGCGGGTCGCTCAAGACATACGTAACCGGGATTACTCCGCGGGGGATGGTTTGAGCAGTTCCCAGGCGACTCCGGTTCGCCGGTAGATATAGATTTGCTCGTGGAATTCGCGGATCGGCGGATCGGATTTTGGACGAGGTCGCCGCAGGAGTTCCAGCGCCCGCCGTGCGAGATTCTCGAAGCGGATGCAAACCGCCTGGGCGGATCCCATTCCGTTGTAGGCGACGGGAAGATATTCCGCGATAATCGCCGCCACGACGGCTTCGGGAGCGAAATGATCGTGGAAATAATAATGCACAAGGTCGCGCACCTGGAGTTCCGACGCGGTGTTGTGAATCAGCGCCGTCGGGTGCGCCTTTTTGGCGCCGGGCGCGAACCATCGGTCGATTTGTTTCTGCAGGTCGCCTTTGAGGGGTTGGTGATACAGGTTTTCCTTGTCCGGCTGGGCGAAGGGAACGCTTGGAAACTCCACGCACCACTCTTCGTGCACGGGCAAATTGTGTTTTTCCATCGCCTGTTGATACCCGAAGACGTGATCCCTACCGAAGGCGCTGTGCAATCCCCACATGCCCAGCGCGATATTCGTATGGCCTTGGTGAATGAGGTATTCCGTCGCGGCGAAACCCAGACCCTGGTTCGACGTTAAGACGTTGTCGCAGATCGCCGTGGGACGGACGGGCTGATTGATATCGCCGATGCAGACCACCGGAACGTCCACGTGGCGCATCACGGCCTGGATATATTCGTTCGACGGAGCGCCGATCAGCATGACGCCCAGAAGGTTTTCCAGCGGGCCGAGGTGTTCGAGTTCCTCGACGGGATTGTCCCGCATCAGCATGTTGGGCGCGTATCCCTGTTCCTGGAGCACCGAACTGATCACCCCGCCGGCCATCACGTTGTAGGGGTGAAACGGATTGACCGAGACGATCAGCACCTGTCCCGTGCGCTGGGTTGCGGGGAGAATGAATGTGCCCTTGCCCGGAATGGATTTCAGGAGGCGCTCTTTTTTGAGTCTCGCCAAGGCCGCCCTGACCGTATCGATGCTGACGTTGTGCGCTTTGGCGAGCGTGCGCTCGTGCGGGAGTTTGGAAGTCCTGGCCTTCGAGAGGTCCGTCACCTGTCGGCGGAGTTCATCCTCCATCCAGTCGACAAGAAGCTTCCCGCTCTGAAGTGCGCGCTTCTTCCGCGTTTCCAGAGATACATTTTGCACTGAAGTTGAATCCACACAACGACCTATATCATAATTGGGACGGTTTGTCAATCGTGAGTATGGATGATTCATTGACCAACACTCAAGGATAACTCCGGCGTGGAATTCGCGGCGAGGTTTTCATCCGCAACCCAATTGCGGATTGCGAATTGTCGAAGATCCCACAGGGATGGATAGCGGATTGAAGCAGAACAAGAAAGATGCGCTCTTCGTCCCGGAGGGACGAGAAGCGTTCAGCCGGGGGTGAAACGCAGCGAACCCCCGGACCAGTGTTTTTATTTTCGAGTCCCAACGGGACGAAAGCGAACCAGAAGCCTGAGTCAGTCATCGCGTTTTGCTGCCGTCCCGTTGGGACTTGGATTCAAAAACCTTTTCCGTGGGTTCGCTGCGCTTCACCCACGGCTAAACGCTTCTCGGCCCTGCGGGCCTGAAAACAGGTACATTTGTGGAAAGCCAATATGTGGCCTATCACAATAACAAATCAGTGATTTGCTGGACGCCGCACGTCGGAATCCATTTTTTGATGTAAATATATGAATGCAAATCGTGACCACATTGCAGCCAATTTGATTCATGCTTGAAGTAGTTTTTGCTTGACTGTGAATTGGGTCTATGCTACTGTATACAATGAAAGCAGTGGAAATATGCGCCCGATCGGCTGTCGATGCTCGCCGGCGGGGTTTTTTGCGCGAAAGGAGTACCCTTGAGCGGAAGAAAACGTGTTGATACAAATCGACGGCAGGGCGGGTTCACATTGATCGAACTTCTCGTGGTCATCGCCATCATCTCCCTGCTCGTGTCGATCCTGCTGCCGTCTCTCCAGCAGGCGAAGGAACTGGCCAAGCTGACGGATTGTCTTACGCGGCTGCGGGAACCGGAACGGCGATGCTCATTTATGCGGAGGATAACGGCGGGAATTTGGTTCCACGCGCCTGTGGGCACATGTACGACGCGAAACATTGTTTCAATAATTGCCACGCTCAATATGCACCGGGATTTAGTTATCCCTATGCAAATACCGGCGACCCAACTGCTTATTCGGCACATTACATCTATCTGGGTTGGTATTGGAAGCAAAACTATCTTGAACCAAAAAATATGTTTTGTCCGTCGGCGGTTTATAATTCCAGCTATGAAAAACAATAGGAGGAAAAAATAGAACGATACGGTATCGCTTGCGGAAATAGTTCCTATTTTTATAGAATCGGTTTTACGGATAGCCCATTTCCTTCCAGTAGGTCTCCGGTGTCATTTCACAACGTGGAGGAAGTCGCGAATAAACGAAGCGTTCTGCTGTACGATGACGTTGATAAAGACGTTGCTCCCGACTGGCATGGCGGGAAACAAAACGCTTTATTCTCCGACGGGTCGGCCGCCACGATTATCGAGGATGATTTGGATAGTATTCTCTATATTTCTCACTGGAGAAGTTATTTAGAGGAAAAAATCAAGGAATTGGAAAATCGATAACATGCCGCTGATCCATTAAGCTCACTATTCAGAATCCTCTTGATTCATTTTCTGATTATTGAATCGGCCTGTAATAAAAATTCACTTCAGAG
>JAFGJE010000087.1 GCA_016929245.1 Phycisphaerae bacterium
AACGATCCTGACATATTCACCTACGACAACAACGGCCCCGGCGGATGGGCCAGACGCGACCAGGCGTGGATCGAGTTTGATCGCTCGCGGTAAAGGCCTGGCCTACGCATCTGATTTCTTTTTGGTTTCGTATCTTTCGCCTGAAAGGCGTAAACATACCAGCCCAGGGCGAAGCCCTGGGAAAGCGATTGTAATTCTCCGAAGCCCTGTAAGGGCGATACATATTGTCACGCCCTTTCAGGGCTTAGGTTCGTTAACGATCCGGTCCCAGGGCTTCGCCCTGGGCTGGTATGTCTCAGCCCGTTGGGCTGAATATAAGAATAGAGATGCGCAGGCCCCGCGGTAAAGGTCTTTCGCCTTGCGGACCTGGGAAGAGAGAACGATGAACCATTCAGGACAACCTCAGACGAAAAAAATCGCAGCCGGTTTCACCTTGATAGAGCTTTTGGTGGTGATCGCCATCATTTCGCTGCTGGTGAGCATCCTTCTGCCGTCGTTGCAAAAGGCGAAGGAATTGGCCGGTCGCGTCGCCTGCGCCGCCAACGTCCGGCAACTCCTGCTGGCCCATTCGCTCTACAGCCAGGAGTGGGATGATCTGCTGCTGTACAGCCCTTCCGACAAACCCTGGCCGACGCATTGGTTTGAGCAACTGTTCCCATACGGTTCCGTCGCGGAAGTCTTTGTGTGCCCGCGACACGATCCTTCGGTGAACTACTTCTTCTGGGGCAGGCCGAGGCCCAATGTGACCCGGTGCAGCTATGGGGCGAATGATTTTTTGTTATCCCGGTGGAATAACATGCCCAATACGCTGCCGGAAGTGAAACACCCTTCGGACCTGCTCCTTCTCGGAGACGCACGGCATACATACATCAGCGGTCCGACCGGTTGGCTGGACGAACCCTGGGGAGGCGACTTTGCCTCCCGGTTTGAATTAGGCCGGCACGAACCGGACGGATACGGCGGAAATTTCGGTTTTCTGGATGGCCGCGTGGAATTCATCCCGCAGGACGATTTCGGTTTGTATCGCCTGGACGTCGAACCGTAAATCGGCGGGGATTCGCCTATTCCTTTTACCACGAACGAGCAACGTCTCGAAAATATGTAAAGATTTTGACGAGAGAGATTCGTTTTTGAAAGTAGCCACGGGCGCAAGCCCGTGGGAAACGATGATGCCATAATCCACTGAGCCCCGTAGGGGCGATTGAACCTCACCCATTGAATTTCAATCGTCCCTGCGGGACTCGGAAATAAGAAACGGCTTTGCCCACGGGCTTGCGCCCGTGGTGACTTTCAGGAAGAGAAATTTGGATTGCGGTCATCGGCTGCCCCGTGCCTCTTCAATAAAAGGAAAATACTGGTATGCCTGATTCCGTTGTATTCCACACACGTGTCGTTGTGATGATGCTCCTTGGAATGTTTTCCGCCATGGCGGCTACGGCGGAGACTCCACCGTCGGTGAACAAGGCGGAGGATCTCCTGCCGCGACTTCCGAAGGAACGGGGCAAACCGGGGAAACCCTTGTCCGCGGGATTATTCTGGTTGGGCGCCGGGGACGGCTGGGCTGCCGGCCCGCACGCCGAAGAAGCGATCCGCTTCTTCCACCGATACGTGCCGAACCTGGCGCTGGTGGTCGATCCGCGTCAGCCCGGCGAATTTACTATTCCTCCGGTCTGCCGGGAACTGGGAATCCCCGTCGTCGCGCAAAAATGGGGGCATGGATATCAGGAGTATTTCAAATCCGCCGGCGCGTTCGAGATCGACTGGCACGGGCGCGTGCTCGATTCGCCGAGCGTATGCGAATTGGCCGGTAATGGGCACGCCACCGCCATGCCGCACCCCGCGACGCGAAAATTCTTCACCCGATACGCCCAGGCGGCGATCCGGGCCGGCTTCAGCGGGTACGGCTACTGTGACATGGTCTGGATGTGGGGCGCGGGCCGCGGACGCAGCGGGTACAATCCCGCCACGATCCGGGCGTTCCGACTCGACCTGCAGGGGCGGGACGAGGGGCTGCTGGTTTCCCTCGATGGAAACGCCCCGAAACGATTTCACCTCGCCGACTACGCCCGATTCTACCTGGGCGGCATGATCGAACCGGGCGACCTGGGGCTGAAGGACTGGGCGGAATATTCCCCCACGACCGCCCGGCAGGCGGAGAAGAATCCTGAACGGTATAACCTGCGCCATCAACTCCTGTTCGACCTGCTTTGCCACTACGAATGGCTGAAGTTCGCCCAGACGCTGGGGGATACCTGCCGGCGGGAGGGCGGCGTGTTTCAGTGCATGACGAATCCCGAAGACATGGCCAACGGCGGGGATTTCCTTTTCGGCGGCGGACTGGAAAGCGTCCAAGTCATGTCCGAGGAATTTTTTCGCGGCCCCCGCTTCCTCGACGGCGCGTACTTCCGTTTTCCCTATTTGCGTGGCGTCAGTCGATCTCCGCGACAGGCCGGCGTGGTGATGGAAAGCGGCGTGGGCGGGAATCTCGACCCGTACTACGAACCGGAACTGGCCTACGCCGTCGCCTACGAACTGACGCTGGCGACGGAAGCGGACATGTTCGAGGGCGACTTTTGGCCGGGCAACGACGTTCCGTGGGCGGACGTGCTGCGCCAGCCGGACCTCTGCCGACGGATACAAGTGCTGCTGGCGTTCGGTTTGGCGTTTCAGCACGCCCGCGCGGACGCCGCACGGCGCGAGGACCCGCAATTTCTGTCCGTGACCGCGCGGCGAATCTTCCGACCCTGGGGCGAGGAGTGGATTCCCTGGGACTGGCGGCTGGACAATCCGCTCTCGCCGGAAGAACTGCTGGCGTGGTGTGGTTTTGTGTTTGAAGGCGTGGGCGAGGAAGCCCTGCAGACCTGTCCGCCGCCGAAGGTGCTTCTCTACACGCCCGCGCCGCCCACCGAGCAAGGCTGGCGGCGAGTGACGGAACTGTTGGCCGGCGGGCAGACCGCTCGCGTCGTCACCGTCGCCCAGGCGATGGAATATATCGTCACGCGGCGATTCGACCTGAAACCATTCTCGGACGTGTTCCCGGAGGTGCAACTTCGCCGCCGGGACAAGGCGGCGGTACGGGGACGATTGATCGGGCCGGACGGCGCGGCGCTGGACGAACGGGTGTATTCGCCCGCGGGCGACCTCTGGGTGTGGGAGGGCGGCGAGGCGGAACTGCTTGTCGGGAATCAGCCGATCGTCGCGCGGAAGACCGTCGGGAAGGGCGTGTTGTATCTTCTGCTGTTCGATCCGACCTCGCCGAAGAATCAGCCGCTGGGCCGGGCGGTGTATGAGCACCTGCTGGCGAAAGACGACATTCATCCGTTGTGTCGCGCGGAGAAGGGCGTCATGGTGCGGCTGTATCAAAAGGACGACGTGAAGATCGTCGGCGTGCAGCACCCCGAAGCGAGGGTCGATCGGGACTGGGTCAAAGGCGGGCCGGGGAACTGGTCGCCGTATCACATCACAGCCCTGACGCCCGTGGCGGTTCGTACATCTCCCAACGCGAAATTCGATTGGGTGTCTCTGCCCGGCGGAAGACACGGACAGGCGGCGGCGGACGCCAAGGGCTGGACGCGACTGGAACTGCAAAACACATCGCACGAGGTCTTTTTCCTCCGTCCGCAAGGTCCCGGCGCCGACGCCTGGCGGGAAACGCTGTTGTCGCGGAAAAGCTTGCTCCTGGAGGTGCTTACCTTGGGTAAACCGTTGTCCGTCGAAGGCGCGTCGGTCGGCGGCGGAGAACCGGAGATTCCCGCCGCGAACATGTTGTCGTCCTGGGTGCACAGCTATTCCCTGGAGC
>JAFGJE010000088.1 GCA_016929245.1 Phycisphaerae bacterium
ATCCAATCTGAGTTCTTCCGGAAATCAGATTCGATAGAGAAACGGATATAAGAGACACAACCATGCCCGAATCCTTCGGAAAGGATAAACCAATCTCCCCCCTGTTATTTCGCCCCTCAGAATTGTATGATGCCCCTGACCTTTCCCCGCGATACGGATGATAACCATGACCCTCTATGTGAATACCAGCTTCCCAAACGGAAGTCCCATGAACTGGGAAGAACAGCCCGACGGCTGCTTGACGTTTGCCCCGCTGTTTGACCACGAACGAGGAACCCGGAACCGGCAACTGACCCACTGGCATTTTCGACTGTTCGGCCAAAAAGGCATCGAGATCACCCTGCGCATCCCCCCCATGCGGAACATCTACGGCGACCAGGTCGTCAACGCCTTCGCCGACCGCGTCGCCAGCGTCATTTCCGGCGACGGGGTGGAATGGTCAACCTTCTTCTTCCATCTTCAGCCGGACGAAAGCCTGGAAGCCCGCGTCACCCTCCCCGCCGACGAAGTCACCATCGCGCGCGTGCATCCTTATACGATCCGGGATCTGGACCGCCTGCTGTCCCGCCACGACACCGATCCCGTTTTTTCCGTGGAGGAAATCGGAAAATCCGTCGAAGGCCGTCCGTTGCACATGATTCGCCTCTCCGCCGGCCAGGCCGGGCTGCGGGCGTTCTTCCGAGGCCGGGCGCATCCCTGGGAAGCCGGTGGCAACTGGTTCCTGGAGGGATTGATCCGCGAGGCGTGCGAACATCCCGCGCTGCTGGAGAATCTGGATATCCACATTCTGCCGATGGCGGCGATCGACGGCGTGGCGCGAGGCCTGACGCGATTCAACGTCCACGGGTATGATCTCAACCGCGGGTTCACCCAGCCGCACGCCTTTTCCGCCGACACCGCGCCGGAAAACCTTGCCCTGATCGATTGGCTGGAACAACGGCGGCGGGACGACACCTTGCCTCACTTCGCCATGGACATCCACAATGACGATCACGGAAACCTTCACGCCGGGGATCTGGATCGCGATCCGGAGTTTTGCCGTCGGATCACGCTCATGGAATCGCTGATGCGCCGTGACACCTGGTACACGGAAGGCATGAAACGAGGCGCCGGCGTGGCTACCTTCGGCGAGGGGCTGCGCCACCTGTTCGGGATCGATAGCGTGGTGCACGAACTGAACACCAATTGGCTCGCCGGCGCGGATCGCGTTCCCACGGCGTCGGTGTGGCTCGAGTTCGGTGCGCAATTCCTGCGCATGCTCCCGGAATTCATGCGGAAGGCCTACGGAACCTGACGGATATTCCCGCCGCGCGGGGATTCATTGGATCGCCGATTCTTCAAAATCCACATTCAGACGAACCAGGCCCGGTTCGTAGCCGGCCCGTCGGAGCGGATAGTCTCCTAACGTGATTTGCGACTCTTTCTTCCTGCCGTCGGGGGCGTATACCGTCACGGTATAGGTTCCCGGAAGGCGGGGAACGATCCATCCGGTTCCGTTGGAATCCGTCGAGGCTCCCAACGGTAATATCGGCTGGGCGTTTTGGGGGGATAAGAGCACGACGGCATGTTCCAGGGGTTTTTGATTTTCCGTGACCGTAATCAACGCTTCCTGACAGCGATTCGTATTTCCCTCGGGCATCGGCGGAAACGATTCCCGCAAGGCCTGGTGGATTTTATTGGGGGTGCAGATTTTTCGACGCGGATCGAACCAGTTGAACGTGCCCCGGGAGGCTGCGACCAGCATGGTTTCCGCCTTCGCGTCCGGTCCGGAAAGACTGGGCCAGGTTACGTCAACCGTTTTACTGAAATTACACGCCCAGCGATCATCTCCTTCCGAAAACCCGGATAAGTCCTGAAACGCCTCTCCCCAGGGCGTCGTTTTGCGCCAGTCGCTCGTGGTGCAATACGCCTGAAACGTGGTCGTGAACACGAACAACCCGGCGGCATCGTATTTTAAATAATCCTGGATCGTCGTTCTCCAGAAATCGGCGACGTCTTCTTCTCCTTTCTTCGCGACCAGGCGATCCCGATTATTTGCCAGTGGTTTTCCTCCCGGAGCGTGCTCTCCATTGATCACCGGCCGACCCTTCGCCTTCTCCACGAGAGATGGAACCGCTTTTCCCCCGGCATAATGGTAATTCGCGAACAACACGCCCTCATGATCCGTCATTCTGTGATTGCCGTGGAAATCGTACAAACGCAGAGGGTCCACCTGCTGGACTGCTTTGGCTACTTCCAGGCCCAGATTCATCAGTTCTTCATCATACCGATAGGAGAAGGTTTCGTTTTCGATCGACGTCAGGCCGATGCACGGGTAATTTCGATGCTTCGCGGCCCATTTTCGATAATAGTCCAGAATATTCGGCTTCCATACGGGATCCTGAAAATCATCCCGTCCCAGGATATCCCATGGAGCACAACGAAAACTCGTGTTGTTCGTTTCCTGCTCCAGAAGCATGCCCGTCCGCGACGCTTCTTCATAATATTCCCGCGTCATGTCGCCGTGACGGTGAATTCGTTCGAGGTTGACGTTGGCTTTGCGATCCTGGCGGAAGAAATGGGCGGCAAAGAAACGATTCGCGAAAGGATACTTGTCTTCCTGCAAATACCAGACCCCGCCGGCGGCAAGGAACAGTTCCTTGCCGTTCAACATGAACTTATTTCCCTTGATCCAAAGCTGGCAGAAACCGAACGGATCGACGCGTTCGTCGACGACTTTGTCATGGAGGAGTAATTCCGTTTTCAGGTAATACAAGTGCGGTTGACCATAGTCTCCGCCGATTCCCCAGAGCTTGGCTTGGGGCATGTTTTTCGCCAACGGCCAGGTTTGTTGTTTACCGGACTCGATTGTTTCGGGTTTTCCTTCCAGCGTTTCGACAACCCGACCGTCCGATTCGAGTACGCGACAACGAACCTGAGGTGTTTGGGAATTCGCGGAGACATTTTTGGCTTGAACAATGAGATTCAGCCGCTTCACGCCTTTCGTGCGCGTTTGAATGGCCACGTCGGAGATGCGAACGTCCCCGGGATCATACTCCAGATAGACGTCCTGCCAGATGCCGCCGTAGTTGTATCCCCAAAGATCGTTCACAGCCAGGTAATTCGCGCTATAATCGTCCCGGACGTTGCGCGTCATGTCGGTTTTGGAATCGAAGGTGTCCTTGACCATCACGAGCATTTCGTTCATTTTTCCCGGCTGAATCGCCTTTTCGAGAGGGATGTTAAATCGCTCGAATCCACCCAGGTGATTTCCCAGATAGACGCCGTTCAAAAAGACTTCCGCGTAATGGAACACCGCTTCGAAGCGAACGGCCGTTCCGGAAGGTTTCCAGTCGAGGGGAACGTAAAACCGCGTTCGAAACCAGCCGACGTGATGGTTTTCGTTCCATTCCTTCCCCGCGTTGAAGAAACTACCGTACGTCCTGCGCCAAGGACCGTGGGGAACGCGCAGCGTCGTCCATTCCTTGGGAGGATCGGCGGGATGGTTCCCCGGCTGAAACTCCCACAGGCCGTTCAGGCATATCGAGGCGGGGGTCTGACGGTACGATTCCTTGGTTCCGGCGGGAGTGATCTTCGGACGCGATGGTTCCGCCCTGGCGGCATGGACTTCATCGAGATACCGGTTCCGTAAATCCAGCAGTCGCACAGCCCGGCCCAGTTTCCGGGCGACCTGAAGGCTGGAATCATTCGCGATCGGCGCGTCAAGATCGATCGTATACGAATCCATCCACGTGCGCAGGATTTTCGCCCAACGCGCATGGTAGTCGCTCGTGGAGGGAACCTGGGGCAGATCCTTCATGTCCCGGGCAATCGCGCGACAGCAGGATTCGGCTTGCTTTTGAATCCAGAGGAGGGAGTTTTCGCTTTCGGATCGGAAACCCGCCGCCTGTTTCTGCAGTACGGCGATTTTCTGAAGATTCCCGGAGGCTTGTGCCTTTTGATATTGTTCTCGCCAGCGGTCCACTTTCTTGCCGTAGGCGTCAAGAGAAGCATCGTAAGCCTGGAGTAAGGAAGAGAAGTCGGCCTTCGATTCCCCCGAAGACTTCATCTGATCCACAGCCTTGGACAACTGCTCCCGGGTACGGCGGGCGTTTTCAACATACTGGGCCGTCGCGTCCGGAACCAGCCAGCCGGTTTCCATCGCCTGGGCGGGCGTCAGCAGCGCGACGTTGAGAATATAGGCGTAATTTCCTCCGCTGGTGATGCGCAGGCGCGTTCCGGGTTTCAGTTCGACGAAATTCCTGGAGACGACCCACCCGCTGAAATCGTACCAGCCCGTTCCCTTATGCAGCATTTTGGGTTCGGCGGCCCCGCGGATCATCGGAACGTCTCTGCCGTCGGCAGTCACCTGATAACTCACTTCGGGGATACAGTATTCCCACCCGCTATGCTGGTGTCCGGTGCGACAATGCACGGCAATGAGATACAACCCCTTATGGATGGTCGCCAGATGAAATTCCACCGCGTCCCCCACGTCGGCCAGCGAAATGATCTTCTGCTCGGCGCCGTGCTTGTTGATCCCCGTACAGGCGCGTCCGACATGCCCGACATCGAAAAAGCGTATTTCCGGCGCATCCGGACCGACCAGAATGGTTTGGGCGGGAAATTTTTCTTCCTCCGCACTGAATGCGGAAGATACGATGAATACAAGAAGAGCAAAAATGCTGACAACTTTCCGTATTGTGGACATATTCTTTCCTCTGCTTCCACGGAGAAAATGGACTGTTCTTCATCAACCACAGTATTAGCGTATACGTATGCGGACTCATTATATTGCAGATTTTCGATAAATTCCGAACAATTTTTTCAGGAACGACGATCCGGGTGTGCGACAAAAACGCCAGGCCACTGATAGCTATATACTGCGAGATCACAAAACCGGTTTCGCGGAAAAACAATACCAGGGCTGTTTACAGCCCTGGGCATCCCTAAGGGATGTCCAGGCCCGACCCTTTGGGTCGGGTGAAGATTGAACATTCGTTTTTCTTTTCAAGGCCGTTTACGGTCTTTCCCTTTTCTTGGCTTGCCCCGCAAAACGATAAGCCTCCTGAAGGAGGCTACTTGAGGGGGACGGGGGCGTTTCCTTTCACTCCCCCTGATTGCATCCCTGCCGAACGACGGGGAATCTTGCCCAAACCCGTGGTTTTCACGCGAATTATTTCACCTGACGGGTTTCGATCTTCGGAAGAGGCATCTGGTAACTCGAATTCAGCCGGAATAGCTGGATGCTATCCGGCTGTAACGGCGCGGAGAATTTTTCCTCGATGGCGGCCCGGCCTTGCAGACCTTTCTCGGAGCAGCGGATGACGACCTGCTCGAACGGTTCGAGGGCGTGGAAATACATCGCCATCGGCACGATGCTCGCGCCGTCGATGTGGCTGCCGCCCTCGAAGAACGTCTGCCACTTTGCTTCCCCGGGTGCGCCGATCCACGCGCCGATTTTCCGCGGGGAATTCCTGTCGGGCTTCAGCGCCAGGCTGTATCTCGTGCGCGGGGGTTGGGTTTCCAGCACGATCCCGTAATCGCCGACGGGAAGTTTTTCCGGCAGCGTGAAGATGGAATCCACCTTGTCCGCCGACTTCGACACGTCCGGTTTGTCGGCCCGGGTCCAATCGACGATCAGTTTCCGCTCGCGTCGCGGGAACGGCGCGGGGGGTAAATACGCGTTGGCGAACGCGGCCGTGATCTGCGGAAACTCAGGCCAATATTGCCCGCACACCCACACGGCGAAGCTGTATTTCCGCGGATTGCGGTAGAGGTAATTGTAAAACCACGCCGTCTGGGTTTGCATCATCAGATCGTTGTTCTCCACCTCGTCGAAGATCATCGGCACGTCGTACAGGTCGGCGACGCGGTCCACGCCGCCGGCCATGAAGGCTTCGGTGCAATGCTCGCCGCTGACGTGCTTGGAAAACGCGACCTGCCGTCGCGGATCGCCGGGGTCGAAGTTCACCGGCTTCCACTGCGATTCCGTCGCCCAGCCCCAGCCGACGTTCCAGTCGCTCACGAGAATGATGTGTCGCTTGTCGTGTTTGCGGATGCGCCGGATCATGTCCTTCGTGATTTCGCGGACGCGTTCGGCGAACTCCGGGCGACACTGACCTTCGGGGAAGGTCGGCTCGTTCAGGATCTGGAACATCGCGATGCGCGGTTCGTCCTTGAATTCCTTGGCGGCGGTTTCCCAGAATCGGGCGATCATTTCGTATTTCGCGTCGCTCAT
>JAFGJE010000089.1 GCA_016929245.1 Phycisphaerae bacterium
CGGAGGCCCATGAGACACTTGGACGGGACGTCCAAGCCACGTTTTCATACAGGCTCTTAGGGACGATTCTGAGAATTTCTCTCGCTACTGACGAAAAGGTCAAAAAAAGATGCTTCCCTATTCTATTCTGTCATCCTGCCACATAGAAATATACATTGAATATTCGGATTGGCATTCCGAATAGTAAAGGAAACGTGCATGACGGAGTAACCTGCTCCTCCATGTATCCAATGTCATTAAAAAATTACAAGGCGGTTTTGACTCGCCGTCTTCGGCCCGGGAACAGCAGCATCGCGGCGATGAGCAGGCTTCCCGCCAGTACGAGCAGGCCTCGACGGTAGGCGGGGGATTGGACCTGTTTCGCCCAGCGGTCGACGGGTGCGTCGGGCGGCGGCGGGTCGGTGTAGTGGATGGGCGAAAGGGCGCCCGGCGCCGGCGGCGGGGGGACGTTGGTATGCAGCGGCCAGGCTTCGTTGGAGGGTAACAGGCCGAGTTTGCTCCACGCCAGGCGCTTGGTCAGCACTTCGTCGGTGGGCGCCTCGGCGATAAGGCGTTCCATGGCGGCGATGGTGGCTTGAGCTTCCTTGAGGCGGTTTTCCTGGCTGGCACGCTGATATTCGAGTTGTCGGACGCGGGCGATACTCGGCAGCCAGACGACGGCAGCGACGATCAGCACCGACAGGCCGACCAACCCCATAAACGCCCCGCCGCGAATGAAGCGATCGCGGGGATGTTCACGCGGCGGGACTTTTTTGACTTTTTCCAAAAAAGCCCCGCCATGCGATGAATCCGAAACAGCAGCGTCAGCAACGTCGGCTACGTATTGTCCCGCTGCAGACTCCCTATTGCCTGCTGCCCGTTCGTTATCCTTTGTTCCACATGGAAGCGCCATAGACGGCCTTGTCTCCGAGCTCTTCCTCGATTCGCAGAAGTTGATTGTACTTGGCCACGCGGTCCGTGCGACTCGCCGAGCCGGTTTTGATCTGTCCGGTGTTCATCGCCACCACGAGGTCGGCGATGGTCGTGTCTTCGGTTTCGCCCGAACGGTGCGACACGACGGCGGTGTACCCGTTCTTGTGGGCCATCTCGATCGCCGCGAAGGTTTCCGTCAGCGTTCCGATCTGGTTGACCTTGATGAGAATGCTGTTGGCGGTCTTCTCGTCGATGCCGCGCTTCAGGAACTTCACGTTCGTGACGAACAGGTCGTCGCCGACGAGTTGAATCTTGTCGCCCAGCTTGTCGGTGAGTTTCTTCCACCCGGCCCAGTCGTCCTCGCCCAGCCCGTCCTCGATGCTGCGGATCGGGTACTTTTCGCACCAGGCGCACCAGCAGTCGATCATTTCGTCGCTGGATACGACGTGTCCGGGGCAGCTCTTGAAGTAGCAGTATCCTTCCTTGCCGATCTTGCGGGCTTCGTTGACCATTTCGCTGGCGGCAGGGTCCAGCGCCAGCCAGATGTCCTCGCCGGGCTTGTACCCCGCTTTTTCGATGGCCTGGAGGATCAGTTCCGGGGCTTCGTCGTTGTGCTTCAGGCTGGGCGCGTATCCGCCCTCGTCGCCGACGGCGGTGTTGTAGCCCTTGTCCTTCAGGACGCCCTTCAAGGCGTGGAACACTTCCGTGCCCATGCGCAGACCTTCGGAGAAGCTCCTGGCGCCCCAGGGCTGAACCATGAATTCCTGGAAATCGACCGTTCCGTCGGCGTGCTTTCCGCCGTTGAGGATGTTCATCATGGGAACGGGGAGCGTGACGGCCTTCTTTCCGCCGAGGTAGCGGTAGAGCGGTTTGCCGGCCGCGGCAGCGGCGGCGCGGGCGACGGCCATCGACACGCCGAGAATCGCGTTGGCGCCGAAGCGGCTTTTCGTGTCCGTCCCGTCGGCTTCGATCATCTTCCTGTCGAGTTTTTCCTGGTCAGCCGCGTCCTTGCCCTTCAGCAGGGCGGCGATTTCGCCGTTGACCGCGGCGACGGCCTTCAGGACGCCCTTGCCGCCGTAGACGCTCTTGTCGCCGTCGCGCAATTCGCAGGCCTCGTTTTCGCCCGTGCTGGCGCCGGAGGGCACCGCGGCCCGGCCCATCACGCCGCTCGTGAGGTACACGTCCACTTCGACCGTGGGATTGCCCCGGCTGTCGAGAATCTGCCGGCCTTTGATCTTCTTGATTTTTGTGCTGATTTTATCGCCCATGATATTCTTCCTTATGATTATCGGACCTGGAGGGGGATTTCCATGAACATCCACACACGTGAACGAATCATCATACGCAACCGCGACGCACTTGCAAGATATTTGTGTTCCGAATCGCGGGATTCATCCTGGGGAGCGATGAGACGACGGGGAAAAATATTGTCCCTCCTTCGCCTACTTTCGTACAATGTCCCCGATGAAAACGGAGAGGCGAAGTCTGGGCGATAATAAAATGGGAAGGTGAAAACATGATAACCGGCTTCTCAGTCCGAGGATTTAAGAGTTTGGCGCAGATACCGTCCGACACGGATAGTCTGATACCCTTCGGTTCTCTCAATGTTCTCATAGGACCAAACGGGGCTGGAAAATCGTCATTATTGCAGGCGATTGACTTCCTTCGAGCTTTCTTTATGTCATCCGTTGAAGTCTATCTCCGAGACCATAACTGGGATTACAAAGATCTCCCGAATCTTCGCCGAACACAAAGGGACATTCGGTGGGAATTGACTGCCCGACTTGATTCTGATGAGAACGGGCATGGCGCTGGTGAATATCGTTATGTCGTTTCACTTCAACCGCGAAAGCATCTGGGCGTTGGTGAAGAGATACTTGAATGGACTCCCCCCTCCGGTCAAACATGTCAATTATTGAACCGAAAAGGACGAACATTTTCACTCTTTGACAAAGAAACAAACCAGCACAAATCTATGGAAGCCATCGGACTCCCCGCAAGCATCATGAGTCAATTGGATTCCAAAAAAGACATCGCAAAATACCCCGAAATGCTTCGATTTCGTAATTGGATTGAAAAATTCAGGGCATATTTGATATGGGATCCTAAAATTTTACGAACGCCTGATCGAGGCGAATATGAGCAGATCGGGTTATCCGGAGAACATCTTGCCGCCGTTATGGGACGACTCAAAGACAAACATCCGGATAAATTCAAAAAACTGGTTGAACGAATTCGCGGACTTTTTCCCAGTGTAACAAACATTTCCGTCGCGGGGAGAGGGTGGGGTTGGCGTACCATTCAGCTTCACGAGGGCAACGGAAGGGAGATT
The DNA here is from genome assembly GCA_016929245.1 of Phycisphaerae bacterium. Lineage (GTDB taxonomy): Bacteria > Planctomycetota > Phycisphaerae > SM23-33 > SM23-33 > JAFGEJ01. The sequence goes on from JAFGJE010000089.1 coordinate 3,245, forward strand.
GTGTTTAACAGTCAGCAAATGAGTGACGGAGTGTTGCGTCTTCTGGCGATTACAACATTTCTTTATCTTGACCGCATCCCATCTCTCATTACGCTGGAAGAACCGGAAAATGGAGTTCATCCCCAACTGGTTCGCAAAGTAGTGCAAATATTACGAGAATTGACGCAACGTAAATCTCCAAACAAATGCCAGGTATTTTTTACCACGCATAGTCCTTACGTGCTCGATGAGTTCTTTGACCATCCGGAAGAAGTATATTGCATGGACCGACCCAAGCCATTAGCGGGGGCTTCCATTATCCGATTGAGTGATAACCGGCAGATTGATAGTGCTCGTAGAGACTTTGATGGTTCTTTAGGGGAGGCTTGGACGATTGGTTTACTTGGGGCGACAGCAGGAGTGGGGCGACGGTGAGTACCAAGATTGGAATTATTGCCGAAGGTCCAATTGACCACGCATTACTGCCACCACTTCTGGAGCGTATTGCGCAGGATCGCGCCGGTTATGACTGGCCTGTAACTTCTGACGATGTGGCTGATTTCTTTTTCATACGGAAAAAAGGACATGGTGGTGTTCTGGAGGTGGTTCGGAAACTTGTTTCTGTGTTAGATACAAAAAATTACAAACATGCCTTTTTTGTAATTCTTCTTGATCGGCGGACACAATGTGTTCAGAAGGAGATTCGCCGACTTTTGAAAAACAGGAATCGTTTTGCTCTTGGTGTAGCTATCGAAGAAATTGAAGCATGGTGGTTGGCGGATCGAGAGAATACTTTAAAGTGGTCAGGATTTACGCGAACCAATTTGCCTACTGGCACAAGATATGCCTCTGAAGCATACAATGCAGAGAAGGATCCTGAACCCAAGAAGACCCTTGATGAATTAACCCGTATTTCCAATCGCTTTGATAGATTTTATGGTGTTGGGAATATGGACATGGCCACTGCATTTGCAGAAAAATACTGGCGTGAAAATGCCAAATTAGATGCGATTCATTCAGGATGTCCCAAAGGGTACGGATCATTTGAGAAAGTGGTTGTTAATCGATTCCGAACCGCAAAAAATAAAGCGGGAAAACCCTTCTAACAATGCCGTGATGTCCGGATAAGACCGAAAAAACATTGTTCCGGCTCCGCTGTCTTTCGTACAATGGCCCCGATGAAGACGGAGAGGCGATTTTTGGCCGATGGCGGTACGGAGGTCTTCACGGGCAACGAGTTGCTCGTGAAGGGCGCTCTGGAGGCCGACGGCGGCACGCACCTGCTGGGCGGGTATCCGGGCAGTCCCGTGTCCGGGTACTTCGACAGCATCACCACCCTCAAGGACGTGCTGCACGAAAAGGGCGTCCGCGCGGTGATCAACAACAACGAAGCCTTGGCGGCCGCCATGCTCAACGGCTCCCAGACGCTGCCCGTCCGCGCGATGATCGTGATGAAAAGCGTGGGTGTGCACGTGGCGGCCGACGCGCTGGCGCTGGGGAACCTCGCCGGGGCGCACCGCGAGGGCGGGGCGATTGTCGTCTACGGCGACGACCCATGGTGCGATTCGACCCAGGTGCCCGCCGACAGCCGCTATATCTCCAAACACCTGTTCATCCCCACCATCGAGCCGTCCAACCCGCAGGAAGTCAAGGACTTCGTGGACCTGTCCTACAAGCTCTCGGCCGCCTGCGAACTGTTCACCGGATATATCATCACCAACAATCTCGCCGACGGCGGGGGGACGGTCATTTGCAAACCCAACCAGTATCCCAAAATCAACATCGACAACCGCCTGGACCTGGTGACCAAGGCCATCGACCTGAACAAGCGCGTGCTGCTGCCCCCCAAGACCTGGTGGCAGGAAGAGGCGCTGTTCCCGCGACACCGCAAGGCGATGACCATGGCGCGGAAACTGGGGTTGAATAAAATCGAGTTCCCCGCCGAAGGCCGAAAAAAACCGCTGGGGTTCGTCGCCGCGGGGCTGGGGCATGATTATCTTCTCCACGCCCTGCATGAGATGGGTCTGCCGGGTGAGTTCCCGATTCTGAAGTTCGGGTTGAGCTATCCCGTCGATCCGGAGATGATCGAGCAGCTCGCCGGACAATGCGAACGGATCGTCGTCGTCGAGGAACGGCGCGGATTCATGGAAGAGCAGATCGCCGAAATTCTGATCCGGCAGCGTTCCGCCGGCGGACCGGCCGGGAGCGTGGAACTCTTCGGAAAGGAATTTCCGCACGACTTACCGGGCATCCCCCGGACGCGAGGCCTGCACCCGTCGATCCTGATCGAACGGCTCGCTCCGCTGATCGAGAAATCCGCCGGCGCGTCGATCTCCACGACCGCCCGGGAGGGCATCCGGCGGGAGCTTTCCACCATCGCCGCGACGGAGAACGTGGAAATCGGCAAGCTGCCCTTCCGGTACGCGAGTTTCTGTCCGGGTTGTCCGCACCGGGATTCCGCGAGCCTGTGCCTCGAGATCAAGCGGGCGTTCCTGGACCCGCATTACATGGCCGCCCATCACAGCCGGACGCCGGTCGATCTGCTGTTCCACGGCGACACGGGTTGCTACACGATGCTCATGTTCCCGCCGAACACGGACCTGATGCACGATTATTCGGGCATGGGCCTGGGCGCGGGCACGGGTTCGGGCACGGACAAGTTCACCACGAACAAGGAAGTCGTCTTCATGGGCGACTCGACGTTCTTCCATTCCGGGCAGATCGCCGTCAGCCAGGCGATCAAGCTCCGGCAGGACATCACGTTCATCATCCTCGACAACTCCACGACCGGCATGACGGGCCATCAACCCACCCCCGGCGTGGATTACGACGTCCTGGGCGACCAGACGCCCACGCAGAGCATCGATTCGATCGTTCGCGGAATCGCCGGCGGGGATGAGGTGCGGATCACGCGGTTCAACCCCGAACTTCGTCTCAAATATCGCGCGCTGCTGGAAGAGACGTTTCTCGCCGACGGCGTGAAGGTGATCATCGCCGACAAGGAGTGCGGGATCACGCGGATGCGGCGCAAGCGGCGCGAGGAACGCGCGACGATTCGCAAGAAAGGGTATCTCCCCGCCAAGGAGTACATGAACATCAACCAGGAGATCTGCCGCTTCTGCCTCGCCTGTTCGGAGATCACCGGGTGCCCGGGCCTGCGACACGTGGAAACCGACTACGGCAGGAAGATGGACACCGATCCGAGCTGGTGCGTCGCGGACGGTTCGTGCCAGCGCGTCGGCGCGTGCGACGCCTTCGAGCGGATCGTCGTGCAACGCAAACGCGAACCCAAATCCAAGGTGCCCGAACTGCACCTGGACGACATCCCCGAACCCCAGAAGCGCAACGCCGGCGACCTGTGGCGCTGCTGCCTGACGGGCGTGGGCGGAATGGGCATCGGCCTGGCCACCAGCATCCTCGTCCGCGCGGGACACAAGGAAGGATACGACGTCGCCTTCCTCGACAAGAAGGGATTGGCGATTCGCAACGGCGGCGTGGTCAGCCAGGTGGTCTTCACCCGCCGAAAGCAGCCCGTCACGGCGATCATTCCCTACGGTAAGGCCGACCTGCTGCTGGGCGTGGATATCCTGGAAGCGGCCCGCACCCTCGACCCGACCGGTCGGGCGCGGTTCATCGACCCGAAAAAGACCGCCGCCGTCGTCAACACCGACAAAATCGCCACCATCTCCGGCGTGATGGGACGCGAGGACTACAACCCCGAGCAGCTCGAAAAACTGATCCGCGAGCACACGCGGGAGGATTATTTCCTCGCCCGCAACATCTCCCGCCTCTGCGAGAAATATCTCGGCGGGAAAATCTACGCCAACATCATGATGATGGGCTACGCCTTCCAGCGCGGGCTGATTCCCGTCTCGATGCACTCGATGGCCTGGGCGATCAAGGACGCCATCCAGGTGGATTTCCGCCAGAACCTGTACGCCTTCAACATGGGGCGCAAACTTGTGGAAAGTCCGGAGCTCTTCCAGGGCGCCCCGCGGCGCGTCGGTTGGAAGGAAACCCTCGACGAGAAAATCCGCTACACCCGCCGTCGCTACGGCAAGAAAAATCACCGGGGCGACGATCTGGAAGCGCTCGTGACGGGCGCCCTGGCGAACATGTCCGCCCTGGACGAGTCGCTCAAGCGGGATATCGTCATTCGCGCCTACGACTGCATGCGGTGGGGCGGAATCCCTTACGCGAATCGCTATTGCGACCAGGTGTCGGCCGTCTACGCGAAGGATCACGCGGAATACGAATACGCGGCGACCCGCGCGGTGGTGCACATGCTCGCCGAGGCGATGCTGATCAAGGACGGCATCTTCAAAGCCGAACTGGCCACCAGCAAGGAAAAATACCGCCGCGACCACGAGAAGTACAACATCAACCGCGCCAACGGCGACCGCGTTCGCTACAAGTACCTGTGGAAACGGCATATTCGTTTCGGAGGGAAAGAGTTCCGCCTGGACATTCCCGTCTGGGGCTGGCAGCTCAAGGCCCTCAAGCGGATGCGCCGGCTGCGACCGCTGCTCAAGCCCTGGTGGAAATACCAGTACAAGCACCTGGCGGACTACGAACGGGCGGTTTCGGAATTCCAGTACGGCACGAGCGAGGAATATTTTCGCCAGATGACGCGATTGGCCTCGCCGCGCTGTCTGCACTGCGACTCCCCGGCGTGCAGCACGCGAGGCTGCCCGCTCGATAGCGACATTCCCGAATGGATCGAGCTGGCGCAGCATGGGCGATGGCGGGAAGCGTCCGACCGCCTGCACGAGAAGAACAATTTCCCGGAATTTACCGCGCTGCTGTGCCCCGCGTTCTGCCAGACCGCCTGCCACCAGGCGATCAACGATCAGCCGGTGCAGGTGCGCGAATGGGAACGGCAGATCATCGACCGGGCGTTCGCGGAAGGGTTCGTGCTCCCTCAGCCGGCGAAAACCAAAACGCACAAGCGCGTCGCGGTCGTCGGTTCCGGACCGGCGGGTCTGGCGGCCGCCCAGCAGCTCGCCCGCGCCGGGCACGACGTGACGGTGATCGAAACCGAGGAAGAACCCGGAGGGCTGCTGCGCACGGGCATTCCCGAATTCCGTCTTCCGAAGGAACTCATCGACCGCCGCCTGGAGCAACTGCGGGCCGAGGGCGTGCAATTCACCTGCGGCGTGGAGATCGGCGTGGACGTCAAGGGTGAGAAGCTCCTTGCCGACTACGACGCGGTGTGTCTTGCCGTCGGTGCCGCCCAGCCGCGGGATTTGAACATCCCCGGCCGGGAGAAGCAGGGCGTCGTGCAGGCGATGGACTTCCTGCGCCATCAGAACCGGGCGATCAAAGGGCATTACGTCGCCGGGGCCGTCGACGCGAAAGGAAAAGCCGTCGCGGTCATCGGCGGAGGCTTGACCGGCGAGGACTGCGTGGAGACCGCCCTGAAGCAGGGGGCCTCCGAAGTGCACCAACTGGAAATTCTCCCCCGCGCGCAGGCCGCGCTCGGACACGCCAAAACGACCGAGACGCTCGAAACCGTCGAGCAGCATTACGAGGTGGACACGCGGGAATTCATCGGGACGGACGGAAGGTTGTCGTCGTTGCGGGCGAGGCGCGTGAAATACGTTCCCTCCGCGCGGGGGCCCGTCCGGCAGGACGTGCCCGGCGGCGACTTCACGCTCGAAGCGGAAGTGGCGATTCTCGCGCTGGGATTCGAGGCGAGCATCGATCCGCGCATCGTCGAGCAGTTGCGGTTGAAGACCGACGAGAAGGGCAGGGTGCTCGTGAACGAATCCCACACCACCAGCGTGGAGCACGTGTTCGCCGCCGGCGACGCGGTGACGGGCCCGAGCTACGTCGCCACGGCCATCGACTCAGGCCGCCGCGCCGCGAAGGCGATCCACGCGTACCTGGCGAGGGAAACATAACACAAACGCGATGGGAAAGGATTCCCACCGCGCAGAAGATTGATTGGCGTTGGAATTGCACAGGATGCGGAACGTGAATCGAATGACATGGATGGTTTCGGTGCTGCTGGTCGTTTCGGCGGCGTGGGGTCAGGCGGGGAGTGCTTCTCTCGGCGCAGGGGACGTCGCCGGTTTGGTGGCGGCGTTTGAGGAAACCCATTCGGCTCGCGTGGGGGTTTCGATCGTCGATCTGCGGAACGGCCAGGGGTTGTTCGTTCATCGGGAGCAGGAGGCGATGATCCCCGCCAGCAACCAGAAGATTCTCACGTCCGCGTTCGCCCTGGCGCGCCTGGGCGCGGGCGGGACGTTCGTCACGTCCGTTCACGCCACCCCGCGCGACGTGATCGTCGTCGGCGGATTTGATCCTTTGTTGGGCGATCCGTTCCTCGCGCGGCGGGAAGGCAGGAGCATTTACGTCGAACTCGACCGATGGGCCGGGGCGATCCGCGACGCGTTCGGTGAAACCATCCCCGGCGATCTGATTCTCGCCGGCCGATCCGAATCGGCGGCGCTGCATCCGCCGGATTGGGAACGGCGACATCAGGATCGCTGGTACGGCGCCGCCGCGGCGGACCTGAACTTCCATGACAATTGCTTCGACGTGACGTTCGAGGATCGCGGCGGGACGATTCAGCCCGTCGTCGCCCCGGCCGGGCGATTCATCCGCGTGCTGAATGAACTGCAATATCAACCGCAAGGCCGTCACCTCTGGCGCCTGCAGGAATCCTCCGACGGCGGAACGCTGAAACTCACCGGGCGGATTACAGGTCCCGCCGGCGATCCGCTGAGCGTGCCGATGCGCGATCCCCGCCTCACGCTGGGGCGCGTGCTGGCGGACCGATTGGCCCGCGCGGGCGTGAAACTCACCGGACGGCTGCGCGTCATCCCCGCCGGACGCGTGCAACTGGACCAGACCCGCCTGCTGACGAAAAGCGAAACATCCCTCGCGGACGTCATGCGCCGGGCGAACAAGCGAAGCCTCAACCTTGCCGCCGAGTGCATGCTGCTGGCCGCCGGCGACGGCACGTGGGACGGCGGCGCGAAACGCATGCGCGACATCCTGATCGAGCGGTATGGTTTGGATCCCCAAACATTGATCGTGCGGGACGGCAGCGGATTGAGTCGCACCAATCGCGTCACCAGCGACGATGTGGTGAAACTCCTGACGGCCTTGCACAAAACCGATATCTTTCTCGCCAGTCTCTCCCGAAGCGGCGTGGACGGTTCGCTGCGCGGGCGGTTGCGGGACAAGGCCTATCGCGGGCGCGTCGCCGCCAAAACCGGAACCGTCGCGGGGGTGCGCACCTTGAGCGGATATATCCTGGACGAACGGGGCACGCCCGTGATCGCGTTTTCCATCCTCGCCAACAATCTGTCGGGCCGATCCTCATCCCTCGCCAAACAACTCCAGGATCAAATCTGCCGGGAATTGGTGGAGGGTTTGGAATAATAAAAGAGATGAGTAGTAATTTGGGAATTCTGTTTCTATCATATTTTTACTGTGTAATTTCATTTTCGTTCTTTACTCCTTAGCGGAGCCAATAACTTATGCCGTTTGTAATGATAAAATCTTGCAA
>JAFGJE010000090.1 GCA_016929245.1 Phycisphaerae bacterium
AGATTCGTACTTCGCCGGGGTAAACCCAAAAAACAAATTCCTCCACCCCGCCTCAACAACAGCAATTACAAACAAAGCAATTGGCTCAGAAAGAAGAAAATATGAATATCTCATTGTTACACTCTACCTGATTTTTGTGATAACTTCTCAACATTCCTTCCGCTCTGTTTTTTACAGCAAATACGTGTAATTCGTGGACGATTTTTCGGCAGGATTCGGCAGAACGTGGCAGAACGGTACAGTTTGGGGCAGCCGGATGCAGGTACAAACTCTACAGAATACTACCGGCATTGGAGTTACGAATAATGAAGCCTAAAAAACACCCCCAGGCATTGTTTCGTTCAGCATTTCGGTGTTAAGGCCGGCGGGAATGTGTTTCCTGCTACAAATATGCACTTCCCCCTTGCTCCCTTCGCGTTGCAAATCGTTTGACAAAACCGAAACGTGGGGTACATTATGTAGGGCGAATACAGGAATTTTGTTCGTCCTTGTCCGTAAAAAAAGTAATGACGCGGAATGGAATTGGACGATAACCGTTTGGGTCTATGCATCCTTCTGGAACGTTCATTTTTCCTTCTGGGACGCCTCGGCCCGCCGAAGCGCGAGCCGGCAAGAACGAGAAAGAGAAGGTTCAGATGCCTCCACACAAGGAACCCCATCGCGTCGTCAGAAACGGCCAGCCTGATTTCACCAAATTCATGGAAGATTCCATCAGCCCGGAGCTGCTGGAAACGATCCAGAAAGTCCATGAAATCAAGGATCAGGAAGACCAGCTCATGTCCATCCTCGGCACGTACGAAAGCGCCGCCGAGGAAACCTCCAACAACCGGATTATTACGTGATATTCCATGAAATCCTGTGATGTAATCGACCTGATCGGCAATACTCCTCTCGTGCGGCTGCGGGGGGAGAACATTATCGCCAAGGCCGAGTTCTTGAATCCCGGCGGCAGCATTAAAGACCGCATCGCGCTGGCGATGATCGAAGCCGCCGAGCGCGACGGCAGCTTGCATCCGGGGATGAAGATCGTCGAACCGACGTCGGGCAATACCGGCATCGGGATCACCCTCGTCGGCGTCGCCAAGGGGTATGAAGTCTATATCGTCATGCCTGCGGGGATGAGCCGGGAGCGAAAAAATATCATCAAGGTTCTCGGCGGGCATCTTGTGGAAACGCCGGACGAACTGAGCATCGCCGGTGCGGTCACCCGGGCCGAGGAACTGGTGAAGGAATTCGACGGCTATATGCCCAACCAGTTCAAGAACCCCGTCAACGCCCAGGCGCACTACGAATACACCGCCCCGGAGCTCTGGCGGCAGGCAGGCGACCGGATCGACGCGTTCGTTTCGGGCATCGGTTCGGGCGGGACGATCCAGGGGGTGGGAACCTTTTTGAAACAAAAGAGTCCGAACACCACCATCGTCGCCGTCGAACCGAAAAACGTCTCGGCGCTGCTGGGTCACGAACCGGGTTTGCACCAGATTCAGGGGATCGGGGACGGATTCGTTCCCGACATCCTGGACGTTTCGCTGATCGACGAGATCATCGAGGTGACGGACGAAGACGCCGTTTCCACGACGCGCGAACTGGCGGCCAGGAATTCCCTGCTGTGCGGCACGAGTTCCGGCGCGAACATCTGGGCCGCCCGACAAATCGCCCAAAAGCACCCCGACTGGATCATCGCCACCGTGCTACCCGACCGGGCGGAGCGATATTTCAGCACGGGATTGCTCTGACGAAAAATCGTCTGAATCCCCAAAAAGGATTGTAACCAGATTTATTCAGTATTTATTTTAGTACAACTAAAATAAAATACCCTTGTCTTTAGTTAATCCTCGTGCGATAATATATTCATTATGATACACCGCAATCACTGGAAACAAGTGATCGAAACAGCGTGGAAATCCCGGTCTGTCATTTGGTTGGCGGGGGTTCGACGGGTTGGAAAGACTTGCCTGACACAATCGTTGGACGATATCGAATACTTCGACTGTGAACTGCCTCGCGTTCGCCGGGCGATGGAGGATCCACAGGACTTTCTGGACAGTTTGCGGTCAAAGCGCATTGTCCTGGACGAAATCCATCGTCTGGACAATCCGTCACAACTCCTGAAAATTGCCGCGGACCATTATCCGTCCATTCATGTTTTGGCGACGGGATCGTCCACACTGGGAGCTTCGGGAAAATTCCGCGACACCCTGGCGGGACGAAAAGTCAACCTATGGCTGACGCCGATGACGCTGACGGATCTGAACGACTTCGGTGACACCAACCTGAAACATCGATTTCTGCGCGGTGGTTTACCGCCGTTCTTCCAGTCCGACGCGTTACCGGAACGGGACTTCCAGGAGTGGATGGACGCCTATTGGGCCAAGGATATTCAGGAGCTTTTTCGTCTGGAACGACGTCACGCGTTCCTGAAATTCACCGAATTATTGATGGTCCGGTCGGGAGGAATGTTCCAGGCCAAGAGTTTCGCGCAACCTTGCGAAGTCAGTCAGCCGACCATCGCGAATTATCTGAAAGTCCTTGAGGAAACCTTCGTCGTCCACGTGGTGCGTCCGTTTCACAAACGACGTTCCCAGGAAATTATTTCCGCGCCGAAGGTATATGCCTTTGACACGGGATTCGTCTGTTATTATCGAGACTGGACGACGCTGCGAAATCAGGACCTTGGGGATCTTTGGGAACACTTTGTTCTCAATGAGATGTACGCAGCCACGCAATGTCGGGAGATCGGATATTGGCGAGACAAGCAGAAGCATGAGATCGACTTCATTTGGGCGCCCCGGGGACAGGCGCCGCTAGCCATCGAATGCAAGTGGTCCGCCGAAGAATTTGACGCGGGAAACCTGCGCATTTTCCGTAAACAGCACCCCAAAGGCGACAACGTGGTGGTCGCCCACGACGTGGACCGTCCGTTCCAGCGAACCTACGACAAACTAACAGTTCATTTCGAGGGAGTACGTGAATTAACGCGTCGTCTGACTCCACAAAACAACAAACGCCATGATTGATTCATCCCGGAATACCGCAACGCTGAATTACAATCCACAATCCGCATTCCGCAATCCGCAATCCGTCCCTATGGGATCTTCGACAATCCGCAATTCCAAAGTCGCCGTCTTGCATAATCACCCCTTCCTTTCTACACTGGCGTTTTCGTATACGCTTGTCCGTCGGCGGTTCGACGGCTGGGATTTTTTATTATGACTTGTCTTTACTTCGACTGCTTCGCCGGGGCCGCCGGCGATATGATCGTCGGCGCGTTGCTGGACCTGGGGGTGTCCTTCGACGCGTTTCGCGCGGAGCTGGCCAAACTGCCCATTGAAGGCGTATCGCTTCGCCTGGAGGACGTCCAACGGCGAGGCCTGGCGGGGAAGAAGTTTCACGTGGACGTCCCCAACGGCGATCAGCCGCACCGGCACCTCTCGGACATTCTCGAACTCATCGAAGAAGCCAATCTCCCCGCCCGCGCCGCGCGATGGGCGAAGGATATTTTCACCCGACTCGCCCAGGCCGAGGCGCAGGTGCACAACATCCCCATCGAAAAGGTGCACTTCCACGAGGTCGGCGCGGTCGACAGCATCGTGGACATCGTGGGCGCCGCCGTCGCGATGGACCTGCTCGATGTGGAACAAGTGTACTGCTCGCCGATTCCCCTGGGTTCGGGAACCGTCGAATGCGAGCACGGGGTGATTCCCGTTCCCGCGCCGGCGACGGCCCGGCTGCTCGCGGGCGCCGCGACTGTTCCCGGCGAGGCGGACGGCGAGTTGACCACCCCCACCGCGGCTGCCGTTTTAACGACGTTGAGTGAAACGTTCGGGCCTCCCCCGGCGATGGAAATCTCGGCTGTCGGATACGGCGCGGGTAGTCGCCAGTTCGAGAAACTGCCCAACCTGCTGCGTGTGTTCCTCGGCAGGCTGAGCGAAGACGGCGCCGCCGACAGTATCGTCGAGGTATCGGCGAATATCGACGACTGCACCGGCGAGTTGCTCGGTGCGGCCATCGAAAAACTCCTGGCCGCCGGGTGCGTGGACGCCTGGGCGACGCCCGTGTTCACGAAAAAATCCCGTCCCGCGTGGGTGCTGTCCGCGTTGTGCAGGCCCGGCGATGTGAAAGCTATCGAGCAAATGTTCTTCACCGAGACGACCACGTTCGGCGTCCGCCGCCGCGCGTGCGGGCGAACCAAACTGCTCCGCGAGTTCGTGACGGTCGAAACCCCCTACGGGCCGATCCGCATGAAAGTCGGAAAGCGCGACGGGCGCGTCATCACCGCCAAGCCCGAATTCGCCGACGCCCAGGCGGCCGCGGAGTCCCACGGCCAGAGCATCCGAACCGTCCTGGCAGCCGCCGAACACGCCTACCGGGAGACCTGCGGCGCATGACCATCCTGCCCGTCATCCTGTCTGTCCTGTGCGGTTTGATCGCCTGCATCTGGACGACGCGGCATATCCGCATCGCGCGGGAAAAACGCGCCGGTACGTTGCTGTCGCCCGAACACCCAGGACCACCGGAGTCCGCGCCGAAAGTCAGCCTGATCGTCGCCGGAAAGGACGAGGAAGCGAATATCGAAACCTGCATCCGCAGCCTGCTTTCGCAGGACTATCCCGACTTTGAAGTGATCGCCTGCAACGACCGCGGCACCGACGCGACGGGGGAAATTCTCGACCGACTGGCGGCCGAAGACAGCCGCCTGCGCGTGATTCACGTGAACGAACTGCCCCCCGGCTGGAAGGGGAAGAACCACGCCCTGCACCTGGCGAGCCGGGTCGCTTCGGGGGAGTGTCTTTTTTTCACCGACGCCGACTGCCGGCTGACCTCCCCCCGCACCATTTCGGTGGCGATGCGGGAGTTGGAAAACCGCGGCGTGGGACTGCTGAGCATCTTACCGAACCTGGCGATGAAGGGATTCTGGGAAAACGCGATCCAGCCGGCGTGCAGCGGTGTGATGATGATCTGGTTCGAACCGGGCAAGGTGAACAATCCCGCGAAGAAACACGCCTACGCCAACGGCGCGTTTATCCTCATGCGGCGCGACGCCTACGACGCCGTCGGCGGGCACGAGGCGATCCGCGACGTTTTGCAGGAGGATATGACCCTCGCGCGGCGCGTCAAGCACGCGGGGCTGGGGCTGGCGGTCGTGCGGAGCGTGGGGTTGTACGACGTGCGCATGTATACTTCGCTGGGGCAGATTCTTCGCGGATGGGTGCGGATCTTCTTCGGCTCGTTCCCGTCGGTGATCAAACTCTTCGCCCCCCTGCTGCTGATCCTGCTGATGGGCCTGCTGCCGTACGCGACGGCGGCGGTGGGATTGTCCCTCTTCGGCGCGGGGGTGGCGCCGGGGTGTTGGTGGCTGGCGGCGGGACTTGTCGGAAGCGCCGCGGCGGTGCTGCAATTAAGCGTGATCTTCCGCTATTATCACCTGATCTACGCCGATCCGAAGTTCTTCTGGACGTATCCCCTGGGAAGTTTCATCATGGCGCTGATTCTCCTGGCAGCCATGACCAAACATCTTCCCGGCGCGAAACTCACCTGGAAAGGAACGGCGTATCGGAAATGAGGCAATTGCGGATTGCGGAATGCGGATTGTGGATTGAAAAAATCCGCAATCCGCATTCCGCAATCCGCAATTGGCTTCAGAACTGCCGGAAATATCGCTTCGCCGGCGGGTGGGATTCGTGATCGGTCCAGTACGTTTTAGCGGCCGGCTCGAGTTCGCGATGCAGCGCGTCCCTGCCGATCAGGCGAAACACCAGGCCGATCGGCATGAAGATGAAATAATATACCACGAACAGAATCACGTGCGAAACGACCATGCCGACGGGAAACGCCACGACGTTCATGCCGATATAGATCGGCCAAAGACCACGCGCCCAGACAACCGCCAGCACGAACATCACCGCCCCGGCGATCCACAAGCCGACGCCCAGATTTCGGGCAGCCGACTCACTCAGGGAGATCATCACAATCGAATGCCGGAAAAACACCCACGCCCCCAGCAGCGCGAGAAATAACCCGCTGCACACGCCGAACAGACGCAACGTTCGTGACTCCGGTTTCCATTCAATCGCGATCATTCCGCATTCTCCAAATTCATATAATGTACTGGGTGCCGTGGTTCGCGTAACCCCGAAGTGGTGGAGCAACCACGTTACCCGTGGCGCGTGGTTGCTGCGTCCCTTCAGGACTCCGCGAACCACGGCACCCGATCTTTTTTAACAATTAATCCAAATCAAACTGCGCGAGGTAGTTGTCGATCTCGTGTTGTTTCGCCCGCGGCTGGTTTTCCTTTCGGAGGATGAAATTCTCCAGCACCAGCACGTCCATGTTCGTCGCGAGGAAGCATCGGTAGGCGTTTTCCGGCGTGCAGACGATCGGTTCGCCTCGGATATTGAAGCTCGTGTTGATGATGACCGGCGAGCCGGTCTTTTCCGCGAATTTCTTTATAATGTTGTAATAGCGGCCGTGTCGTTGCGGATCGACGGTCTGCACACGGGCGGAATAGTCCACGTGCGTGATCGCGGGCACGTCGGAACGCTTGACCTTCAACAGCCGGTCGATGCCCTCGAGCCCTTCCGCCTGGCCGTCTTCGTCGATGCAGCGTTCCTTCCGCACGGGCGCGACGAGAAGCATGTAGGGGCTGTCCTCGTTGGGTTTCATCTCGAAGTACTCGTGGACGTTTTCCCGCAGCACGCTCGGGGCGAACGGGCGGAACGACTCGCGAAACTTGATCTTCAGGTTCATCACCGACTGCATCTTCTCCGAACGGGCGTCGCCGAGGATGCTGCGGCTGCCCAGGGCGCGAGGCCCGAATTCCATCCGCCCCGCGAGATGCCCGACGACCTGCTGGCCGGCGATGCAATCGGCGACGGCTTCGGTCAGGTCGTCCTCGGATTCGTGAAATTCATACGTCGCGCCGACGGAATCGAGGAACTGCTTGATATCGTCGTTGCTGTAGGCCGGTCCCAGCAGCGAACCAAACTGCACGTCGTTGACGCCGTCGGGCGTTCGCGGGTTGTCCAGAAGCTGATGCCACACGAACAGCGCCGCGCCCAGCGCGCCGCCGGCGTCCCCAGCCGCGGGCTGAATCCAGAGGTTGTCGAAAATCCCCTCCCGAAGGATTTTCCCGTTCGCGACGCAATTCAACGCCACCCCGCCGGCGAGACACAGATTGCTCATGCCCGTCACTTCGCGCACGTGCCTCGCCATCCGCAGGACGATTTCCTCCGTGACGGCCTGGATGCTCGCGGCGATGTCCATCTCCCGCCGCGTGATGCGACTTTCGCTCCCGCGGGCGGGCCCGTCGAACAGGGACGCGAACCTGTCGTTCGTCATCGTAAGCCCGGCGCAATAGTTGAAGTAGCGCATGTCCATGCGGAACGAACCGTCGGCCTTCAGGTCGATGAGTTTTTCCAGGATCACGTCGCGGTACCTCGGCTGACCATACGGGGCCAGACCCATGAGCTTGTACTCGCCGCTGTTGACGCGGAAACCGGTGAAATACGTGAACGCGGAATACAGCAGTCCCAGCGAGTGCGGAAAGCGCAGTTCCTTCGTCAGTTCGATTTTATTGCCCTTGCCCACGCCGAAGCTCGCCGTCGCCCACTCGCCCACGCCGTCCATCGTGAGAATGGCTGCCTGCTCGAACGGCGAGGGGAAAAACGCGCCGGCGGCGTGCGATTCGTGATGGCCCAGAAAGACGTATCGGCCTTTGTATTGACGACGCAGGCCCTTGTCCATCTCCCGCGGCAGGTGGAGTTTCTGGCGCAGCCAGAGCGGCATGGCTTTGAGAAAACTGCGGAATCCCTTCGGCGCGTACGCGAGATACGTTTCGAGGATCCGCTCGAACTTCAGCAGCGGCTTGTCGTAGAAGGCGACGTGATCCACGTCAGCCGGCGTGATCTCCGCTTCCGAAAGACAGTAGTCGATCGCGTTGACGGGGAAACGGTAGTCGTGCTTCCTGCGGCTGAAGCGCTCTTCCTGCGCGGCAGCCACGATCCGCCCGTCTTCGACCAGCGCGGCGGCGGAGTCATGATAAAACGCCGAAATACCCAAAATCCGTGTCATACATTCACCTTCCCCGGAGGGGGAGTTTCAGGACGAGGATTTTATACCATCCCAGGCGTGGGGAAAAGGGGGAGTTTGGGACTGGGGACTTGGGTTTGGTGACTGGGGACTTGAGGACCTGTCACTTCAGTGGCAGGTAATCCAAGTTTTCATCAAATCAATGTAATAAACACTTGACTACATGTTTGTATAATGTTAGGATATCAAAATCCAGTTTCGCAGGGAGGCGAGAAAGACATGGATACGCAACAAAAGCTCGAAATTCTATCGCAGGACGCCCAGTACGACTTATCCTGCGCGTGCGGCACGAAGGATGACGACCGGCGCGTGCGGGGGAAGGACGGCATGTGGGTGTACCCCGCGACGCTGCCGCGAGGCGGGAAGAGTATCATGCTCAAGACGCTGATGAGCAACGCCTGCTCCAACGACTGTCGCTACTGCCCCCTCCGCAGCGAGCAGGACGTCCGCCGATGCAGCCTCGCGCCGGAAGACGTGGCGAATATCTTCATGGACTACGTGCGGCGCGGGGGGATTCACGGGTTGTTCCTGACCTCCGGCGTGGTGCGGGACGCGGAGACCACCATGGACCGCCTGGTCGCGACGGCCGACCTGCTGCGTAGGAAGCATCGGTATCGCGGGTACATTCATCTGAAGGTCATGCCCGGCGCGTCGGACGGAGCGATCGAGTCGGCGCTGTCGGTCGCGTCGGCGGTTTCGCTGAACGTCGAGGCGCCGACGGCCGGCGCGTTCTCGCACCTGAGCGAGCGGAAGGATTTCGAGCGGGATATCGTCGGCCCGATCAAGCTCATCAGCCGGCTGACCGGGCGGGGGATGAAGCATCACAACGTCAAGCAGACCACGCAGTTTCTCGTCGGGGCCTCCGACGAGAAGGATTCGCAGATCGCCGCGGCGACGTTCGGGCTGTACCGCCGGCTGGGCTTGAACCGCGTGTATTTTTCCGCCTACCAGCGCGGGCTGGGACATCCCTCCCTGCCCGGCGAAAGCGCCCCGGCCGCCAACCCGGCTGACATACTCACGCGCGAGCATCGCCTGTACCAGATGGATTTCCTGCTGCGCCGCTACCGCTGGGGGTTGGAGGACCTGAGCTTCGGCGAGGACGGGAATTTCTCGCTGCAATCCGACCCGAAGCAAACCTGGGCCGACGCCCACCCGGACTATTTCCCCATCCACCTGCGCTCAGCCGGCCGGGAGAAGCTCCTCCGCGTGCCGGGCCTGGGCCCGACCTACGTCACCCGCCTCCTCCAAACCCGAAAGGAGGGCATCTTCCGAAATCTGCAGGACATAGGCCTGAAGGGAAAGAATCTGCAAAAAGTGCGGCGGTACGTGGTGAATGAGTAATCACGCGGAGATGCGTTCGTATTGATTAGAAGATTCGGTAAATCAATTGCCCGTCCGGGGTGATTTGGATTCGTATCTTTTTGACAATTTGCGAGGTATGAATCTGATACCCGACCGATCGGCCTTGTGTATCCATATACCGTTTGATTCTCATGTCATATATAGGCCCCGTCCAGCGGGGATCATGCACGTTGATGCAATCTCCACATTGGGAAGTGCCTCGCGCCGGCGGATCCGGATGAATCTCCGGATAAAGATAATTAAAATCGATGACGGAGCTGTTGTCGGTGATTTTGGCGTCTTTCGGTAGTGTTCCGGAGTGGGTGTTGATCACCGGGATGAAAAAAATGATCTCCGTCATCCAATACTCGGCTCCCTCCTGTTTCCGGAACACCCCTTCCTCTTTGGGAATGCTCCGAAGCAGGGGATGACTCATGTTGAATTTCATTTCCCAGGTCGGCTTGGTGCCGTCGCGATTGGTATAGTATTGAAACCCTTTGTACAAAAGGATTTGGCGATCCGTCGCTATCGTGGACCCCCGATCATTCACGATATATTGACCCGGTTTGTTATGGATTTCCGAGGAGTGCTTATTTTCATACGTCATAACCTGCTTGCCGCTTCGTTCCCATATAAAAACGGTATTCTCGTTTATATTGGAATGCGTTTTGACCCACATAACCTTTTCGACAGCCAATGTTCCGTCGAGATTCGTGAGTTTCAATTCCTTGATTTCCGTGTTGTTTTGTAATCTCTGCGTCAGTCTGGAAGCATCATACGTCCCAGCCAGCTGTAACGGTGTGGGATAATAGGGAGATGGCTGTTGTTTTCGCTGCTCCTCCCGTTCCTTTTTGACGCGATCGACTTTGAGACGCTCGATCCGTTGCCTTTCGGCGGCCGTCATTTGGGGTTTTTGTTTTTTTGGGGAGGGGGCCCGCTCCTGGGAAGCCTCGGACTTCGAGGCGCCCTTCCCGCAGGAAAACCCCGCCAGTAGACACACCAACCCCAGCAGGACGAACAAACCCCACGGGAAAAACCGTTTCCCGACGAAACGAAATGACGACAAAGCGGACATATCGTTTACATCGGGATTCCGGGACATGAAATTCAGCAGGAATGATGGATTTTTGTTAGAGCCTGTATGAAAACGTGGCTTGGACGTCCCGTCCAAGTGTCTCATGGGCCTCCG
>JAFGJE010000091.1 GCA_016929245.1 Phycisphaerae bacterium
CTCCTTGTCGTAGGAAAACAACCAGAGTACCCCATCCCCGCTACCTTATACACCCCGCACACAGCCACTCTTTATGGGATGGCTGTGTTAAAAATATTGTATAGGTCAATTATCCATCTGTCAAGATCGATTAATGGTTTTTATGGATTTTCCAGCGTATTATTCGTTTTTTCCTTGACAAATCGGTAATAATTCATATAATTCCATTCGTTGGAGTGAGGGATTTTGAGCCGAAATCCCTCCGTGAAACGAGCCTTTTGTATTTTGGTAGGGATTGTGAGGAAAGGAGAGGGAGCATGAGGCGAACGGTCGCTATTTGTTTCCTGATAGCAATTTGCGCAGGGTTTGTGATCGCCGGCGGCATGGAGAAACCTGCTGTTCAAAATGACGGCAGTTTCGACGCAGCCCAACCGATCGCGCAAGCGCAAGCCGGATCAGCCTACCTGCTGGAACTCAGCACCATGGGCCTGCTGGGAGTCGGAGCGGTTAGCCTGTTCGTGTGCCGAAGACGGAAACGCACCTGAGATATTTTGCCGCGGGAATTCCGTCACCTCCGTTTCCGTTTCCAGAATGAAACGGACGCGAAAATTCGACGGAAAACCGGCAAAAGGGAAAATGGATTGGCACGCCTCGGCGCGAAGGACGTTGGTCCTGTTCGGCGCCGCAAGCGAACGGGCTGGATGCGAAGCGTGACACACACGCGCTGAAATATGGAAATAGGTGAAGGGCACTTGTTGAACAAGACCCGCCGGCGACCCTCCCCCGGCGGGTCTTTTTTTAATCAATTCGTGAAATTCGTGGACTCCTCCCAAATCGATCCCCATGAGTTAAAAATAATGCTCCCGTTTGCCCGCGGCAGACGCTAAAATCCGCTCTATGCCTGAAACCGCACGAATCATCACCGTGACGCTCAACCCCGCCATCGATCGGGTGATCGTGATTGAAGAACTCAAGGTCGGCGAAGCCCAGATCGGGCAAACCGTCCTGCGCGTCCCCGGCGGAAAGGGCGTGAACGTCTCGCACGCCTTAGCGGCGATGAACATCCCCACGACCGCCACGGGATTCCTGGGGGCCGACAACCGCGTGGACTTCCTGCCCCTGCTGAGCAATCCGATGATCGGGGATCAGTTCATTTCCATGCCCGGGCGAACGCGCGAGAACATCACGCTGGCCGATCCCAACGGCGTCGACACGCACATTCGCGACCGAGGGCTGGCCGTCGACGCCAAGGCGCTGGAACAGATGCGCGACCTGCTGAGCGAACTGGCGACGAAGGAAAACATCGTCGTGTTCAGCGGGTCGATTCCACCGGGCATCACCGAAGAACATTTCGCCGATCTGGTGGAATTGTGCGCCACCACCGGCGCGCGGGTGGTCGTGGACACCTCCGGAAAAGCCGTCGAGGCGATCCGGGACCAAAAACTCTGGCTGCTCGCGCCCAATGATCGGGAGCTTTCGCAACTGGTCGGAAAGGAGCTTCCCTCCCGACGGGAGCAACTCGCGGCGGCCAAACATCTCCTCAAGCGCGTCGAGATGGTTCTGCTGAGTTGCGGGAAAGAAGGGGCGTATTTGCTCGGAAAAGGAATCACCTTCCACGCCCGCGCGGACATGGATCCCCGGTGGGTGCGAAACACGGTCGGATGCGGCGACGTGCTGCTGGCGGCGTTTCTGGGCGGACTGTGGCGAAAGCAGTCCCCGCGCGAGGCGTTCGTATTGGCCGTCGCGACGGCAGCGGCCAGCGCCGCCCACCCCGCGACCGCCACCTGGGACGACCCGGTTCTGGAAGAACTGCTGACCCGGGTGACCGTGCGGGACGTGTGAAGGATATAACGTTCGTACAATTGGCAACGCGAGAAAAACAGATTCAATGAAATGGACTCTGGAACAAGTCAACACTGCATTAACTTCCGAAGAAGGGGAACATCTCGAATTTAAAGAAGCCAAAAATAATTTCCATTTTGAAAAGTTGATTCAGTACTGCGCCGCCATAGCGAATGAGGGAGGAGGCGATTTTGTATTGGGGATAACGGATCGCCGGCCCAGGCGAGTCGTGGGAACAAAGACATTCGAACAACCGGAACGGACACGATCCGGATTGATTGAGAAATTGCACATCAACATTACATTCGATGAGATTATGCATCCGGATGGACGTGTTCTCGTATTTCATATCCCCCCATGCCCGACTGGAACGCCGATTCCCGTCAACGGAGTCTATTGGCAACGACAAGGGGATAACCTAATCCCCATGTCCCCAGATCGGCTTCGTGCGATTTTCGCGGAAGCCGGGCATGACTTTTCGGCGGACATTTGCCCTGACCTGACCATCGACGACTTGGATCCGCGGGCGATCGAAGACTTTCGGAAACGCTGGAGTACGAAATCCAATAACAGAACATTAGAAACACTCAGTCGGGAACAGCTTCTGACCGATGCGGAGGCAATACAGGACGGTCAATATACTTATGCTTCCCTGATTTTATTTGGAACCCGCGAGGCAATGGGAAAACACCTTGCTCAGGCGGAAACCATTTTTGAATACCGTTCGGGGAACGCATCCGGTCCCGCGCAGCAACGGGAAGAATTTCGACAGGGATTTTTCACGTATTACGATCGGATATGGGAATTGATTAATGCGCGTAACGACGTGCAGCATTTCCAAAGCGGACTATTCATTCTGGATGTTCCCACTTTTTCGGAAGACGTCATTCGCGAAGCACTTTTAAATGCAATCAGCCACCGCGATTATCAACTGGGCGGGAGTGTATTCATTCGTCAATACCCGCGACGATTACGATTGGAAAGTCCCGGCGGTTTTCCCGTCGGCGTCAACGAAAGCAATATTCTTTATAAACAATCACCGAGAAATCGAAGAATTGCGGACATTTTTTCCAAGTGCGGCTTGGTGGAACGTTCCGGGCAAGGTATGGATCGGATGTTCAAAACGAATATCCGTGAAAGTAAACATATTCCCGATTTTTCCGGAACGGACCAGTACCAGGTTACTCTGACACTGGACGGTGAAGTGAGAGATCCCCGGTTCCTGGAATATCTTGAGAAAGTTGGACGCGAAAAAGTTGATTTATTCAGTACGGATGATTTTCTGGTTCTGGATTTGATTCATCGGGAACAGTCCATACCAAA
This sequence comes from Phycisphaerae bacterium, assembly GCA_016929245.1. Lineage (GTDB taxonomy): Bacteria > Planctomycetota > Phycisphaerae > SM23-33 > SM23-33 > JAFGEJ01. The sequence goes on from JAFGJE010000091.1 coordinate 3,145, forward strand.
GTTCCTTAAATCGCGTCTTCAATCCTTAATGAATATTGGAGTGATCGAGCGTCATGGCCGGGGACGCGGAGTGAAATACATCCTCTCGCGATCCTGTTACACCGCACTGAATCAAAAAGGAGTCTATACCCGAAAAAAAGGATTAGACCACGAAACTAACAAGGCGCTTCTATTAAAGCATATTCAGGAAAATGAGAAATTCGGAAGTCGACTGAAAGACCTTTGCCAAGTTCTTCCTTCATTATCTTACCCTCAAGTTCAATCACTCCTGCAGCAACTTAAATCCGAGGGGAAAATTCATAAACGCGGGAAAACCCGTGCTGCATTATGGTATCCAGTTTCCACAATGAATCCTATTTCCGAAATAAAGGAAGGGAAATGATAATCCCGCCACAATGCAATATACATATCTTCTTTATTTTCAATTATATATAACAATTTTAATTAAGCTTGATTCCACAGTAAATATATAATAGACAGCAATCTGTACGGATTTTGCTTGGGAACTCATAAGGAAACTGAAATTGTGAAGATGAACATGATTTCCGGCGTGATTTTTGATATGGACGGCGTGTTGTGCGACTCGGAAGCGTTTATTCGCCAGGCGGCGATGACCATGCTTCACGAGCGGTACGGCCTGACGCCCCAGCCGGAGGATTTTCTGCCGTTTATCGGCGCGGGAGAAAACCGCTTCATCGGCGGGGTCGCGGAGAAGTACGGCGTCACGATCACGCTGCCCGACGATAAGATTCGCACGTACGAAATCTACCTCGAGATCATCCAAGGCCGCCTGCAACCCTTACCCGGTGTGCGGGAATTCATCGCGGAGTGTCGCCGTCGCGGGATGAAACTCGCCGTCGCGTCGGCAGCCGATTTGATGAAGGTGGACGGCAACCTCGCGGAAATCGGCGTGCCGCACGAAACCTTCGACGCGGTCGTGACGGGCAGCGACGTGACGAAGCACAAGCCCGACCCGCAATGTTTCCTGATGGCTGCCGAGAAGATCGGTTTGCCGCCGGAGCGATGCCTCGTCGTCGAGGACGCCAACAACGGCTGCAAAGCCGCCAAAGCCGCCGGGGCGCATTGCCTGGGCCTGACCACCAGTTTCCCCGCCGAACAACTTCGCCAATCCGGCGCCGACTGGACCGCCCCAAACCTCGCCAACGTCCCGGAGGGGATTTTGTAAATTCACACAAGTGGCACCTTCAAGCATGTTGAACAAGCGGCGCCTTCAATCAAAAAAGCCCGAAGGGCTTGACAGCGTTTAGCCGGGGCGTGAGCGCAGCGAACCCCCGGTAAGCGTTATACTATTTGGAGTCCCAACGGGACGACAGCGATCTTTCAACTTCGGAAACCGCTGCCGTCCCTTCGGGACTTGGAATCATAAGAATCGTTTCCGGGGGTTCGCTGCGCTTCACCCCCGGCTAAACGCTGTCAGCCCTACGGGCTTCAA
>JAFGJE010000092.1 GCA_016929245.1 Phycisphaerae bacterium
ATTCCCCCGCGCGCTGGGCGTGGTCACCAGCGCCACCGGGGCGGCGATCCGGGACATCCAACGCACTCTAAAACGTCGCTGGCCCGCGGCGAGGGTGTACCTTGTGCCCGTGCCCGTGCAGGGGGAAGGATCAGCCGCGAAAATCGCCGAAGCCGTGCGCCTGCTGGACGCCGGCGCACCCCGCCTGGAAATCGACACGATTCTCGTCGCTCGCGGCGGGGGCAGCCTGGAGGATCTTTGGGCGTTCAACGAGGAAGTGCTCGCCCGGGCCGTGGCTGCCGCGAATACGCCCGTGATCTCCGGCGTGGGACACGAGGTGGACGTGACGATCTGCGACATGGTCTCCGACCTGCGGGCGCCCACGCCCACCGGGGCCGCCGAACTGGCCGTCCCTGACCGCGAGGAAATCCGCCGGCACGTGGGGCACCTGGCGACACGGATGCGCCGCAACGTGCTGGAAAAACTCGCCGAAGGCCGACGTGCGATGGAAAGCCTTCTCCGCAGCAGCGTGTTCCGCGACCCGGCTGGGCGCGTGCGGATCGGCATGCAGCGGATCGACGAACTGGCCCATCGCCTGCGGGCGTCGCTGCACGAAAAACTCGCCGCGGCAGGGCGAAGATTGCAGCCGGCCGTCAATCGCCTGGCCGCTCAGCATCCCGCGCGTTTAATTGAACGCGCACGCCGCCGCGTGGAACATCAACTCTCCCGGCTGCGCTGGGTGCTGGGCGGACGCAGCAAATGCGCCGGCGACGAACTCGCGGCCGTTCAGCGAAGGCTGGAAAAACTCGATCCCGTCCACCAGCTCCGCCTGGGGCGACAGAAACTGGACGCTTTGCAACGGCAGCTCGAAGCCTTAAGCTACCGCAACGTATTGAAGCGCGGCTTCAGCGTAACCCGAACCGAAGACGGCCAACTGCTCCGAAGCGTGAAAAAGATAAAACCAAACCAGCGAATCCAAACGGAACTGGCCGACGGCGTGTTCACCAGCGACGTGACAAAAAAAGACGCACCAAAACGTCAAACGAAAACGGGCAATCCCAATATCCCAACACTATTCGATTAAATGGAAAAAACAGTCATTGTCATCCTGAGCGGAGCGAGTCTTCGAGCGAAGTCGAAGGACCTCACGGGTAGTTAGGCGTGAGATCCTTCGACTTCGCTCGAAGACTCGCTCCGCTCAGGATGACAAAATTGTGCAACTGACTACAGGCTACTGACTACCGACTACCAAAATATGAGGCCATCATGACCGAACCGAAAAAGAACATCACCTTCGAGGCCGCATTGGAAACACTCGAAACCATCGTGTCCCAGATCGAGAGCGGCAAGGTATCGCTGGAGGAATCCATCGAGAAATACGCCGAGGGAACCAGGCTGATCGAAACCTGCCGGGGTATTCTCGATCAGGCGGAGAAGAAAATCCAACTCCTCGCGAAAACCGAAGGCGACACCCTCGCCCCTGAAGGGGAACTCGCCGACGAAGCGGAATCGTCGTAAAAACGAGCTGATTTCAAATGCTGCTTCAACGAATACTCATGACGAAGTAACGAGAAATACGTTTTTAAAAACAGCGCCGAGCGGCAAGCCGATTCGCGTATCGGCTTGCCGCTCGGCGCTGTTGGACAGTAGACAGAAGATTCCATCCCTTTGGAAATCCGATCCAATATCTCATTTCTGTGCAACAACTTACAAAATCTCAAATCTCCCGGAACCTCTCGACCCTTCCGGACGTACCAAAGGATATGAGTACGTCCATCACGACCAAATCGTTTCTGGCGGGTGTGGGAACACTGCTGGTGAGTTCCTTGTCAGTATGGGCGGCGGAATTGAGCCTTCGCCTGTCCAGCCGGGAGGCCTACGTCGGCGCGCCGATTGTCGCACGGTTGAGCGTGGACAATTCCGGCGCGCACGACGTACCGGTGTTTCCGGATATTCCGGGTGTGACCGTCCAACCCCTCGGCGTCCCGGCGCGGAGTTCGCAAACGACGATCATCAACGGCCGACGGTCGCAACGCTCCAGCATCACCTACGCGTACGAACTGACGCCCCGGAAAGAGGGCAAATTCGTCATCCCCGCCGTCAAACTTACCGCGGACGGCCGAACGCTCACGACCGAACCCGTCGCGTTCGTCGCGCGCAAAAGCGACACGGGGGATTTGCTGTTCGTCGACGTCGCCGGCGGCGAAAAACGCGCCTACGTCGGCGAAGCCCTTCGCCTGACCTTGAGAATCTGGATCCGGCCTTACGTGGATGGGCAATACCATGTCAAGCTTACCGAAGCGGACATGTGGGGGCTGATCTCGCCCGAACGAAGCCGTTGGGGCGTGTTCGCCAAGGCGCTGGACGAACTGGCCGCCCAGCGCCAACGCCCCCGAGGACGCGAAGTGTTGCGAAAGGATTCCGAGGGCGTCGAGCGAAGCTATTACCTGTACGAACTGGACCACGTAATCCGCCCCGCCAAACCCGGCCGACTGGATCCCGGAGACGTGGATATCGTGACGGCGTATCCGACGGGCCTGCAACAGGCGGACGGATTTTTCTCGATGGGCGAACTGGCGCTGTCGGGAACGCGTCCTCTCGTGAAACAAGCTACCGTCGAACCGATTGAAATCCGCGCCATTCCCACGGACAACCGCCCGGCGGGGTACAACGGTGCGATCGGGCGATACGACATTTCCGCGACCGCCCTGCCGAAAAAAGTCGCCGTCGGTGAACCTCTCACGCTGACGCTGAAAATCTGCGGCGAGGGGAACCTGGAAACGCTCGCGGCGCCGGACCTGGCGAACCTGCCCGAACTGACGAAGGATTTCCGCGTCCCGGACGAACCGCTGGCGGGGGTGATGGAGAACGGGGCGAAAGTCTTCACCGTGAGCCTGCGCCCGCGCGACGCGAACGTGAAACAAATCCCGCCGATTCGTATGGCGTATTTCGATCCGCGTATCGAGCGGTTCGTGACCTCCCGCAGCGAGTCGATTCGGCTGCACGTGACCCCGGCAGAGACGCTGTCCCTGGATCGCGTGGTCAGCGCCGCGCCGAACACCGAAACACCCAAGGCGCCGACACCCGTTTCCCCCGCGTCGACGTTAACTCCGACGACGGTTTCACCGGCGTTGCTCCGGCAACCGAGGATGTTGACGGGCGGCCGGCTGATCGCGACGTTGGTCGCTCCGCCGTTGGGATGTATCGTACTGGCGACGGAACGGCGCCGCCGGCGACGACGCGTGGATTCGCACCGGCGACGCCTGGCGGGGAAACTCGCCAAGGAACGACTCACCGAGGCGGAGGATGTCACGCAAATCGCGTCGACCGTCATCGGGTATATCGCCGATCGCCTGGACGAACCCGCGCGAAACCTGACCGCCGCCGAAGCCGTCGGACGCCTGCGCCTCCGCGGCGGTTCGAAGCAAATCCTGGACGTAGCCGCGGACCTGCTGGCGGATTGCGAGGAATTCCGGTACTGCCCTTCGACACCGCACGACCTGGAGATGCTCTCCTGCCGCGCGAAACAATGCGTGGACGTCATCGAAGCCGACATGCGGAAAGGTCGATCATGAGAAATTTTCGATTCACCTTACTGATCGCGGGCGTCATTCTGGCGGCCCACGCTTTTGCCACGCCGGGTCAGGCGATGTCGCTTTCCGCGGAACAGCGCATGGCGGTTCTTACCGAGGCGCAACAGGACTATGACACCGCCCTGCGTCTGGAAGCGACTCAACCCGCCGCCGCCCAAAAAGTCTTCCGGCAATCGGCGGAGAAATTTCAGCTTGTCATCGAAACCGGCCCCTGCGACGGGGAACTGTATCGACGTTCCGCCGACGCCTGTCTGCGAAGCGGGCAAATCGGATCCGCCATCGCCAATTATCAACGGGCGAAGCAACTCTCAGGACCGACACCGGAGATTCTGACGGGATTGACGCTGGCGCGAAGCCTGCGAGACGGCGTCGAGTCCCCTGCTTTGGTTCCGCCGGCGACGTTCTGGGGAAAACTGTCCCTGTGGAATCGCGCCTTGTCCCTTCCGGGGCGATTCCGGGTCGGACTTTTCGCCTGGGTGGGCGTGTGGATTTTCCTGGGCGTTTCGTTGCTCGCCCGGCCGAGGGTGTGTCGCGTTTCGGCGGCCGTCTGCGGGGTGGTGTTCGTATTGCTGACGGCGTCGGTGCTTTGGGACGTTCTACCGGAATGGAATCAAACGCGGGGCGTGGTGACGGCGACGAACGCACCGCTGCGCGCGGGAAACGGGGAGACGTTCGCCGCCCAGACCCTCCTGAAAGACGGCGCGGAATTCGACCTTCTCGAACAAAGAGGACGCTGGTTGCATGTCGCTTTGACCGACGGGAATACCGGGTGGATCGACGCGCGACATACCCAACGCATCCCTCCCCGACGGGAATTGTGGGGGTGAAACCATAAAACAACAGCGCCGAGCAGCAAGCTGATTCACGAATCGGTTTACCGCTCGACGCTGTTGTTTCTATCTGTATGTTAAAAACACCTCACGCGGTGATCTGTTTCCATCCCTCCAGCAGATTCTCCAGCAGTCGGATGACGTGTTGAATTTTACCGGGATCTTTTTTGGAGTTGGCTTCCACGAGATGCGTGATCATGAACCGGTAGAGTCGTCGAAGATTCTGCGCCACCTCGCCTCCGGCGTCCATGTTCAGCACGACGTCGAGTTCGGTGATGATATTGATCGCCCGATTGATCAGGCGTCCCTTTTCGATGTAGTCCCTGTTCTCCAAGGCTGTGATCGCCTGATGCAGAAACCGGATCGCCCCCTCATACAACAGAATGATGATCTTTCCCCCGGATTGGGTGGTGACGGCGTTTTCCTTATACGTTGCGATTCCACTGGGCGGCATAACATCTGCTCCTTGGCAAAGTGAATGTCTCTTGATTCCGTCGGCGGTCACGGCTGGGATCGAATCCCCAAGCCGTTCCGTTTTGTCCTCTCCCGCGGGGAGGATCAGTCATCGTTATTGTTGCTGTTATTGTCCAGCGAGCTGAACAGGGCGTCGAACGAAGCCCGGTACGAGTCCAGCTGCGCCAACGCCGCTTCCAGGCGGGCGTACTTGGCGGTATAGATCGCTTCCTTGTTCTCCAGGCGGGTTTCCATGAGTTCGATCTTGGTTTCCAGATCCTCGATGGCGTCGTCGTAGCTGTCCTGGCGAAGCTTCAGCGGGCCGTCCACCGTGTCGAGAACGTCCTCGAACACCTCTTCCAGTTCGACGGCGAACCCGTTCATCAGTCGAACGTCGGAGGTCTGCGTCGCGCTGAGACCGTCCCACGTGACGATCAACTGCAGGCCGGCTTCATCGTTGTTGACCGAACCGGTGATCGTGTTTCCGTCCACCACGGCGGCCCGCCAGTCGTCCTCGCCGTCGCCCTCGTCGCGGAACCACGCGTCGGTGATATTGCCCAACCCGTCGAACTCGACCTTCACTTCGTACTCGCCGGGTTCGGTCAGGCTCAGGGCGCTGTCATACTGAAAATAATCGTCGGAAACATATCCGTTCAACACACCGCCGACCAGATTCACCACGGCGTCGAAATCCGTCTCGATCGCTTCGTCGAACACGTCCTCGTCAAAGGTCATTTCGCCGTAGCGGTCCACCTCGATGCCGAGTTGCGCGCCCATGACGTAGGACTCGACGTCGGAATCAAATCCCGTCACCGTCCCCGTCAGCAGCGAACGTATAGGGGACAGCAACGACGAGATCATCGCGTCGCCCTGGAGCATCCCCCCCTGCTCCGTCGCGTCGTCGTACCCGGTCAGAAGGGTGATCGTGTTGAACAGCGAATTGTACCGATCCACGACGGTCTCGATCTGGCTTTTCAACGCGGAGGTGTCTCGCGTGAGGCTGATCGTGGTCGTTCCCGTACCGTTGAGCGAAAGCGTGATTCCGTCCACGGCGTCGGTGATCGTGTTGGAGCTGCTCTCGATGTACGTGCCGATCGGCGGAGTTCCGTCGATGCGGTATTCGGCGTTCTGGGCGACCTGGGCTTCGTAGAAGTCGGCGGTGTCGAAACCCGGAATCGTCGTTTCGGCGTCATTGATCGTGATTTCGTAGTCTTCGCCCGTGTCGTTCCCGGAAAGCACCAGGTGGTAGGTTCCGCTGTACTGGATCAGGCTGGCGGTGACGCCCGGATTCGCCGAGTCGTTGTTGATCCGGTCGCGCAGGTCTTCCAGCGTCGCGCCGGCTTCGATGTTCAGGTTCCGGGTGGTTCCGTCGTAGGTGTAGGAAAAGACGCCCGCCGCGCCGTCGGTTCCGTCGGTCTTGGTGTAATCCGCCTCGTCGTTGAGTTCATCCACGGCGTCTCCGGCGTCGAGGGTCTGGGTCATTTCGCCGATTTCGCCGGCGTACTTGGCCGTCAGGTCGAGCTTGTAGGTGTCGCCGCCTTCGTCGACGACCTGGGCCATCGTGTAACCCGCTTCGGCGTTGATCAGGGCCGCCACCTGGTTGAGCGAATAGCTCGTGCTCGCGGCGAAGTCCACCGTGACGGCTGTCTCCTCGCCGAACTGGAAGGTGTAGGTCGCGCCGTTGGCGGTCGTGGTGAACCACGTCGCGTCGTCCTGCCCCGCGCCGATCATGCTGTTTTCGTTGCGGGCGGTGGAGTAGACGGCCCCGGTTCCGATCTGATCCAGCGTGTAGGTCGTCCCGGTGGATTCCACGAGACGATGCGCCTGGGCGAGCTGGTTGACTTCCACGGTATGCGTTCCTTCATACGCGCCCGAACCGGCGGCGGCGTCGGCGACGTCCGAATCGGAACTCGACACGTTGACGCTGCGAAGCGTGGAATTGCCGCCCAGGGTCGTTACGGCGCTTTTGAAGGCGGTGAAGGAATCGCTCAATGCGTCGATGGCGCCCTGCTTGGATTCATAATCGACTTTCTTGGTTTCCAGGCGCGTCAGCGGAATTCGTTCGGCCGCCATCAGACTGTCGATGATGGTGGACCAATCGATGCTCGTGAAAACGCCGCCAAGTGAAATGGTCGCCATGATCCGTAACTCCTTTACGGGCGGATGACTCCGCCCAACGGGATTCTCGTAAGAAAGATAGGAATCTTTAGACAAAGAAGGAAATTCCACTCAATTTTTTTCCCCCTATTTTCGACGCGACATAAGACACAAGAAATGTAGGGTTTAGGGTGTATTTTCGGGTCAATCCATTCCACGCCTTGCTTGCATTTTGACGGGAAATTCCCCAAAAAAATCTGAAAAATCTGAAAATTTTCCCTTTTCCTAATGATTTCGTATACCTATTATTAATAATAGGTTACAGAAATACGAACTGCTCTCCCGACAAGATGTCCTCCAAAAAAACTTCCCGTGAATTTGCTTCTGACGAATTTCATATCGTAGGGTTGGGTCAACCCGCCGTGTAGGAGAAACTGGGTACACCGATGGTCTTTCGCATCCGATATGTCGAACCGGAAAAAGGTCGTCCCGCCACGGAGACGATCGAGGCGAACAGCCCCGCCGAGGCGATGGTGAAATTCAACGTCCGACACGGCGCGGGAAGAGGACTTTCCCGGCAGGACTGCATCACCAGCGTCACCCCGGTGGAGGAATTGTTGCCGGAACATCAGTGGTAGCGCCGCCGGCGTTCGGGTAGGACGCCGATGTCTGGCGCCGAGGGACCGCTGAAGCTTGGGCGGAGATCGGTTTGGGCCGACTCCGCCCCTTTTCTATCTGTGGCGCCTTCAACCGACGCTTCGACGGTTGTGGGTGCTATTGGCATCTTGGAAAACGGCACCCACAAGAAGCGGGAGTAAACAACAACTCCCGCTTCTTGAAGGTGCCACGACTCCCTTGTACGCGCGTATCCCGGCATGGTACAACACCGTCATGGGCGATACGGGTTCATCGTTATTCGGCTGGCCTGACGGGCGAATCTGGCGCGGGGCGCTGGCAGCCGGGGCCAGGCTGCGCCGGCGGCGGCTGGCGATGTTCCTGCGGGAATTCCACCTCGGACCGAATTCCCGCGTCCTGGACGTGGGCGTGACCACCACCGGGGCCGGCGCCTGCAACCTGATCGAGGAACAATACCCCTGGCCGGGGATGCTCGTCGCGTGCGGGCTGGAGGGTCAGCCGGAGGTTTGCCGGCGGCGGGGAATCGAATTCCTCCGCGCAAACGGTGTTTCGCTGCCGTTCGAGGATCAGGCGTTCGACGCGGTGCATTGCAACGCGGTCGTCGAACACGCCGGCAGCCGGGCGCGACAACGGGCGTTCGTCGCGGAACTCTGTCGCGTGGGAAAATCGATCTGGCTGACCACCCCCGACGCGGACAGCCCCCTCGAACCGCACTCGCTGATCCCCTTGGCGCACTGGCTGCCGAAATCCCTCCGCGACGCCGTCTACCGCGTCGCGGGGCAATCCTTCTGGACGCGCGAAGAAAATCTTAATCCATTAAATAACAGCGCCTTACGCTCGCTTTTTTCGCCAAAACAACAAAACCGCCTCGAAATTCGCCGTCAATCTCTCCTGGGAATCCCGACGATTCTGATCGCGATTCTGCATCCGTAATTTCCTCTTCGGCGGCGATTTTTATTTTCCCAGGATATGCGCATCTAAAATCGTTTTTCCGTGTCTTTCGCCTGAAAGGCGAAGATATACCAGCCCAGGGCAACGCCCTGGGTTTGCAAACGTTTTACAATCCAAGCCCTGTAAGGGCGTGACAATTTGTATCGCCCTTACAGGGCTTGGGATCAAGACCATTCGTTCACCCAGGGCGTTGCCCTGGGCTGATATGTCTCAGCCCGTTGGGCTGAAGATAGGAATGTAGATACGTAAGCCCTGCTCATTTCCCCCTAACCCCTTTCGTTGCCTGGGGTCTTTTTAGTATAGTGAACGAGTCGCCCGACGGGAATCTTCCTCGTGGATTCAAACGGGAAAAGCAACGTACAGTCGTTCAAAACGATCTGCCGATACAAGGTTTGAGGTGAAAACCATGGCCGAATCCGTCCAAGGCATTCAGAACAAGTGGCTTCTCATCATCGCCGTCGTGCTGGGGTTGGTGGTGGTGTTCCTGTACAACGCCCACATCCACGCGATTCGCTCCGAGCTGGAAGGCAAAACCGTCGCCGTCGTGCAGTTGGCGAAGGATTTACCCGCCGGCGAGCGAATCACCGCCCGGCACATCAAGAAGGCGGTCATCCCCAAGGACAACGCCGAGGCGTACGGAAAAATCGTCCCCTGGAAACACCGGGACTATCTGACAGCCCACGGTGGAAAGCCGATCCACCGCGCGTTGCGGAAGGATCAATATCTCCTGTACGATTACATCGACGACGCCGGGGGCGACCGCGCCAGTCAGAAACTCGGCGACGGCATGGTGGCGATTCCCGTCGAGTTCGACCGGAACCAGTCCCTCGGGGACATGCTCGCGCCGGGCGACACCGTGAATTTGAAGGGTGTCTTCGCCTCGCCCGGCGGGACGTACCGAACGTATCGCATCCTCTCCGACGTGCGCGTGATGAATATCGGCGGGGTCGGGGCGGCCGACGACGCCGGGCGAACCAACAGCCGTATCCGCACGCGAAATTACCGGCAGATCACGATTGAAGTCACCCCGGACGTGTCGCTGAAGCTGTCCAACCTCAAGACGCACATGATCGGAGACTTCCAGCTGGAAATCAACCAGGCCGGCGCGGGCATGACCTCCCAGCCGGGACAGATCAACCCGGAACTGAACCTGCCGGCGAACCAGGCCAAACCCGCCGGACGCATGGGAACCCCCATGACCGTCCCGCCGCGAAGCGGAACTACGGGAAGATAAGACAATAATATACTGACGGGTGCCGTGGTTCGCGTAGCGCAGCGAAGCAACCACGTTACTCGTGGGGCGTGGTTGCTCCACCCCTTTGGGGTTCCGCGAACCACGGCACCCACTGAATTTCATAATTAGGATAATCCGTTCATGGAAATCTGGATTTACAACCAGTATACGGATCAGCGGGAGACGGAGAAGGTTCCCGACGACCTGGTGACGATCGGGCGGGATGACGACAACGCCGTGACGCTGCGCAGCCCGTTCGTCTCGCGCAAGCACGCGCGGATCGTCTTCGAGGGCGGTTCGTACTTCGCCGAATCGCTGGGCATGAACGGAATCGTGGTCGCCAACCGGACCATCCCCTTCAAACAGCGTGTGAAAATCGAATACGGCGACGAAATCCGCATCGGCGAGTTCAGCCTCTACATGATGCAGCCCAGCGCGAAGCGCGTTTCGACGGCCGAAAAAATCAGCACCCCGCGCAAGCGCGTGATCGACCTGGAACAAGCGATGCACGCCGACCTGCTGGACCGCCTGAACCTGCGCGTCACCGGACAAACCGGCGCCGACGAGAGCCTGGTCGCGCTGATCAAGCAGCACCTCGACGAAATCGTCCGCGCGAACTTCAAAAACGTCGATCCGGACATGGGGCGCTACCTCGTGCGCGAATACCTCTGGCGCTCGGTCGTCACGGAACTGACCCGCCGCGCGACGGGCAAGTTGATGTACAGCTACGGCTTCGAGAACACCGACCGGACGGAACCGAAACACGAGGAAACCCTCGGAAGAATGATCGGCGACGTGGTGGGCTACTTCCCGCTGCGCCTGCGCCCGCACACGCTCAAGGACGACGTGGCGATGATCGAGGCCGACTGGGAAAAACAACTCGAAAAACTCGCCCCCCGCGTCACGCCCGAACTGAACGAATACATTATCCGTCGGATGCTGACGAAGGAAATCGAGGACGTCGTGCTGGGCTACGGGCCGTTGCAGGACCTGCTGGAAATGCCCAACGTCAACGAAATCATGGTCGTCGGACGCGACAAAATCTACATCGAGAAGGACGGCGTGCTGCAGAACACCGGCAGGAGTTTCTTCAGCGACCCGATCGTCGAGAGCGTCATCGAGCGCATCATCACGCCGGTCGGGCGGCGCATCGACCGCTCCACCCCGCTGGTGGACGCCCGCCTGCCGGACGGTTCGCGCGTCAACGCCGTGCTGAACCCGCTGAGCCTCTCCGGCCCGACGCTGACGATCCGGAAATTCGCCCAGATTCCCTTCACCATGGACGACCTGATCGAGCGAGGCACGATTTCCCAGGCGGCGGCTGACTTCCTGCGGGCCTGCGTGATCGGAAGAAAAAATACGCTCATCTCCGGCGGGACGGGCAGCGGAAAGACCACGACGCTCAATGTCCTGAGCAACTTCATCCCCACCGGCGAGCGGATCGTGACCATCGAGGACTCCGCGGAGCTTCAACTCGCCCAGGAGCACCTCGTGCGCCTGGAAACCCGTCCCGCGAACATCGAGGGACGCGGCGCGTATACCATCCGCGACCTGGTTCGCAACGCCCTGCGAATGCGCCCCGACCGGCTGATCGTCGGCGAGGTGCGCGGGCCCGAAGCCCTTGACATGCTCCAGGCGATGAACACCGGCCACGACGGTTCGCTGTCCACGATCCACGCCAACACGCCCGACGACACGATGCTGCGGTTGGAGACGATGGTCCTGATGGCCGTCGAAATGCCCATCCGCGCGATCCGCGAGCAGATGGTCGCGGCGCTGGATCTGGTGGTGCAGATCGCCCGCCTGCCCGGGGGCGAGCGTCGCGTCACGCACGTCAGCGAAATCGTCGGAATCGACCTGGAAACGCAGCGCATCATCACCGAAGACATCTTCCTCGCCAAAACGTCCGATGGAAAACTGTATCACACCGGATACATTCCCCACTTCACGGAAGAACTGATCGAACATGGATTCATGAGCGTGGAGGTGTTCACGTGATGCTGGCCGCCTGGAGCGATACTAGTCGAATGATCGTCACGAGCGCGGTGATGTTCCTCGCCGTCGCCGCGGCGGTGCTGGTGGGGTGCAACCCCCTGCTGATCCACATTCGACGCAAGGAACGTCAATACGATCAGATTCTGCGACATTCGCTTCTGATGGACATTTCGCCGCGCATGGTGACGGTTCTGACCGGCGCGATGATGCTGTTTCTCGGGTTGGTGGGGTACGTCGTCACCGCCGGGACGCTGCCGGGAACGCTCCTGGCGGCCGGGGTGGGACTGATCCTGCCCGGCCTGTTCATTCGCTACCTTCGCCGGCGACGGCAGCGGAAGATCGAGGCGCAACTCGTCGGCGGCGTGCAGATGCTCGCGTCGGGCGTGCGGGCGGGGTTGAACCTGGTCCAGTCGATGGAGATGATCGCCCGCGACGCGCCGGTCCCGCTGCGGGAGGAGTTCGCCCACCTGCTGAGCGAATACGAGTACGGCGTGCCGCTGGACGAAGCGATGGAGTCGGCCGCCCGACGCGTCGACCTGCCGGACGTGCGACTATTGTTCGCGGCCTTGCAGACCCACCGCCAGCGCGGCGGCGACCTGGGCGAAACCCTCGACCGCATCGCCGCGAGCATCCGGGAGATTCAGCGGCTGGAAAGTCGCGTCCAGACCCTAACCGCCCAGGGCCGGGCCACCGCACGCTGGCTGGGCGCGATGCCCGGCGTGGTGATGCTGATCCTGTATTTCATCGACGCGGCGGGCGTGATCACGCTGTTCACCGACGGGCTGGGAAAAATGATCCTCGCGCTGGTGGTGGTGCTGAACATCATCGGATTCCTCTGGATCCGAAAGATCATGGCGATTGATATATGACAAAGAATCCCTGAGAACTTAGGTGCCTGGGTGCCGTGGTTCGCGGAGCCCCGAAGGGGCGGAGCAACCACGCCCCGCGAGTCACGTGGTTGCTCCGCCCCTTCGGGGCTCCGCGAACCACGGCACCCAAAACATATGATGGATAACGTAAACATTCTGGCGGACGTCGCTTTCTGGGCGGGGGGAGTCTGGGACGTCGTGCTGTCCGTGCTGCTGTTCGGCGCGGTCGGCGCGGGAATTGTCGCCGTGTTCTCCCAGCCGGGGCGCGTGGAGCTGTCTCCCCAGCGCCAAGCCGCCATCGCCACCGGACACGAGGACCGCAAAACCGTCTTCGAGAATCCGATCTTCCGCCCGATCCTGTGGATTCTGCTGTCGGTCAGCCATCACCTGAACCTGCCCCGCGCCAAGGGGTATCTCCGTCAGCAACTCATCGCCGCGGGCAGCCCGAATTATTACACCCCGGAAGAATATCTCGCCCTGTCGCTCCTGGCGGGACTGGGACTGGGACTGGTGCTGGAAGTCATCTACGTGGTAACGACCGGCCAATTCAGCGTTTCGACCCTCCTGATGGGATTGGTCATCGGTTTGGCGCTGTCGATCTACCAGATCGTGGACAAGGCCTCCAAACGCCTGCGGGACATCACCAAGCAACTGCCCTACGCCCTGGACCTGGTGTCCCTGGCGATGGGCGCCGGCGCGACGTTCACCGAAGCCCTGCGGACCATCACCCGCGAAAACGACGAAGAGGCGCTGAACGTGGAATTCAAAGCCCTGCTGGCGGAAATTGAACTGGGCACGACACGGCAGCAGGCGTTGCAGAACCTCGCCCGCCGCGCGCCGTTAACGAGCGTGCAGAGTCTCGTCGCGTCGGTCATCCAGGCCGAGCAACTCGGAACGCCTTTAGCGACCGTCCTGCACGACCAGGCGACGCTGCTGCGCATGCAGCGATCCGCACGGGCGGAAAACAAAGCGGCCGTCGCCTCCGTCCGCGTGCTCGTGCCCTGCCTGCTGCTGGTGGCGGCGGTGATCTTCACCGTCTTCGGACCGGCGATCATCCGCATCGTGCGGGGAGGGATGTTCTGATGCCCGGACCGAGTCCCGAACTGCTGTTCGTTTCCGGCCCGCAGAAAGGGCAGCGCGTCGTGCTCCTGCGCGATCTCATGCTGGGCGGACGAAGCGAACTGGCGGATATTTCCTTCACCGAGGAATTCATCTCCCGCGAACAACTGCAGTTCCAGCGGATCCCCGAAGGATGGATCGTCGAGCGCCTCGCGGGATCCAATCCCGTGCAGATCAACTCCAAACGCTACAAATCCGGCAAGCAAATTTTGCTGGCGACCGGCGACGTGATCGCCCTGGGCGCGGAGACCCAAATCCTCTTCGTCGACGGCATGGACGATCCGAACCAGGTGCTGGCGGAGTATCGGCGGGAGCATCCCGACGAACCGACGCCCGTCGAACCGCCCGCGCCGGCGGAACCCCAGCCTGTTTCCGTACCGCCGCAACCCGTCGAACCACCCGCGCCGGTAAAATCCGCCGCGTCCGAAAAGAAGCAGGCCAAACCCAAACCGAAAAAATCATCCAACAAGACCAGGAAATACATGATCGCCTTCCTCGTGTACCTGGCGATCCTCGCGATCGGAGTGGTGGTGATCTCCAAAGGCAAACGCGGGAACGACGACGTGGACGACGACGCTCCGGAACTTCTCACGTCGGAAACGATTTCCAGACTGTTGCGCGGCGACCTGAAGCGAAGTCCCAACGAAGTGTCCGCCCAGCGAAGCCTGAAGGAAGCGCGAACCTACTACCGCCATCGCACGAGCGAGCGACGCAACCTGTATCGCTGCCTGCTGGCCTATCGCCTGTTCCAGGCGTACCGCCGCCCCGACGAACGAACCTTCCTGCCCGAGGATGAACGGAAATACAACCTGGTCGCGGAGGAACTGACCGACAAGATCTGGAGTATGTACAGTGACGCCGCCTATCAATATGAGGGAAGCGGCCAATGGGCCCGCGCGAAGGAGCAATTCGATCTGATCCTCCAGTACATCCCCGTCAGCCTCGCGGATGAAGACCCCGAAGTCCGCGATATTCTCATAGACAACATCATGGCCCACACAAGACACGTCTCGAGACGACGAGGGAAATGATTGACCTTTTGACATTCTGATTGCGTTTGGTCATACCAAATGAAAAAGTAATGTCATTTGGTCAATAAACCTCCGCGCGGCGGGAATCTCCCTTGGGGATCCCTGACGGGACTTTCCCGCCGCGGTTTGAACTTGAACTCATGCCTGGTGGAGCACCCGATCCACCAGGGTATTCATCCAATGCAATGGACATTCAATCGAAACATACCAAAAAGTATCTCGGTATCCCGCGGAATTCCGTTATGGATTACGGTATGACACGCCCTGCCGGCTGACTTCAACTACAACGAAAGATCAGCATTCTTTTGTGTCGCGTCCCTGAGGGACGCGCGTATCGCGGCCATCCTGACCGCGAAAAAAAAACTATTCCGAGAGCAAGATGCCCGCGACACGATGTGCTACCGACTCCCGGCTACATGAAGGATACGATCTTCCAAATCATGCCGTTTATACGCCGAACGCGAAAAAATACGCTTCATTTGGCTTGTTTGGGCTGATTGGATACGATATGCTGTAGTCAGCAGGACGTCTTTGCACGTGGATGTCGCCGGTGTTGCGCGATCTTCTTTCATCGCCGAACCGCGGCATGGATGTTGTGGTTTCTCCCGATCTTATAGACCGGCGCCGCCGACGATCCATCCACGTCGGGCGCGAATCATTGGAATTGCCTCTCCAGTGGAAGGAGCAGGATGCATGTCCCTGATGCGGAAGTTGGAAGACCTTGTCGATAGGATCACCACCGGCGAACAGATGCAGTACATCATGGCCGGCACGCTGATCGTCATTATCATCATCTCCCTGCTGACGGTGATTATGAATCTCGTGGGGTCGGGCCATAAATATGAAATGGTTGACCAGCACTTCTGGTGCACGGAGACGAAGCAGGAATTCGTCATGACCCCCGAAGAGATGCGCGAGCAGATGGAGAAGGAGGGGCTGGAAGACGGATTCATTCCTGACGGTCCGCACATGCGATACATCTCGAAATTCACCGGAAATCGGACGGCCGTTCCGATGACCCGCTGCCCCAACTGCGAAAAATATTTCGTCCCGGACTATTTGCTCCAGGAACCGTATGACGATGAAGAATATTACATGATGGACAATTATGGCGACCTGATCTGCCCCCACTGCAATACGGATGTCATTCAGTGGTATCGGGAGCATCGCAAGAAACGAAAATGAACCATACGCCCGTCCGGAATCGCGGGCGATTCCATGAGGAGTAGCAACCATGTCCCTGAAGGAAGCAGTCAATCGAGTGGTCGATAAGTGTACAACCGGCCCGCAGGCGCAGTATATCCTGGGCGGCACGCTGGTGGCGATTATCGCGCTGTCCCTGACGTCGACGTTGTGGAACACCATCCGCCCCAGAAATCCAGGCATCCCGGGCGAAATGCGCGGATACTGCCTGCAAACGAAGCAGGAATTCGAGATCGATCCGGAAAAAATGCGGGAGAACATGGGACCGGAAGATGTGGGCATGATGGACGGGATAGGACTGATCTATTCCCCGTTCACGAAGGAACGGACAGCCGTACACATGACCCAATGCCCCAACTGCAAGAAATTCTTCGTTCCGGAACACATGAAAGACGCGTTGGAGCGCAGCCGCCGCGGGGAATCGCCCATGATGATGCACCCCCCGGAAATGGACAACGAGCTGGTCTGCCCGGAATGCGGAACAAACGTCATTCAATGGTATCGGGAGAACCGGAAAAAGAAACGGTAGCATTTTCAACTCTGCGATGAATTCCACCTCGCCCGGCGGAGATCTCTCGGGGACAGGTTCGTCCGGCCGGCGGATCGAGGTAAAACTCCGGTAGGGTGTCCGAGCGGTTTAAGGAGACGGTCTTGAAAACCGTTGTACCCGGAAGGGTACCGTGGGTTCGAATCCCACCCCTACCG
>JAFGJE010000093.1 GCA_016929245.1 Phycisphaerae bacterium
GCCCTGGCGCTGCGGAAGGAATTCGCCGGCCAATTCCTGAACCTCAAAAATCCCCGCTCCGGCGTGGCGCTGAAGGACGATCCGCAATTGATGATGCTGGAAACCGTCAACGAAAAGGGGATGCACTATTTCATCCGCCACCACCAGGGACACAAAAAACTCCCCGAATACTTCGCGGCGAAACTGGGCAAAAAATGGCACGCGTTCCTGAAGAAAAAATACAAAACCCGGGATCGCCTTGCCGCCGCCTGGGCGGTTCCCGACAGCCGCGAGGGTCTGCTGCCGAACGAAATCCTTGCCGAGGGAACCGTCGCTCTGGAACCCGTCGTCGAAAAAGACTACGCCTTCTCCTTGAAACGCCGGGAAGACCTCCTGGACTTCTGCTTTCAGATGGACACGGATCATCAAAAGACGATGGCGGACCATTATCGCGGGATCGGCTATGACGGCATTTCGTACCTGACGGATTTCTGGTGCTGGATGGACGGCCTGGACGGGCGCTGGATCCAAAACGACCTGACGCCCGTATTGGAGGATCACGCGTACTGCCGGGTTCATGACGTGTTTCGTTCCGCCGACCTGATCGCCGCGCGATCGAAAATTACCGCCCCGGGCGCGAATCCCTTCGACTTCCGCAAACCCTACGCGCGAACGGAAACCCGAAACGCCGACGGCAGCGGACAGAACGTTCATTGGAGTCGCGTCGCCAACCCGCTGTATTACGCGGTGTATTCCTCCCTGATCGGACGGGACGGTGTGTGTTTCCATTGCTGGTACATGGCCCAGTGCAATTCGTACGACTTCACGATGGATCAACCCTCCTACCGGCGGGAAGGCAAGGGCGTCAGCGGCGGCGACTGCCTGCGGGACATCCCGTGGCAGATGGTGTACCGCGCGGCGGGACGGCTGTATCGTTCCGGGGAAATTCCCGCGCTACGGGGCGACGACCCGCGGCTGGGCGGGCTTCCCAGTAACGCCGACATCCAAACGCCGCACATATTCCGCTCCGCCCAAGAGGGCGTCCTGACGGTGCGGACGGATCACTTCACCGCCCTGGCGGTCGATCATCCGTACAAGTTCTCCACGCCCAAACTGGACATGGATATCACAAGCGACAAGTGCAACGTGGTGATCGTCGAAAAACTCTCGGAAAAGGAGCACGAGATCACAGCCGTCGGAATGGCAGGCGATTCCGTACCGACACCGAAGGATCCGCTGGTGTTTAAGCCGATGACGTGGGTGACGGGAACCATCACCTTCAAAAACGCGAAAGTGAAATCCATTCAGCGCCTGAACGACAAAAACAAGCTGCAGGGAACCGTCGACGCCGTTGACGCTTCCTCCGTCAGACTGGTAAAAGGGACACGCCTGTACCGCGTGGAACTGGAATAATACGATCATTCCTTATCCAACCGCCGGGCGCCGCGGTTCGCGAAGCGAAGCGCGGCACCCGGCGGTTGGTATGATGAAATCATGTTGAAACAACTCCAACAGCATTTGCGACACTCGTTCACTGACGCGGAATCAATGCTGGCACATTATCGCGCGGAATTGTCCGGGCGTTGCGTCGAACCCCACGAGGAAATCGGACCGGTGGTATTGACGCCGACGGCGGAGTTTCCGCGACATCGTTTCGCGTTGACCGGCGGGACGATTGACTTCGGCGAGACCATCGACTGGTTGGCGGCGGCGGAGAACGACCTGGAATGGACGTGTTCGCTGTCGCGGCATCCGCACCTGCCGGTTCTCGCCAGGACGTATGCAACCACCGGCGAGGAGCGTTTCGCGCGCGAAGTCGTTTCGCAGATGCTCGACTGGATCGCCCGCGTGCCGCGCATCGAACCCGAATCGATGGACTATCTCGACATCAAGCGCAGCAACTGGAGGCCGATGGAAGTGGCGCTGCGGATCGCGGAACACTGGCCTCAGGCGCTGAAGCACGTGATCGGTTCGGAGGCGATGACCCCCGACGCGTGGGCGACGATCCTGGCGTCGATCCACGACCAGACGGATTACCTTCGGCGATATCGCTGGGATCACGGAAACCACGCCTTCATCGAAGCGTCGGCGTTGGCGTGCGTGGGATTGTTGTTCCCCGAATTCAACGATGCCGACGACTGGTTCGCGGAGGGATTGGAGTTCCTGCAATCCCACTGGGCGGAGGAGTTTTACCCCGACGGTTATACACGGGAGATGTCCGGCGGGTATCACTGGATCTGCTATCGAGGCCATTACGCGTTATACGAACAGGCCTGTCATCTCGGTTCTCAGGATCGTTTCCGCGCGGAGTACGTCGAACGGCTTTGCCAAAACGTATGGGCGGAGTTGTATCAACTCAAACCCGATTTCACCACGCCGATGACGAACGACTCGGCCTGGCAGCCCAGTCGAAAGGCGATTCTGCGGCGCGCCGCGAAAACACTGGGTTTACCGGAGATCGAAGAAATTGTAGGGCGTGCAACTTGTTGCACGCGCAACGATAAACGGATTTCGCGTGCAACAAGTTGCACGCCCTACACCTCTTACGTCTTCCCGGACGCGAATCTCGTGACCTTTCGCGACGGCTGGGACGCCGAAGCGCGGTATCTGTTCTTCGACGCCGGGGCGCCGGGCATCGCGCATCAAAACACGGATCAGCTCTGCGTGGAGGTTTCCGCGTTCGGGCGCAACCTGATCTGCAACAGCGGCCGATTCCGATATTTGACCAGTCCGGAATCGCCTTGGCGCGACAAGGCGGCCTATTTTCGTTCGACGGCTTCGACGAGCAGTGTTCTCGTGGATGGCATGAACCAAAAACCCGGCGACGCGAGGTTACTCGATACCGATCTTGACGGCGAGGTTCAATACGCCCGCGGTGAATTTGCCGCCGGGTACGGCACGGACGAGAATCCCCAATCCGCCCGTCATCGTCGGGAGGTGTTTTTCGCGCGAGGAGATTTCTGGATCGTCCGCGACACGATCACGTTCGAGGGAACCCACCGCGCGGAGCAGGTGTGGAACCTCGCGCCCGGGGCCGTCGTTCTCGATGAAACCAATCTCCTCGCCCATACCCGCTTCGACGACGCCAACGTGATTCTCCGCTGCCTCGGCGACGGTGATATCACAATGCGTTTTTATGAAGGCGGCGAAACTCCCTGTCGCGGATGGGCGGCTGTGGAATATGGCCGCGCCGTCCCCCGGCCTCAGGTTTGCTTCGAGCAGTCGGGAGAGTCGAAACTCGTTTTTCACACGTTGATTTTTCCCATCCCAGGGAAAGTCAGGCGCCTGCCGCAATTCGAACGAACGAATGATGGATATTCCGTTACGTTCGAGGGAAAACGGATGATGGTATAATTTTACTGTGTAATTTCATTTTCGTTCTTTACTCCTTAGCGGAGCCAATAACTTATGCCGTTTGTAATGATAAAATCTCGCA
>JAFGJE010000094.1 GCA_016929245.1 Phycisphaerae bacterium
CCGCTACATGAACGGCCTGTTCACGTTTCGCACGGGCGCCAAAGGCGCCTGGGCCTGGACGCTGGCGCGGCATCACGGAAATCCCGATAACGACTTCGACAGCGATCAGCCGGGCGAATATAAGGAAGCGTGCATCCTGTATCCCGCGGCCGAAGGATATCCGTTGCGCCCGACGCTCCAGTTTGAAGCCCTGCGCCTGGGCATCCAGGATTACAAGGCCCTGCGCACGCTCGAATCGCTCCTGGCGACGTCGAACAATCCGAAAGTCGAGGGCATCCGAACGATCTTCCGGCATCGCATCGACAACATCCCGTGGGAGAACTACACGCAGTTTCCCAACGAGTCCATGGAAGAGCTTCGCGCCTGGGTGTTGGAAAAGATCGCCGAACTGCAATGATCCGATACGGGGGATTCCTCCGATTGGGAACCTTTCGCGACAAACCGTCTTTTGACACCATGGGGCGGGGGAAGCTACAATCCCGGTATGCATATTACTGTCATCCTGAGCGGAGCGCAGCGCAGTCGAAGGACCTTACGGGTACGGAACCGTAAGGTCCTTCGACTCCGGTTCTCGCTTCGCTCGAACTCTCCGCTCAGGCCCTTGGGATTCCTGACGGAGATGACAAGGATAGGATTGTTTTTCATTGTGGGATTTGTCCTTCCGAATGTTGGTTGGGCCGATTCCGCCGTCTCCCGGCCGGCAGGGGCGCTGGAGGATGTGTATTCCTCATTGCAACTGTCGGACAAGGATAAGCTCCTTTTGTCCTCCGTGCGGGACGGAACCGATCCCGTGGAGCAGAACGGGTTTTATCGCATGATGCGGATTGTCGGCCGTCTGCCGAAGTTATCCGGCGAGGAACTCCGGCGGCTGGACGCGCCGGCCTGGGCGAACCTTCTGCGCCAGCCGGAACGATATCGTCTGCATCCGATCCGCCTGACGGTGCGCGTGTACGTGGTTCGGGAGTTGATTCTCGGGAAAGGATGGCGGGCCAATCCCTATTGGCCTGACGAGGAACCCATCTACGAGCTTCACGGCACGATTGAGGGATCGCCCGACGAACCCCTCATGCTCTACACCGCCCGTAAGCCGGAGAAACTCGGACCGATCAGCGAGACGCTGCCCGACAAACGGGTTCGCTACAAAAACGCGCCGCCCCACGAGGTCGCCTGCGTGTACCTGCAATCCTATACCGAAACGTCCACCGACGGCCAGAAGCGGAAATACCCGGTCCTGCTCGCGTGGCAGATGAACCCGACGAAGGCTTCGGGATCGTTGTTCGGGACGTTCACGAGTCGGGATCAATATCTCGCCTGGGGCGCGGGATTTTTGGTGCTGGTAGCCGCCGCGGCGGTGTTTGTTTTCGTGCAGCGTCGCGTGAAACGTCCCACAGCCGCCCAGCGCGGGCCCGTGTTCAAAAAATACAAACCGCTGCGCGACGAGGAATCGGCCGGCGTCGAATCCGAAGACGACGAATTTGTCGATCCCGACCTCGCGATGGCGGTGGAAGAGTATCAAAAAGATCATCCCCACGCGAAGAATGAGGATACACCATGACGGAACCGACGGTACGAATCGACCTGGGCGAGCGAAGTTACTCCGTGCGCATCGCGGCCGGCTTGCTGGGCGAAACCGGCGAAGCTCTCGCGGGCGCCACCGGCGCGAAACAGGCGGTCGTCGTCAGCGACACGACCGTCGCGCCGCTTTATGCCCAGCCGGTGCTGGATTCACTCACTGAAGCGGGAATTACGTCGCGGGTGCTGACGTTCCCGGCCGGCGAGTCGAATAAAACCCTCGCGACGGTCTCGGCGGTTCTGGACGGTCTGCTGTTGCACGATCCGCCGATTGACCGCAAGTCTGTCGTCGTCGCGTTGGGCGGCGGGGTGGTGGGGGACCTGGCGGGGTTCGTCGCGGCTGTCGCGCTGCGGGGGGTGCGGTTCCTGCAATTGCCCACGACGCTGCTGGCGGCTGTCGATTCCTCCGTCGGCGGAAAGACGGGCGTCGATCACACCGCCGGGAAGAACCTGATCGGCGCGTTCCATCAACCTTCGGGCGTGCTGTGCGACGTGGAAACCCTTCGCACGCTCCCGAAGCGTGAGCTTCGCAATGGCCTCGCCGAGTGCGTCAAACACGCCGTCATCCGCGACGCGGAACTGCTGGATTTCATCGAATCGCACGCGGACGACTTTCTGTCGGGCGAGGACGGGGCGCTCGCGTTCTCCGCCGACGGCATGATCGAACTGATCGCGCGGAACGTGGCGATCAAGGCGAAGGTGGTCGCGGAAGATGAGCGGGAATCCGGAGTGCGGGCGCATCTGAACGCCGGACATACGATCGGGCATGCCGTCGAGACGTTCGTGGGATACGAGAACATCGGCCACGGGGAAGCGGTCGCGTTGGGACTGGTCGCGGAAAACGCGCTGGCCGTCTCGCGTGGATTGCTGCGGGCCGACGTGGCGGATCGCGTGAAGAACGTGCTGGCGATGCTGGGCCTGCCCGTCCGGCAGGGGGGATTGGACGCGGACGAAATCTGGCGCCTCATGCAACACGATAAAAAAGCGATGGCCGGGCGCGTGCGCATCGTCCTGCCCAACGCGCTGGGCGACGTGAACCTCCACGACGACATCGAAACCGGCGAAGTCCGCCGGGCGCTGGAGGCGCTGCAATAAGAAAATTCGTCCACGAATTGCACGAATTTCACGAAATAAATTTGTCTATGAATAAAAGATATTGGGTGCCGTGGTTCGCGAAGCGCAGCGAAGCAACCACGTTTACCGGAAGCAGGGAGAGGTAAGTGGGAAGCCGGACGAAATATCCCAACACGGTTACTCCGTCCCGAAGGGACGGGAAGCGTTTAGCCGGGGGTGAGCGCAGCGAACCCCCGGTCAGGATTCCGGAAATGCAAGTCCCAACGGGACGACAGCGATTGTGGAATATCCCTGTTCGCTGTCGTCCCTTCGGGACTTGTTTTGTTAATACCTATCATCCGGGGGTTCGCTGCGCTCACCCACGGCTAAACGCTTTCGGCCCATTCGGGGCCGGGAAATCAAGAAACTCATTCCAAAATGGATAAGGAATTATTCCTACCATGAAATCGTCTTTCGGCAGAGAGCATCGCATTCGGGGGCGCGGGAGTATCGGTGCGATCTTCCGGGGCGGCGTTCGCGCGGGGGACGGCAGGCTGCTGCTGATCGGCCGATCCAACGGCAGGGAGGACGGCCTGGTGCGCGGCGCGGTGCTGGTGACGAAACGGCATGGAAACGCCGTCCACAGGAATCGCGTCAAACGTCTCTGTCGGGAAGCCTTCCGGCTGGAACGCTCGAATCTGCCCGAAGGATTCGATTACCTCCTCCTGCCGCGCGCGGGGATGGAGCATTGCCTGGCGGACCTGCGGAAATCGGTATCGATCCTAGGCGGACGGGCAGCGAGGAAGATCAATATAAGAGAACGCGAATCCCTCAGGGACAGGTAAGACGAATGAAGACGAATAAGACGAATTCTTTTTAATAAATAAATTCGTCTTATTCGTCTTCATTCGTCTTACCTGTCCCTGAGGGATTCGCGTTCTCTTTTCGGTTGTTCCCGAAGCGACAAGGAGACATAATACATTCATGCGACTTCGCCATTTCGTTCGTCGTTTTTTGATCTTCCTGGTGCGGGTGTACCAGTTGATGCTCTCACCGTACCTGGGCAGGCAGTGTCGATTCGTCCCCACGTGCAGCCACTACTTCATCGAAGCGGTCGAAAAACACGGCGCCCTGCGCGGCGGGGCGATGGGCGTGTGGCGCATCCTGCGTTGCCATCCGCTGGCCCGCGGCGGATACGACCCGGTTCCGTAAGAAATACGTCCACGAATTGCTCGAATTTCACGAAAAGGAATTCTGTTTCTCTGCGCGGCGGGAAAGGATTCCCACCGCGCAAAGAAGTGCAATTCGAGTAAATCGTGGACGCGTTGATTTCGCGTTACATGTTCGTTTTGTACTTCGATTTCTGCGGATTGCGGGGACGGCCGCTTTGCAGCGGGGGTTGTCCCGACCAGGTTCCCTCTTCGGTGTATTGACTCTGATCCTCCGGCGACTCTCCCGCGTGAAGGGCCAGGTGCTCCGCGTGGGCGCTTTCGATGATCCCGACCGCCTCCTTTAGACTGTCCGTCACGGTGAACAGGTCCAGGTCGGCGAGGTCGATCTTTTTCGTGCCTCGTCGGAGCATCACGGAGGTGATCCACTCGAGTTGCCCCTTCCAGAAGTTCCGCCCGATGAGGATCACGGGGAATCGTTCGGCCTTGCCGGTCTGGATGAGCGTCATGGCGTTGTAGAATTCATGCAGCGTGCCGAACCCGCCGGGAAAGCACACGTACGAGACGGAATATTTCATGAACATCACCAGGCGGGCGAAGAAATAGCGGAAGTTCAACTGGATGTTCGCGTACGGGTTGGCGACCTGTTCCATCGGAAGGTCGATGTTCAGGCCGACCGAGTTGCCGCGCACGTCAAACGCGCCGCGGTTGGCGGCCTCCATGATCCCGCCCCCGCCGCCGGTGATGATCGTGAACCCCTTCTCCGACAGCATGGCCGCCATCTTGCGGGCTTTGCGGTAGTACACGTCGTGGCGGGGCGTCCGGGCCGACCCGAAGATGCTCACGCCGGGTCCCACGCGACTCATGGTCTCGAATCCCTCGACAAACTCGCTGATGATGCGGAAAATCCGCCAGGGATCTCCGTCGATAAAATTTTCCTGAAATGGCATCGTGTCTCCTTGCGTATATAATGGTATATCGGCAGGGACGATAGCGTCGGACCAAAGAATCCCAATGGGAATCGAAGGAAGAATGATGGAACTCGCCGTAATCACCGCGTCGCAAAAAGACGTGCTCCTGGCGGGGGGAATCCTGATCGCGGTGCTGATCGCGGCGGGTTTCGTGGTGCTTCACATCCGCCGGCGCTGGGATCCGCGCCGGAAGAAGGAAAGCCTGAGCGCCGGCATGACGATCGAGCAGATCGAAGCCATGCGCCGGGCGGGGCGCATCAGCGACGAGGAATTTTCCGTCATGCGTCGCCGGGTGCTGAAAATTTCCCCCGCCGGCAAAGAAAGTGAATCCCATTTTTCACGTTCCGATAGTATAATGGACGATTCAAAGGAAGATCGCCCCAACCCGCCGGACGCCCCGGCGGGGAGGGATGAAATCTAGGAAACGATGGTAATCGCGGTGCGGACGACGACTCCAAGCCGCTAAACCCCGTGGATAAGAAAGCCAATGTCGAAAATAGGAAATCAAGGCGGCCCGGGACGTAACGGAAAAAAAGCCGGTTTTTGCAGCTTCTGCAATCGCAGCGGGGAGGAAGTCGGCCCGATCGTCGAAGGACCCAACGGTGTGTTTATCTGCAGTAACTGCGTGGAGTTATGTCATAATATCATCCGCCAGGAACAGCGACGAACCACCTCCAGCAAGCCGATGCTCGGCGCGATTCCCACCCCGCGGCAGACGCGGGAATTTCTCGACCAGTACGTCATCGGACAGGAGCACGCCAAAAAGGTGCTCTCCGTGGCGGTGCACAATCACTATAAGCGCCTGTCCCACGACGACCAGAAAAACAACTCCGACGTGGAAATCGAAAAATCGAACGTGCTGCTGATCGGACCGACGGGTTGCGGTAAAACCTTGCTGGCCAGGACGTTGGCGAGAGTGCTGAACGTCCCGTTCGCCATCGGCGACGCGACCACCCTCACCGAGGCGGGGTATGTCGGCGAGGACGTGGAAAACATTCTGCTGAAGCTCCTCCAGGCCGCCGACTACGACCTGGAAGCCGCCGAGCGCGGGATTATCTACATCGACGAGATCGACAAGATCGGGCGAACCACCCAGAACGTTTCGATCACCCGTGACGTGTCCGGCGAGGGTGTGCAGCAGTCGCTGCTGAAGATGCTGGAAGGCACGGTGGCGAATATCCCGCCGCAGGGCGGGCGAAAGCACCCGGAGCAGCAGTACATCCAGCTCGACACGTCGCAGATTCTGTTTATCTGCGGCGGAACGTTCGTCGGTCTGGAAAACATCATCCGCAAACGCTTAGGCCGGCAGCAGATCGGGTTCGTCTCCGAGGATCACCCGGACTTGACCCCCCAGGAGCACGGAAACACCCTCGCGCAGGTGCAGCCGGACGACCTCGTGCATTTCGGAATGATTCCGGAAATGATCGGGCGCCTGCCGTGCATCTGCGCGCTGGAACCGCTCGACGAGGAGGCGATGATCCGCATCCTGACCGAACCGAAGAACGCCCTCGTGCGGCAGTACAAGCGCCTGTTCGAGCTGGAAGACACCGAGCTGGAATTCACCGACGAAAGTCTCAAAGCCGTCGCCGCGGAGGCGTTGAAGCGGGACGTCGGCGCCCGCGCCTTGCGCGCGGTGGTCGAGCACCTGATGCTCGAGTTGATGTACGAATTACCGGAGAAGAAAGAGGAAGGCGGCGTGTATGAAATCACGGCCGCCATGGTCAACGGCGAGACGGAACCGACCCTCTTCGCCGCCCATAAGGCGAAGAAAGAATCCGCGTAGTACTCCGTCACATCTAACATGATCAAGCGGTCATCCTGAGCGCAGCGTAGCGGAGTCGAAGGATCTTACGCCCAACTACCCGTAAGGTCCTTCGGCTTCGCTCGAAGACTCGCTCCGCTCAGGATGACAACTTGGGATATTTTTCCTGGTATGGAATCATTGTCATCATGGCCAATGTAAATGATTATCTGGATGAGCGGACGTTGCAATCCGTCCAGCAGGCGTTCTCGGCGGTGCTGGGTCGGGCGGTGAGCATCCATGCGCCCGACGGCAGCGCGGTGACGTCCGCGGTGACGAATCCCCCGCCCGACGTGGCGCTGGGGGCGCTGGCGAGCGAACCGCTCAAGCGGCGCTCCGGCGCGCGGGGCGGTCGAAAAACGCCCAAGACCTTCGAGGTTCCGGTGCACATGGACGACGAACTGGCCGGGTGGATCCGCGTCGCGCCCGAGGGCGACGAATCCGAAGCGCCGTTCGTGCCCGTGGAACGGGATAACATGCTTCGCCTCTTCGCCGGCGTGCTGGGACGCCTCGCCAGCGACGGCATGGAACTGCGCCGACGCGTCGAGCAGCTTCTGGCGTTGCAGCACGTGCTGGCGGAAATCACCGGGGTGCACGAATTGCAGCAGATCCTGGACGCCGTGACGCGCATCACCGTCGACGCCTTGAAAGCCAAAGCCGGCGCCATCCGCCTGCTCAGCGACGACGGCGACGAACTCGTGATCCGCGCGGTGCACAGCATCAATCCGCAGTATCTCGACACGAACCCGATTCCCATTTCCGACAGTCCCCTCGACCGCGACGTGCTGGCGGGGCGCGAACCGGTGTACGTCGCCGACGTGACGAGAGATCCGCGCGTCGTCTACCAGGACACCGCCCGGCGGGAGGGTTTCGTCAGCGCCCTGTGCGCCCCGATGATCTTCAAGGATCACCGCGAGGGCGTGGTGCGCGTGTTCATGGACCGGCGGTACGAGTTCGACTGGTTCGAGAAGCGCCTGCTTCAGACCATCGCGGATTCCGCGGCCGCGGCGATCGCCAACGCGCGCCTGTACGCCGAAGCGAAGGATTCCTGGGAAATCAAGCGTCAGATCGCCCTGGCGGGCGAGGTGCAGAAACGCATGATTCCCGAGACCCCGCCGATGATGAACGGGGTGGACATCTGCGCGCGGTACATCCCCAGCCAGGAGCTCGCGGGCGACTTTTACGATTTCATTCCGCTTCCGTCGGACAACGTCGGGATCGCCATCTGCGACGTCGTGGGCAAGGGCGTTCGCGCCAGCCTGCTGATGGCGTCCATCCGCGCCAGCCTGCGGGCGCACGCCTCGAACATCTACGAAATGTCCGACGTGCTGGGGAAAGTCAATCGCGACCTGTGCGCCGACACCGTCAGCAGCGATTTCGCCACGATGTTCTACGGCGTGCTGAACGCCAAATCGCGCGTCTTCACCTACGCCTGCGCCGGACACATGCCGCCGATTCTCGTGCGCGACGGGCGGATTTGCCACCTCGAGACCAAGGGCGGCGTGCTGGGCATCCTGCCGGACATGATCTATCCCCTGGATCGGTTCCAGTTGAAACCCGGCGACGTGGTGTTCGCCTACACCGACGGGTTGAGCGAGGCGCTGAACTTCAAGAACGAAGCCTACGGCCGGACGCGCATCGAGGAGGCGCTGCTCTACGCCGTCGCGCAGAACTACAACGCCGAAGGAATCGCCCGCTACTGCCTCTGGGACCTGCGCCGTTTCGCCGGCCTGCGCCGACGCGAAGACGACCGCACCCTCATCGCGGTGAAGATTCTCTAACATACTCTTGTGTTGTCATCCTGAGCGCAGCGAGTCTTCGAGCGAAGTCGAAGGACCTCACGGGCAGCTACCCGTAGGGTCCTTCGACTTCGCTCGAAGACTCGCTGCGCTCAGGATGACAAAACTTGTTTGTTTTTGGTATAATCCTCACCGTTGCTTTCCCCAAAAACGCCTTAGGCGAAAGGAACAGGCTTATGCGTCATTACGTTTGGATTCTCCTGCCGCTGATGGCGGTGCTGGTGTGCGGCTGTCCGATCACGCAGTCGCAGGACACGCCCGTGAAACACAAAGCCCTGCGGGACCAGATCACCAACACGAAGTATTACCTGTACGTTCCCAGCACGTACGACAAGAACAAAACCTATCCCCTGGTGATTACACTTCACGGCACGAATCCGTGGGACGACGCGTGGATGCAGATTCGGGAGTGGAAGGCGCTGGCGGAGGAACGGCGGTTCCTCGTCGCGGCGCCGGTGTTGCGCCATTTCAGCACGGACGGTATCGGGCACGTGCCGATCAACACGCGCCTTTCCTCCCTCGCGAAGGACGACGAGGCGATTTGCGCCGTTTTGAATGAAATCTCCCATCGCTACCGCGTGGACACAAAACGCGTGTTGCTGACGGGCTTCTCCGCGGGCGGATTCCCGATGTATTACACCGGTCTGCGTCATCCGGAAAAATTCGCCGCCCTGATCGCGCGGGCCTGCAACTGCGACACGCGCGTGATGGACCACGCGAACGTCACGAAGTCCACGAAGCGCCTTCCGGTGATTATTTTTTACGGAAAGGACGACCTGGGACGCATCCAGAAGCAGTCCATCGCCGCGTTTCAGTGGCTCCG
>JAFGJE010000095.1 GCA_016929245.1 Phycisphaerae bacterium
TCGCTACAGCCAACTGATGGAAGGGCTGTTCAACCGGGACATTTTGCTGAATCGCAAAATGCTCTCGGAAATCGCCATCGCCGACCCCGCCGCCTTCGACGCGATCGCCGCGGCCGCCTGCGGCGCGGACGCGATTAAAAAGGCGGGGTAATTTTTTTCAACTTATTCCCCCCCAAAACCATCGAACTGTCATCCTGAGCGAAGCGAGTCTTCGAGCGAAGTCGAAGGACCTCACGTCACCGGAACCGTAAGGTCCTTCGACTTCGGCCTTTCAGGCCTCCGCTCAGGATGACAATTACAAAGGCATTACGATCTCAACCACTTCGCCAGGTCGGGCGCGGCGGTTTTGATTTCTTCGACAGCCAGGTCGCAGATGCGGCTGGCGCC
This sequence comes from Phycisphaerae bacterium, assembly GCA_016929245.1. Classification (GTDB taxonomy): domain Bacteria; phylum Planctomycetota; class Phycisphaerae; order SM23-33; family SM23-33; genus JAFGEJ01. The sequence continues at coordinate 388 of JAFGJE010000095.1, forward strand.
GTAGGGTCCCAGGTGGGTGTCGTCTGACTTACCTTTGGGAAGTGACTTATATTCCTTGGGGTCGATCCAAAGGTAGATCTTTTTGGAAAGTCTCGGGCCCAGTTTCCGCACCAGTTTGCGGCTTTGTTTTTCCAGGTCCAGCAGCGGGACGTTCTGTTCCTTGGCGAGTTTCCGAACGGCTACGATGTAATCGCCGTGGGAATCCTGAAATTTGCCCTCTTTGTCGAAGCGGCGACGAACGATGGACGTGGCGAGAATCGGCTTGCCTCCCTTGGAGCGCACCTCGCTGACGTATCGGGCCAGGTTCTCCTTAAACGTGCCGAACGGTTCCGTGTGCCGATTTGGGTCGCCCTTTTCATCATTGTGGCCGAACTGGATGATGACGTAGTCCCCCGGTCGCAGCTTGTCCATGATCCGCTTCCATCGGCCTTCCGCGCGGAAACTTTTGGAACTCCTGCCGCCCATGGCATGATTCTCCACGGTGACGCCGTCTTTGACGTAGACGGGCAGCATCTGTCCCCACCCGCGCAACGGTTGGGCGGGGGTCAGCCGGTAGCTTTGCATCGTGGAATCGCCGATCATAAAAATCACGGGGGGATTGGTTTTGGAGGATTTGTTTTTCGTGGAAGCCATCGTATTTTTATCCTGTATTGTAAGACAAGAGAGGCAAACTACCGTTCCCGCGACGAACAATCCAATGTTTTTCGCTTTCATGTATATTCTCCCGATTGATTAAGAAACATGTTCAGGCGTATCGTATATCCAAACGAGGGAACCCCCGTACATATTTCCACTTTTTGCGAAGTTTGCTTTTCCGGGTGAAAAAGCGTACACTTTTGTGCTTTCGGAGTTTTTCGGAGAAGACTATGCGAGTATTATCCGGTATCCAGCCGTCGGGCAAATTGCACATTGGCAACTATTTCGGGGCCATGGCGCAGTTTGTGGAATCCCAGAATCGTGGCGACGAAGGATTTTACTTCCTCGCGAACTACCACGCCTTAACCAGCACGCGCGACAGCGAGCTGCTGCGTGAACTAACGCTTCACCTGACAGCCGGGTACCTGGCCGTCGGGATCGATCCGCAAAAAAGCGTGTTCTTCCTTCAGTCGGACGTGCCGCAGGTAACGGAGCTGTGCTGGTTCCTCAACACCGTCTGCCCGGTCAGTTTCATGGAGAAGGCCCACAGCTACAAGGACAAGATCGCCAAAGGCATGGCGGCGAATATGGGCCTGTTTGATTATCCCGTGCTCCAGGCGGCGGACATTTTGATCTATGATTCCAACGTCGTCCCCGTCGGCCAGGACCAGAAACAGCACATCGAAATGACCCGCGACCTGGCGATCAAGTTCAACCAGGCCTACGACAAGGAGGTGCTGGTCGTTCCCGAGCCGCGGATTCGGGAGGCGGTGGCGGTCGTGCCCGGGATCGACGGGCAGAAAATGTCCAAGAGCTACAACAATACCATTGACTTGTTCCAGACCCCCAAGCAGACGAAAAAGCAGTGTGCCAAAATCGTGACCGACTCCACACCGTTGGAAGATCCCAAAGATCCCGCGAACTGCAACGTCATTGCGCTGCTGAAATTGCTCGCGAGCGAGGAAGAACTGGCGGAAATCGAAGCGAATTATCGCAAGGGCGGGTACGGCTACGGGCACGCCAAGAATCGGCTGGCGGAACTGATCAACGAGAAATTCGCCGACGCCCGCGAGAAATACGACGCCCTGATCGCCAGTCCCGACGAGTTGTGGGACATTCTGCGCGAAGGCGGAAAAAAGGCCCGCGCCGTGGCGGATACGACGATGCGGCGCGTGCGAGACGTGGCGGGAATCGCCATCACGTACCAATAACACGCGAATCAAATACTGCGCGGCGGGAATCCTTTCCCGCCGCGCTCTTTGACGATATCCATATTACAGAAACTCGGTAGACTTGGCGGGACAGAGCCCCGCCAAGCAAATATGGAAAAACTCTATTAAAGATGCATACCCCCCCCGGTATTGGGATATGCCTCTTTTTTCATTCGCCGGCGAGGGCCGGTCTGTGCCGTTTTTTCTCCCCCCCGGCACGGATCCACAAATCACAGAAACCCTGGCACAGCCGACCCTCGGCCGCGTCGGCGGGACCCGCAAGGCGATGCGTTCTGCCGCCCGATTCGTTCATCAGTATCCATATCCCCGGTGACGCCTAGATTGGCACGCCCAAAAGAAAAATAAAAATTTTTTTGCCGGTTTCTCCACCGCCTATCGTCGGCAACGACAGGAAATTTTCCCGCCCGCGTTCCGAAAAAACACGCGAAATTCGCCACTCCAACTGTGTACTTTTGCGTATGTTTTGGGGATAATGCGTAACTCAAACGGTACCGGCTGGATGACGGAAACAGACCCAGCCGAACGAACGAATATCGGCTTGGGAAAATGCCGGAAAAATAATCACGTGGTTCACGAAGAACACGAAGAGCACAAAGAAGAAAGGTATATTCTTTGTGATCTTTGTTGACTTCGTGATCTTCGTGAGATGTCTTTTCGGATTTTCCCGGCCCTGGAATGACGGAGCAGACGCTTGGCAGACGAAGAGGTCAACGGGATCGGCGACGACGCCGACGAAACGAAGGACGATACGCGGGACGCTCCGCGGGAGGACGACGTACAGGCTTCCGACGGGGAGTCGAAGACGGACGATACCGACGCGGTGGAAGAGGCGCCCGTGCGAAAGATCGCCGGCGGCGCGCCCGTGCCGGCGATGTTCAACGACGAAGCCATCGAAGACCTGCCCATCGAAGAGGAGATGCGCGACAGCTACCTCACCTACGCGATGAGCACGATCATGGACCGCGCCCTGCCGGACGTCCGCGACGGGCTCAAGCCCTCCCAACGCCGCGTGCTCGTGGCGATGAACGACCTGAACCTAGGCCCGCGCTCCAAGCACCGGAAATGCGCCAAGATCGTCGGCGACACGACCGGCAACTATCACCCCCACGGCGACCAGGCGGTCTATTCCACCCTCGTCCGCATGGGGCAGGAATGGAACCTGCGGTACACGCTGGTCGATCCGCAGGGAAACTTCGGTTCGATCGACGGCGATCCCCCGGCGGCGATGCGATACACCGAAGCCCGCATGCGCGCCACCGGTCCGGAAATGCTCGACGACCTGAATCTCGACACCGTCGACATGCAGCCGAACTACGACGACACGCGCACCGAACCGACCGTCCTGCCTGGAAAGCTGCCCAACCTGCTGATCAACGGTTCGCAGGGAATCGCCGTGGGGATGGCCACCAGCCTCCCGCCGCACAACCTGAACGAAATCTGCGACGCGCTGGTCGAGTTGATCGGTAATCCCGAAGTCACCGTCCAGGCGCTGATGAAGCACGTCAAGGGTCCGGATTTCCCCACCGGCGGGATCATCTGCGGGCGCAAGGGCATCCTCGAGGGGTATATGACGGGGCGCGGGCGCGTGACCGTCCGCGCGAAGCTGCACACGGAACAAACCCGCGGCGGCAAGAGCCAGATCGTCGTGACGGAAATTCCCTACCAGGTTCTAAAGAGCACGATCATCGAACGCACCGCCGAGATGGTCAAAAACGGGAAAATTCCCGACATCTCGGACGTGCAGGATCATTCCGACCGCACGGGCATGAGGATCGTCGTGGACGTCAAGAAGGGCGCCGAGCCGGACGTCGTGATCAACCAGCTGTACAAATTCACGCCCCTGCAGTCGACGTTCAGCATCATCAACATCGCGCTGGTCAACCGCGCCCCGCGCACGTTGAACCTGAAGGAACTGCTGTATTACTTCCTGGAGCACCGCAAGGACGTCATCCGTCGCCGGACGATGTTCCTGCTGCGGCGGGCGCGGCAGCGGGCGCATATCCTGGAAGGTCTGATCCTCGCCGTCGCGGATATCGACCGGATTATCGAACTGATCAAGACCAGTCCGGACGTGAACACCGCCCGAACGCGCTTGATGGAAATCGAACTGCAACTGACCGAAGAGGCCGTCGTGCGCAAGCTCCTTCCGCGGACGTTCGTGAACCGCGCGTCCCAGCCGCAACACCTCACCGGCGTGCAGGCGGACCAGATTCTCGCCATGCAGTTGCGCCGCCTGACGGGACTGGAAATCGAAAAACTCGCCAACGACTACACGCAGCTCTGCGAGGAAATCGAAGGCTACGAAGCGATCCTGCGGGACGAAGAACTGCTGCTGGACGTCATTCGCGAGGATATCTTTGAATTGAAGGAAAAATTCGGCGACGCCCGTCGGACCGAAATCGTCGACAGCGTCGAGGAATTCGACATCGAGGACCTGATCGCCGAGGAAGACGTGGTCGTGACCTTGACGCACGAGGGATACGTCAAGCGCACGCCCTTGACGACGTATCGCCGGCAAGGCCGCGGCGGATCGGGGGTGATCGGTTCGGAAGCGAAGGAAGGCGACTTCACCGAGGAACTCTTCATCGCCTCCACGCACGATTACATGCTCGTGTTCCTCTCCAGCGGGCGGATGCACTGGCTGAAGGTGTACGACATTCCCTCGATGGCGCGGACCAGCAAAGGCAGGGCGATTGTCAACCTGCTGGCGATGGAGAAAGACGAGAAAATCTGCGCCGTCGTGGCGGTGCGGGAATTCGACGAGCGTTTCCTCGTGACCGCCACCCGCCACGGACAGATCAAGAAAACCCCCCTGCAGGCGTATTCCAACGTCCGCAAGGGCGGCATCCAGGCGACCGGCCTGAAGGACGACGACGCCGTGATCGGCGTGGCGATCACCGGCGGCAACGACGAGATCGTGCTGGCGACCAGCAACGGGCAGGCGATTCGCTTTTCCGAGCACGACGTGCGCGAGATGGGTCGGACCGCCGCCGGTGTGCGGGGGATCCACCTCCGCAAGGGCGACGAGGTGGTGGACATGGCCATCGTCGATCCCTACGCGACCCTGCTGACGGTCTGCGAGAACGGCTTCGGCAAGCGAACGAGCTTCGACGAGTATCGCGTGCAGGGACGCGGCGGGTCGGGCATCATCAACATCAAAGCCACCGAGCGCAACGGAAAGGTGATCGGCATGAAGTCCGTCCGCGACGCCGACGAACTGATGCTCATCACGCTCAACGGACAGATCGTTCGCACGGGCGTCGCGGAGATGCGCACGATCGGCCGGGCGACGCAGGGCGTGCGCGTCATCAGCCTCAAACCCGGCGACAATCTCGTCGCCGTCGCGCGCGTCGCCACCGAGGAGGACAACGGACAAACCCAACTGCCCCTCGAACCGCCGGACAAGCAAAAGGAACTTCCCCTGCGGGAGGATTCGGAGGCGGAGACGGAAGCGGAAGAATAGAGAATCAAATCCGAAAGGATTCGTTGTCAATAACGGCGCCGAGCGGCAAACCGACACCAATTCCGGTTTACCGCTCGGCGCCGTTCGCGTAAAAAACCGGCGCCTCTCCCCGGAATACGGGTTTCGAAAAATCGTCGCGCAACAGGTTGACAAGTTGACCTGTTGTACTATATATTAAACAGTCGTATAATGGAGACCGATTATGGACGCGGATGTTCGACAACGACTTCAGTCGCTTCGGGATCGATGCGGGTTTTCGATTCGTCAACTGGCGGAGAGATCCGGCGTGACGGCCGGGATGATCTCGTGCATCGAGCGGGGAAAAAGCTCGCCCAGCCTGGCGACGCTTCAGAAGATTCTCATCTCCCTCGGAACGGACCTCGCGAGCTTCTTCTCCGAAACCGAGACGAAATCCGAAGGACCGACCTACCCCCGCGAGGAGATGCGTTCCGTCAGCGACGGCGAGCGAAGTTACACGATCGTGTTTCCCCGGTCGCCGAATCTGCACATCGAGATGTTCGACGAACACAACTATCGCTCCCGGCGTCGACCGCCCTATGAAAAACTCCAGTGCGACGTGGCCGGGTACGTCCTGTCCGGGCAACTGGTGCTGGATTTCAAGGGGAAAAAGAAAAAAACATTGCGTCCCGGAGACGCGTTTTACATCCCCAAAGGCCTGGAACACCGCGGGTACGTCGAGACGGATGAACCGGCAAGACTGATTACCGTGTACCACCCGGCCAAGTACTAAGCGAGGAACCGTTCGGATGATTCAAAAGATTTTCATCGTGCATCACACCCATGTGGACTTCGGATACACCGGAGACCGCCAGGTCGTTCTGAACGACCTGGTGAACATGATCGACGTCGCGGACGATCTGATCGTGAAAAGTCGCCGCCGACCTGAACCCGAGCGGTTCCGCTGGGTGCATGAAAACTCCTGGCCGGTGCTGGAATACCTCCGCCGCAACGGTCCGCGCAAAGCCAGGCGCATGTTTGACAACATCCGCAACGGCCGGGCGGAGTTGACCGCGCTGTACGTCAACCCCACCGACCTGTTCGACGAGGAGCAGTTCGAGTGGTCCGTCGACCTGGCTGCGGATTTGGCGAAGAAGGAAAAGCTGCGCCTCGATACCGCGATGTTCTCCGACTGCCCGGGCATCCCCTGGAGCGTTGCCGATATACTCGCCCAGCGCGGCGTGAAATATCTTTCGGCTGCGCCGGATTTCATCATGTCTTATCCGCTGGAAACGACCCGCCCGTTCTATTGGGTTGGGCCCAAGGGCGGAAAACTGCTCGTGTGGTTTACCGAATGGCGCAACTGCTGGTACGCCGAAGGAAACCACAAACTAAAACTGCAATACGAAACCGACGCCGCCATCGAAAACACGCTGGAATATCTCAGGTTGCTCGAGAGCGAAGGCTATCCGTACAGCGGATTGATGATCCACCACGCCATGGACAACGTATTCCCGAACCCGAAACTGATGGACTTCGTAGCCGCGTTTAATCAATCGCAAAATGATCGCCAGGTGACGATGGCGACGAACCACGACTTCTTCGAGTACATGGTCAAAAAGCACGGCGGGGAATTTCCCGTCTTCCAGGCCGCCTGGCCCGACTGGTGGGCCAGCGGCAACACGTCGGCGGCCTTCGAAGCCGCCTGCACGCGCAAGGCGAAATCCGCCCTGCGGCGCGGCGGCGCCCTGCTTCGCATGAAGAAAAAGCCCGTCGATACGCCCCTGCGCGAAGAGACGCTCGAGGAGATGACGATGTTCGACGAGCACACCTGGGGCCATGAAAGTTCGATCCGCGAACCGTGGCGTCTGATCGCCCGCCAGCAATGGCTGGAAAAACGACTCTTCGCCCAGAAAGCCCTGGAACGCGCGACGCGATACGAACGAAACGCCAAGGCGTTGATTTATAAGCCGGACCGCGTCGTGATCGCCAATCCCTTCGATCACGAGATTACCGCCTTGGTCTCCATCGCCGCGAAGGACGGGAACAAACCGGCGCTGGATCTTGTGGACCCGAAAGGCAAGATCATCCCGGGCCGGCGGCTGATCACCAACCCCAAATCCTGGGATTCATTCGACGGTTATCTCGTCACGTTGCCGAAGAAAACCACCCGGGAGTACAAAACCACGCCGACAACGGCCGTCGTCAAACCCGGCGGCGTCATGCGAAACGAGTATTTCCAACTGACGGTGAACAAAAACACCGGCGCGATTTCGCGGCTGACCGACGGCGCGGGTAAGAATCCTCTCATATCCGCCAGGCCGTATGGCTTCGCGGAACTGGTGCACGAAAAAGTCGCCGGCGGCAGCCGGGAGAAAATCTACGACATCCGGTTCGGTTCTTTCTGTCCCGACAGCAAACGCCCCTGCCCGAAATTCATCCGCCAAGCCGGGCATGAGCGGAATCGACGCGTGATTCTGACCGACGGGCCGATCTTCACGTCCATGCGAACCCGCGGAAGTCTGCCCGGCGTGAAGTTCGAGCGGGACATCCGCCTTTTCCACGACACGCCGCGCATTGACGTTGAATTGAAACTCGACAAAGCCGTCGACACGAACTACGAAAGCCTGTACCTTGCCTTCCCCTTCCACATGAATAAGCCCGAAGTGTGGATCGAGAACGCCGGCGCCGTCTATCGCGCGGGCGTCGATCAGCTTCCCGGCAGCGCCACCGACTGGCTGGGCGTCGGGGAATACGTCGCCGTTACCGACGGCCGGCGGACCGCCGTCCTCGTGCCGCATGACTGTCCGATGGTACAGGTGGGCGATATCCAAACCGGCAAGTGGCTCAAGACGCTGGACGTCAATGACGGCCGCGTGTTCAGCTGGCTGATGAACAACCTGTGGTTCACGAACTTCCCCGCGTACCAGGAAGGCCTGGTGGAACTGACGTGGAGCCTGACCGTGATGCCGGGCAAATTCAACCGCAAAGCCGCGGAACAGTTCGCCCGCTCCTGCCGCGTGGGTCTGTGCGCCGCGGGCGGAAAGGACATCTCCATCTTCAGGCCGTTTTAAGCAAGCGATGTTCGGCGGCGGGTTTCGTCCCGCCACGGCACCATCAAATAACAAACGGAGATACAAGGAGTAATTACACATGACCCGGCAGAACAAGATCAATTGGCCTTATGAGTTTCCCGGCGCGTACTGGCTGGACGACCAGGAGGAATCCGTCGTGCTGGATGTGCTGCGGAACGGTTCGCTGTTTCGTTATTACGGCCTGGGCACGCCGAAGCACGTGGACCGGTTTGAAGAGCGGGCGCGGGAGTTTTACGGCAGGAAATACGCCCTGGCCTTGAACAGCGGCACGGGGGCGCTGATCACCGCCATGGCGGCCCTCGACGTCGGACCCGGATGCGAAGTCATCCTCCCGGCGTTCCTCTGGGTCGCCACGGTCGGCGCGGTCGTGGAAAGCAACGCGATTCCCGTGATCTGCGAAGTGGACGATTCCTTCAGCATGGATCCCGCGGATCTGGAGAAAAAGATCACCTCGCGCACGAAGTTGATCGTTCCGATTCACATGGCCGGTTCGCCGTGCGACATGAACGCGATCCTGGCGGTCGCGAAGAAGCACGACATTCCCGTGCTGGAAGACTGCGCCCAGTGCAACGGCGGCGAGTTCGGCGGGAAGAAAGTCGGCACGTTCGGACAGATCGGCATTTTCAGCCTGCAACTGAACAAGAACATGACCTGCGGCGAGGGCGGATTGCTGATTACCGACGACGAGCGCCTGTATCACAAATCCTTCGCCGCGCATGATCTGGGAATGATCCGCAAGGACGGCAGGCTCGCGCCGGCGCCGGACTACGCCCAGGCGTGGGGGCAAGGCCGACGCATGACGGAACTCGCCGGCGCCGTCGCGGCGGTGCAGATCACCAAGCTGCCGAAGATCCTTGCCGGATTGCGGGCGTCCAAACGGCGCATCCGCGAGGCGCTGAAAGGAACGAAAGGCCTGGGCTTCCGCCGCCTGAACGACCCCGCCGGCGACACCGGCCCGTTTCTGATTCTCGTGCTGGAGAACGAAGCGAAGGCCGTCGCCGCCTTGACGGCGATGAAAGAGGCGGGTTTGCACAACGTATTCCACGTCGCGGACTACGGCCTGCATATCTACTCGAATATTCCGTCGCTGGTGGAAAAAACGCCGCTGTCTTCGGCGGGGAATCCGTGGCGCCTGGCCGAAAACCAGGAAAGCGACCACGACTACGCCAAAGGCGCCTGCCCGAACAGCGACGCTTTGTTCGCGCGGTCGATCCTCCTGCCGATCCCCGCGAAGTTGACGAAAGAGCAGGAAACCCAGGCGGTCGAAATCGTCAAACAAGCGGTGGAAAAGGCATAAAACCGCAACGTTGGTTTTTTGAAAAAACAAAACAACTGTCATCCTGAGCGGAGCGAAGCGGAGTCGAAGGACCTTACGCCAAGCTACACATAAAGTCCTTCGACTCCGCTTCGCTCCGCTCAGGATGACAACAGTTCATCTTCACAAAATTCCATGGAACAACTCCGCCAGGATATTTTGAATTTCATTGACGCCCATCGCGTGTCGGATGACGAGCCTTGGCTGTATCGTTATTCCGTCGACACGTCCAGACCGACGCTGTATTCCTCCGCCTACGCCGCGATGACGCGATCGCTGTTGCATGATCTGGACGGTTTGTCGTCGGCGCAACGGGACGGCTGGGTGGAATATTTCCACGCCCACCAGGACGACGACGGTTTGTTCCGCGATCCGGTGATTTTCGATCAGGGGTGGTACAAGGACGATCCGCTCTGGTGCGGTCGAGCGCATCTAACGTGCCATGTCCTGCCGGCACTGACCTGCCTGGACGCCACGGCGAAAAAACCGTTCGCCTGGTTAGGGCGGTTTTACGATATCGAAGCCTGGCTACCGAAGCGGAACTTCATCGATTGGGCGGGTTGTTCGGATAACGAGATCATGAACGTCGGGACGATCCTTCAGTATTCCCGCGACGTTCACGGCGATGCGCGGGCCGCGGAGTCGGTGGAGGCTCTTCTGGACTGGCTGGCGAATCATCACCTCGATCCCGACACGGGACTGTGGGGTTCGCTGGGCGTGGCAGAGGCGCGGAATCGTTCGATCTCCGTCATGGCGGCGTATCATCTTTGGCCTTTGTTTTTCCACGACGACAAGCCCATCCCGCACATGCGGCGCGCGATGGATACGGTGTTAACGACGCAAAACGAGCTGGGCGGTTTCGGCTGGGGCGTGCACAATCCCGCCCAGCCGAACCATTCCAGCGCCTGCGAGGACATCGACTCCATCGACCCGCTGGTGCGCATGAGTCGCCGAACGGACTATCGACGCGACGACGTCCTCCGGGCGCTGCGAGGCGCATGTGCCTGGGTAAAGCAAAATCAGACGCCCGACGGCGGATTCGTGTTCATGCTGGATCAGTCTTTCGAGTACGGCCATCCGGAACTGGCGAGCGGGAAAAACATCGGGGCGATGTTTCCCACCTGGTTTCGCACGCTGTCCCTTGCCCTGCTGGGCAAGGCGCTGCATTTCGGGAATTGGAATTTCATCCATTGCCCGGGATACCAATTTTGGAGAGATGTATGACAACCGTGGATTTGAACGGCCTGTGGGATTTCGTCATCGACCTGGATCCCAAGTATCACAACAACCTGGTTCATCACAACGGGCCTTGCTATGCCCAGCCGGACGCGGATCGTCGCAACTGGGATCAAGTGACGGTTCCCGGCGTCTGGAATTCCTACGCCGAAAGGCTCGATATTTACGAAGGCGTCTGCTGGTTGGCGCGCGAATTTGTCGTGGCGCATCTTCCGAAAAACGCCGGAGCGTTTCTTCGCTTCGGCGGCGTGAATTACAAGTGTCGCGTGTTCCTGAACGGAACGCTCGTCGGGGAACACGAGGGAGGGTATACGGAATTCCACCTGGACGTCGCCGCGGTATTGAAGGAAGGGAAAAACCACCTGGCGGTCGAGGTGGACAACCGGGCGGCGATCACCA
>JAFGJE010000096.1 GCA_016929245.1 Phycisphaerae bacterium
CTCCTTGTCGTAGGAAAACAACCAGAGTACCCCATCCCCGCTACCTTATACACCCCGCACACAGCCACTCTTTATGGGATGGCTGTGGTTTTCATTGTGAAATCCGCTAAGCGGCGCCTTCAAGCGATTCTTATCGCTTGTGGGTGCTTCTGGAAAAGAGCACCCACAAGCGTCGAAGCGACGCTTGAAGGTGCCACGAGTTGTTTTCATGATAAAATCTTCGCCGCCGCCTGGAAGGCGGTCTTTGCGAATCCGGCGGTGGTTTCGATATCGTCGGCTGTGTGGGCCGCGGAGACGAACATTGCTTCGAATTGGCTCGGCGCGAGATATACTCCGCCGTCCAGCATCGCGTGGAACCAGGCGTTGAAGGCTTCGAGATTCGACGTTTTGGCGTCATCGTAATTTCGTACCGGCCCGGGGGTGAAGAAGCAGCAGAGCATCGACCCGACGCGCTGGAAGCACACTTTCTGACTCAAACCCGCTTCGGAGGCGGCGGTCTGCAACGCTTTAGATAGGTTGGCGGAGGTGGTTTCCAATGCTTCATAAATTCCCGGCTGGGCGAGAAGTTCCAGTGTCGCCAAACCCGCGGCCATCGCCACGGGATTGCCGCTGAGCGTGCCGGCCTGGTACACCGGACCGATTGGCGCGAGGTGGTCCATAATTTTCGCGCGGCCGGCTACCGCGCCGACGGGCAGGCCGCCTCCGATGATCTTCCCCAGCGTCGTGATATCCGGCCGAACGCCGTAGAGTCCCTGCGCCCCGCCGCGGGCGACGCGGAATCCCGTCATCACTTCGTCGAAGATCAGCAGCGCTCCGCGGCGGGTGCATTGCTCCCGCAAGGCCCGCAAAAAACCGTCGGCAGGGGGGATCACGCCCATATTCCCCGCGACGGGTTCGACCAGGACAGCCGCGATGTCCTCACCGTGCTCCGCGAACAGCCTCGCCGTCGCCTCCGCGTCGTTGTACGGCGCCGGGAGCGTATGACTCGTCGTGTCCGCCGGGACGCCGGGACTGCTCGGTACGCCCAGCGTGGTCGCTCCGCTGCCCGCCTGCACGAGCAGCGCGTCGGCGTGGCCGTGATACCCGCCGATGAATTTGACGATCTTATCCCGTCCCGTCGCGCCGCGGGCTAGACGGATGGCGGTCATCGTCGCTTCCGTTCCGCTGCTGGTGAAGCGAACCTTCTCGCACGAGGGCAGGGCGGCGAGAATCACCTCAGCCAGCCGCGTTTCCGCTTCCGTCGGGGCGCCGAAACTCGCGCCCTTTCGCGCCGCGTCACACACGGCTTCGACGACCTTCGGATGGGCGTGGCCGAGGATCGCCGGTCCCCAGGTTCCGACGTAATCGATGTATTCGTTTCCGTCCAGGTCCATCAGCCTCGCGCCGCTCGCGCGGGCGATAAACGGCGGCTGACCGCCGACCGCGCCGTACGCCCGGACGGGGGAATTCACACCCCCCACCAGCACTTTTTCGGCCTGCTCGAAAGCGATTTTCGATTTGTCAGTACGTCGAGACATCCATACACCTCGGCTGACATTATCGCCTGCGAAAAGAGAAATGAAAAGACGGAGTTGTATTGAAAACTCATACCGTCATCCTGAGCGGAGCGCGGCGAAGTCGAAGGACCTTACGGGTAAAACATGCCCACTCGCCTAAGAAGGCGTGAGGGCATGCCACCCGCAAATAAATGAAGTACCAGACGTGAGATCCTTCGACTTCGCCGCGCTCCGCTCAGGATGACAATAAAAAAGAGCGTCGCGGCCATGGATGCTTGGCGCGACGCCCCGGGCGGACCCTCCGTCCCAACTGCACGTTATTTCCGAGTACCGCGTATTTCGAGAGTTCAAACCCGGCCTTCCACGGGCAGTAACACCGTCTCCTCCTCGTCGGGATGCATCAGTTTTTTCGCGACTTTTCGTCTCGACGGCGGGGGGGGTTCCTCCCATTCATCGACGATATGCTCCCGCCACTGGTTCAGCAGCACCGCCAGCTCATGGGGTTTCATGCCGTAATTGTCCGGCAGGAAGCGAACCTGCATCAACCGGTTCCCGTTCAGCAGGTAGTACACCCCCATTTGCCCGGTAATCCGCCGGTCGGCCCAGAATTTCTGAATGTCCTCCCATTGGTAGTGGGTGGTTTTGAACAGATGGCGGATTTTCAGTCCTTCGTGGTTGAACTGAAGATAGGAAGAATTCGGCAGCGCCCACAGCACGAGAATCAGCAGCAGCAGCACGCACGCGACCGTGAAAGGCCAGGCCGACACCGCGTTGTACTGCCGCAAGGACCACAAGCCAAATGAAACAAAAAACAACGCGAACAGGATCAGAATCCAGGTGTACTCCTTCTGGGGACGGAGGATTTTCATCGGAGTTCTCCTTAGGGGTTAGAGGAACGTGCAGTTTTCAGGTACGCGCAATCGTGTCATAACACGGGCCGGCGAAACACTCATCCATTCGAGAGGCATCCCCGTTCTTCCACAAAGCACCCAACAGCGGCTCTCCAACCTGTTTCATAGGATGTCCCGGGAGGAGTTGGAGATTTTTTGAAAAAAATTATGATCGAGTCAGTATTGAAACGTAGACGCGGGCGCAAGTGCTCACCTTTACCCACATCTGAAAAAACAGGTACAAGCTGTTTTGTCCCTTCGGGACAAGGAAAACAGGCGGTTTATCTTTACTCTTGAAAGGTGTTGGCATGTTTCAGTTCATTAGACAAAAAACCGAATAAAAAAAATTGCGGGTAAATGTGAGGGCGCAAACCCGCGGTTACTTTCAAAGAAATGAAAGCACCCGGGTTGGTTTTATTTCTTGAAGTGGTCTTATCGACTCGTCAGTGCAGAATACAGGTTTCGTCTTCGCATTCGGTCGCGGAGTCGATCAGTTCGTCCATGGTCGTCAAGGCGACGCAGATGGACGTGTCGGCGGCCCCGTAGTACACTTTCACCTCGCCGTCGTCCTCGACGATCGCGCCGCAGGCGAAGCAGACGTTGCCCACGTCGCCGACGCGTTCGTAGTTGGTACGGGGACTCAGCAGCGGTTCGAGGCAGCGTCCGACGACAACGGCGGGATTTTCCAGGTCCAGCATGATCGCGCCGATGCGATAGATCGGACCCGCGGAGGTCATCTTCACGCCGTGATAGATTTCCAGCCATCCTTTGTCGGTCCGGATCGGCGGGGCCGACGCGCCGATGCGATGCTGATCCCAGAACCGAGGCCGCGGGCCGCAGACGTAGTCGCTCTTGCCCCAGTGTTTCAGATCGGGCGAATAGGAAATCCACATCGCCCCGATCCCGTATCCGAAGGGTCGGTCCAGCCTCGCGTACAAGCCGTTGATCTTCTCGGGAAACAGCACGCCGTCCTTGTTCCCCGGTTCGGAGATGATGGCGATGCGTTCATAGTGGTGAAAATCTTCCGTTTTCGCCAGGGCGATGTAATGGCCGTACCCGCTGCACGCGGTGTACATGATGTAATATTCCCCGTCGATCATGGTCAGGCGGGGGTCTTCAATCCCGTTTTCCTCCCAGGAGCGCCAGGGTTCGCGCGTCGCGGGCATCATGCAGGGACTTTTTTCCATCTCGAAATGCAGTCCGTCCCCGCTGCGCGCCAGGGCGAAGAACGAATATCCCTGCTGTCCTTCGATGCGAATCAGCAGGTAATACTCGCCGTCCACCTTCACGGGCGTTCCGTTGAAGACGGTGTTGCAGCGAAAGGGCACGTCCTGGAGCGTCAGGATCGGGTTGCGCTCCCATCGGTGCAGCCGGTCGGTTCCGTGTCGCATACTCATTCGTCTTCGTCCTCCGCGTCCGGTCTGAGGTAATCCTGCACGACGGCGCAGGCGAGGCAGAATTCGGCGATTTCCTCGACGCCCGCCGTTCCGAGGCAGATGCAACTGTTGCTCGCCCCGTAGTAAATCCACAGTTCGTGATCCCGCAGGATCGCCCCGCAGGAAAAGACCATATTCGGAATGTCGCCGATGCGTTCGTAATCCTCCCGCGGGCCGATGATCGGTATGTTCGAGCGCGCGATGACTTTCGAGGGGTCGTCGCGGTCGAGAATCGCCGCGCCCAGCCGCACCAGGGGACCGGCCGACGTGTCCTTCGCGCCGTAATAAATCAGCAGCCAGCCTTGCTCGATCTCGATGGGAACCGCCGCGGCGCCGATGCGGCTGGAATCCCAGTGCCCGCCGCGCGTGGTCATCACGACCTTCTCATCGCCCCAGTACGTCAGGTCCCGGGAATAGCTGATCCAGATGTCCCCGCCGCTGGGACGCTTCAGCAGGGCGTAGCGCCCGTCGAACTTGCAGGGAAATAATGCGCCGTTTTTCACGTCCGGCTGCGACATGTACCCGAGAAATTCGACGGTTTCCCAGTCGGTCGTCGCCGCCAGTCCCAGGCGCAGGCCGAATTCGCTGTCGGCGAGGTAGGTGATGTAGAATTTATCATCCAGAGGCGTGATCCGCGGGTCGCGGATGCCGAACGTTTCGTATCGCGCACGGGGACCGTCCTTGGGCGGTTGCAGGAACGGGTTGGGGTCGACGGTGAAGTTGATCCCGTCCTGACTTTGCGCGCGGTAGAACAGGTTGTGCCCCTGAAGGCTTTCGACGTTCAGGAGCATCATCAGATGTCCGTTCCGCCGGACGATCCCCGCGTTGTGGACGTCGGCGGCGCGGAAACTCAAATCCTCCAGCGAAATCAGAGGATTTCCTTTCCAGCGATGAATCAAATCAGGACCGGTGGATCGTGGCATAAAGTGACGCCTTGGGTTCCGATTCCCGCCCGGACGGTATGTACGGGCTCCGTATAGTCTTATCGGCAAATCCAGGCGCGGGATTGATAGGGGATTTTTGGGAGAGAACGCGAATCAGACGAAGAAAGACGAATGACGCGAATTGATAGTATGAAAAAAAAACAATTTTTGCGTCATTCGTCTTTATTCGTCGTCTGATTCGCGTTCTCTTATAGCTTCATTTCCCCATCCGCTGGACGATCAGCTCGAATCCCGCGGGTTTGGGAGGATTGAGAAGTTTTTCGTCGACCTTCGTGTCGGTTTTCGTGTTCGCGAAGATGACGGTTTTGGCGTTCTGCTCCGCGTCGCGGACGTGGATTTTCACCGGCAGGTGGGTCTTGCGAGACACCCACATCTCCAGGCGGATGAAATTCACGTCCTTATCCTTGCCCGGCAGGGGGGTGAGTTTCAGGTAGTCGGTGTCGGGCGGGTCGGAGGCCTGGGGATTCCGCGTCCCGGCCTGGAGATACGACAGCACGTCGGCCGTCTTTTGTCCGAAGGGTACGGGAAACGGGCCCTTGCCGATTTTCAACGCCTCGACGCGCTCGCCCTCGGCGGCCACCTGCCAGCGGGTTCGCGTTTTGGTTTTGTATTGATCCCGCGTGAAGAATTGGCCGTCATAGAAATAATCCACCACTTCTTTTGTTTTCGGGCCGTCTTCCAGCCGCTGCGTGTCGAAGTGCACGCGGAACCGCGCCGGTTGATCCTGGATTTCCTTCTGGTACGCCACCCATCCGGTGTGCCGAATCCTCTCGCCCGTCATGCGATTGACCACCTCAAACTCGACCTCCGCCCGCAGCGTCGCGTACTTCTGGCCGGCCTGCTCCAGGCGATCCAGGATCGCCTTCGCCGGCGCAGCCGTGGGATTCACGACGGGTTTTTCGGTTTTGGCGGTGCTGGGGGAAGATTCGTTTTTCGGAACGCTGACGTTTTTCTCCCCGCAGGCCAGGTTGACCAGGCACAGGGACAGAATTGAACTCAACACTAGATAATACATGGGTGTTTTACGTTTCATTATTTCGAATCCTTTCATGCATAAAAATTGTCATCCTGAGCGGAGCGAGTCTTCGAGTGTAGCCGAAGGACCTCACGGGTAGCTACGCGTGAGGTCCTTCGACTTCGCTGCGCTCCGCTCAGGATGACAACTCGTGTTTTTCATTGCTTCGCATCCGTCGGAGGATTTCCGTCATCACCCGTCCCATCGCCATCACGAACGCCAGTCCCAGCAGCACGAGGACCGCGACGTATCCCTTGTCCGCCAGGCTGTAGGTCACGTAAGCGATAATTCCATACCGGATCCATCGGCCGAGGAAATTGGCAGCCGCGAACGGCCAGCGGCTGTATCGGTGCGTGGCCGCCAGCATTCGGGTTACGTCGATCGGAATCGGCAACAGGTTGAAGATGAACAGCAACAGGAACGGCGCTTTCTCGAACCATCCGACGGCCGACTGGTACATCCGCAGGTGTCGCACGCGGGCGACGCGGTGATGTCGCAGCAGCAGCGTGAAAACGTGGTAATCGTTCAGGTTCGCCATCGTCGATGCCGTCGCGCCCACGACGCTGACCGCCAGTACCGTCGTCCACAGTTCGCCCGTGACGGCATATTGCTCCATCGCCACGGCGGCGGTGATCCAACTGGTATTCAAGGGCAGAAACGTGCAGGAGAGCATCATGTAAATGCCGAAGACCAGCAGCTTCACCGCCGGGGAGGCCGTTTTGACTGATTCCTTGAACGCCTCCCAACTTCCCAGCGAAACCGGCTCCCGCCGCAACAGAATCGCCAGCGTCGCCGCCGCCGTCAGAAGGACGGCCAAATAAAACACGAACCACACCCGCAACGTGACCTTGCGATAGACGGCCGTCAAAGCCTCGGCGTCCACGAGTTGTTCGGGCGTTGTCGTCATTGTCATGTGGCTTGGACGTCCCGTCCAAGTGTCTCAGGGGCATCCTGCCCCTGTCCGGTAATATTCGCTTCCACGGGCGAGACACCCGTGAGACGCTTGGACAGGATGTCCAAGCCACGTTATTCCGTTTCGATCAACCCGTCGCGCATGTGCAGCACGCGGTCGGCCTGCCGGGCCGCTTCCGTCGAGTGGGTTATCATAACCATCGTCTGGGCGTCCTGTCGATTGATTTGACGGAACAACTCCAGCAGGGCGTCGCCGTTGTCGGTGTCCAGGTTGCCCGTCGGTTCGTCGGCCAGCACGATCTCGGGCTTGTGCGCCAGCGCCCGCGCCACGGCGATCCGCTGCTGTTCGCCGATGGACAGTTCGCCCGGCTTGCGATGGGCCACCTCCGCCACGCCCATGCGTTGAAGCAGCTTCTCGACGTACTCGTCGTCGCGCACCCCGCGAACGCGAAGCGACATGCGGACATTATCCCGGCCGCTCAACACGCTGATTAAATTGAACCGCTGAAAGACGAATCCGATTTTCTCCCGCAAAAAACGTAATCGTTGCGGGCGGGCGTTGGCATGAGCGAAAGTCTCGCCGTCCAGCGTCACCTCGCCCTCATCCGGCTGGTCCATCAAACCGAGGATATGCAGCAGCGTGCTCTTGCCGCAGCCGCTGGGACCCATAATCGCGAGAAATTCCCCGCGATCCACCTGCAAGTTCAATCCGCGCAACACGTGGTTCTTCGCTTCGCCTTTACCGAAGGATTTTTGAATGTTCGTTGCTTTCAGTATTGTTGAGGTATTTGTCATTGTCTTTTGAATCAGGAGAACCCCGCGTTTACACGCGGGGCTTGTTTGCATCGGTTACTCATAAATCAACACTTCCGCCATGTTGATCCTCGTCGCTCGCCAGGCGGGATACAGCGAACTTACAATCGCGCCGACGGCCGCCGCGCCGGCGGCGATGAGCATCCAGTGGAACGACAGCTCCGGCGTCAGGAGCGGTTTGAGCTTGCCGATCAGCGCCGAGACACCGAAACTCATGCCGATTCCGATCACCACGCCCGCGCCGGCGAGGATCATCGCCTCGCCCAGCACCTGCCGCAGGATGAACCAGCCCGACGCCCCGCAGGAGCGAAGAATCGCGATCTCGCGGCGCCGTTCGAGCACCATCGTGTACAGCGTGTTCATCACGAACAGAAACGCGATCACCAGCGCGATGATGTTGACCATGTCCACGTACGTCAGCATGATGCTGAACTTTTCCTGAAGCGTCACGCGGTAGGCCTTGGGGGGAATCACGTCCTGCCTGAGCGCCTCGCGTAAGGTTTGGGCGGCCGGGCCCACGTCCACGCCCTCGCGCAGCTTCACGAGGATCATCGTGCACTTGGTGATGTCGCCGTCGCCGAAGAGATACTGCGCCGTCCGCAGAGGCATGAAGATTCGCGTCATCACGCCGGCGGGCACGATGCCGACGATGGTCCAGTTATGGTTCGCGGCGCGGAGCGTGTCGCCGAGTTTCAAACCCGCCGCGTCGGCGAGGCGCGTGTCGATCACCAGCTCCAGCCCGTTGTGGTCCGGGGTGTTCAGATCGGCTTCCGTGATTTCGACGACCGCGTCGTCGGCCGTCGGCGTCAGGAGTTTTCCTTCCATCCATCGCGCGAAGCGATTGTCCGGGTCGAACAGACGGCCTTGCTTCAAGGCGGCGTTGCCGGTCACGAGGCTCCATTGTTCCGGCGCGACGCCCGCCACGACGTGGTCCTGCCCGGCGACTTTCATCGGCCAGCAGAACAGCGGCGCCGCCTGCTCGACGATCTTCCCGTGATTTTCGCGGAGAATCTTCGCGTATTTCTCGCTCAGCCCCACGCCGCGATTGGCGATCTTGTCCGCCCAGCCTTTCGGGAACACGATCAGGTCCGCGCCGACGGATTCCCAGCGGTCGGCGTTCTCGAACAGGCTGCCCCGCGCCAGACCCGTCAGCGCCACCAGCATGCAGATGCTGATACCGATCCCCAACGCGCACAGAAGGCTGCGCAGTTTGTGATGCCGAATATTCGCCAGGGGTAAATACGCCATTACAACTCCACAGATTGAACGCCTGGTGGAGCACCCGCTCCACCAGGTTTGCGTTGTACTTTTGTTTACACCGAACCCGAAGGGAACGGTAGCGTTTAGCCGGGGTGTGAGCGAAGCGAACCCCCGGAACCGGTTTCCTGAAGTTCAAAGTCCCGGAGGGACGGCAGCGAATCTGGAATTTTATTTCTCTGTAGTCATTCCAAAATCGCTGTCGTCCCGTTGGGACTCTTTCTTCAGAAATCCGTTCCGGTGGTTCGCTGCGCTCACCACCGGCTAAACGCTGTTCAGCCCTTCGGGCTTCAAAACCTATTTGATCAACTTTTATTCGGCATGTCGCCGCGATGCTAATAGTATCCGGTATGCTATGGCAGATTAAGTTTACGCGAATGCCATAGACATGCTCCACCAGGCAATCAACATAAATCCAGAATTTCGTACAATTCAGTCAGCCGGTCGATGCGATAGTCCGCCAGGTTAACCCATTCGTGAAAGTCAGGCCGATCGCGCAACGTCGTCAGCAGCACGCTCGTGGCGCCGGCGGCGTTGGCGGCCATGATATCATATCGGTAGTCCCCGACACAGCAGGTTCGCTCCGGCGAAACGTCGAGGGCTTCGCAGGCCTGGTACACTCCATCCGGTTCGGGCTTCGCGGAACCGTCCTCGCGACTCATCGCCAGGTCGAACGTCAGCGACGGATGCTTCGCCAGCACAAGATTCATCGCCTCGCGCGTGTTGCGCGTCAGCAGGGCGGTTTTCATCCCCGCCGAACGAACTCTCGAGACCACCTCCTCCGCGCCGGGCAGCAGCTTCGCGTTCCGGGCGGCGGCGACTTCAATTTCCACGAGTCGCGCGTGGGCCTTCTGTTTTTCCTCCGCCGGCCGACGATCAATCGCTTCCAGCACACCCTCCTCCGGCGCGACGCCCAACTCCGCGCGGATCGCCTGGAAGTCCAGCAGCGGCTCGATCAGCGTGCCGTCCATGTCGAAGATCACGGCGTCGAATTTTCGGGATTGTGATGTCATGCGATTGTTCATTCCATTTCCCATCGCGGGAAGTAGAATATCCTATTATCCGCATGACGGGCAGGAACACAATCCGAATGCTGCTGTTGGCGACGATCTTCGGCCCGTGCGCCGAGGCGGGCACGTGGTGGCGCGGCGCCTGGGAATATCGCGTGGGAGTTACGTTTCCGGCGGGAAAACGGGGAGAAAATACACCCACCGGCTTGGCCGGCGACGACGTGGGCGTGGTGACGTTTCATCACGGCGGATTCATGCAAGCCGACGACCGAGACGTTCGCGTGGTGACGTCACGCGGCAAGGTCGTGCCGCATCGAATCCTGATGACAGGGCCGGGGGATCGCTGTCGCGTCGCGTTCGCCTTGCAGACGGGCGTTCCGAAGTATTACGTGTATTTCGGCAATCCCAACGTCGAAGCGACGAAAACCCGGCTGGACATTCAACGCGGCGTGCTCATCGAGATGTGGCCTTATACCGACGGCAGGGCGAACACCCCCCAACAGGCGCTCCGGACGCTTCAACTCGCCAAAAGCAAACCCGCCCTCGGCGCGGAGTTCGCGGCCGACATCTTCCAGGGATGCAATCCCTTCGGCGCGGGTCAAAATATCGTAGGCCTGTACACCGCCTGGATCGTCGCGCCGCAAGCGGGGGAATATGAATTCGCCACGTCCAGCATGAACGCCTCGTTTCTCTGGGTTGACGACGCGCTGGTCGTCCGCAACGGCGGATGGCACGGCCCGCAGTGGCGCGTCGTTTGTCGCGGAAAAGTGAACCTGACCGCCGGCTTGCATAAGCTGACGTTTCTGCACGTGAGTCCCTGGGGCGATCCGATCGCGGTCGTCGTGTGGCAGCCACCCGGGCGAAAATGGAGTCGCGTCGACGCCGGCGCCGTCACGCCGGTTCGCCAGGGGTTGCCCGGGGTCATCGAGAAGCGAGGCAGGGCGGTGAACGTCGATTTCGCGGTTCGCCCCGGCGGGGAAGTCTTCTGTCGCAACCGCTATTACCAGCGCCGTGATTTCGTCTCGCGAATTCAGGGGCGCGGCGAGCACGGGATTCAATGGCGATGGGAATTCGGCGACGGTCTGTCGGGGGAGGGGCAAAACATTCAGCACGTCTTCCTCACGCCGGGCGTTTATACGATCAAACTCACCGCGCAGGGGCTGGGCAGGCCCATGGAAATGACGCACCGTGTGGAAATCGACCGTCCCTGGTCGCAACGGTGGATGAACCAACTGGAACGCCTGGGCGAGTACGCGAAGCTGACGGCGACATACGACCTTTCTAAACTGTCCCCGCGCGACAACGCCGAAGCGGCTGTGCTCTTCCAACGAGCGCGAGACGACGAAAACCTCCGCAAAACCTGCGAGATATTCCTTCAACGCAAGCAAGCCGACGCGGAGAGCATCCAAACGGTTCTGCCGATCCACGTCGAATCGCTGCTGGCGACGGAAAAATTCGCGGACGCCCGAAACGCCGTCGCGGCGCTGCAACACGCGGCCTCGATGTCGAAGCAACCTGACATTTCGGAGGATATGCTCCTACGAGCGGCGGATGTATTGCTGGAACCTTTGCGGAAACCCGACGAAGTGATGACGATCATTCAACGCGTCCTCGAAAAGGCGGCCAATCGACCCGCGATACTTCGCCGCGCGAGGATCGCGCTGGGCGACGCGTGGCGCGTCAAAGGCGACCGCGAAAAGGCGCGACAGGCCTACAACCAGGCCGGCGTCGATGAAGACATCGCGAAAAATACTCCCGCGATCGCGCGGGGGGATTTCGCCCGACGGACGGAAGCGTATCTCAACACGCGGGATTACTCCGCCGCACGGGATGCGCTGGATCAATGGGAACAGGCCCTCCCGGCTGACAAACTGGAGGGGTACTCCACAATGCTCCGCGTGGAACTGCTCCTGGCGGAGAAGCAATACCTCCAGGCCGCCCGACTCGCCGAGACGCTCGTGAAGGTCAACCCCCAAAGTCTCCACGCCCCGAACCTGCTGATGCAGGCCTACCGGGCCTATCATGCCGTCGGTCAAAACAAACCCGCCAGACAAACGCTGGAGCGTCTGGTCAACGACTACCGGGAATCGCCCCTCTCCGTGAAGGCAAAGCGATTGCTGGAATAGGAATCATATCAGATCGACGCCTTCGCGCGGGACGCCCGGGCCGCCCGCGAAAAATGGGCGCGGACATATCCAGATCGTCTGGAACGGGAAATTCGCGCCCATCTGAAAAAAAATCGCGGGATTTGACTCTTACGGATTTTCTCCAACAGCCCAAGTTGTCATCCTGAGCGGAGCGAGTCTTCGAGCGAAGTCGAAGGACCTCACGGGTAGCTGCCCGTGGGATCCTTCGACTTCGCTGCGCTTCGCTCAGGATGACACGGGGGTTTTCTTCATCGCCTCCGCGCCGCAGGCAGCCGCGGCGATGGCGTCGAAGGCGGCTGGGTCGGCGATGGCGATTTCCGAGAGCATTTTGCGATTCAGCAAAATGTCCCGGTTGAACAGCCCTTCCATCAGTTGGCTGTAGCGA
>JAFGJE010000097.1 GCA_016929245.1 Phycisphaerae bacterium
CAAACGCAAGGCCGATGGCAAACGACCAAAACGCTCCATTATGCAAGGGCTGGATAACATGTTCCCTGTAACGTTGCTACAGTGTCTAGAAATTCGTCATTTACGATCCATAGGGTACTTCTTCGTCGGTGTGGACGAACGCGCGGAAGGCGGTTAGCAGTTGTCGGGTGATCGGGCCTACTTTTCCGTCGCCGATGGTTTTGTCGTCGACTTTCGTCACGGCGATCACTTCGGCGCCCGTGCCGGTTAAAAAGCACTCGTCGGCTTCCAGAACGTCCTGCGGGGCGATCTGCGTTTCCTCGACGGGCAATCCTTCCCGCCGCGCCAAATGCAGCACCACGCCCCGGGTGACGCCCAGCAGGATGCACGCGTCCGGCGGCGGGGTTTTCACCACGCCGTTTTTCACGAGGAACACGTTGTCGCCGGAGGCTTCGCAGATGTCGCCCCTGTCGTTGCGCATGAGCACTTCCAGCACGCCGGCGTCCACGCATTCGATCTTGGCCATGATGTTGTTGAGGTAGTTCAGGCTCTTGATGCTCGGATCGAGCACGTTCGCGGCGGGGCGACGCACGCTCTTGGCGATGATGACCGCCATGCCGTTTTCGTACATCTCGTCCGTGTACATCCGTAACTGGTCCATGATGACGAACGTGGACGCCTTCTTGCAGATGAACGGATTCAGGCCCAGGTTCCCCGCGCCGCGCGTCACGACCAGGCGGCAGTAGCCGTTGGTGATGTCGTTGGCTTCGACGCACTCGTACATCGCCGCCAGCAGTTCCTCGCGGGTGTACGGAATCTTCAGGCGAATCTTGTCGGCTGAGTAAAACAACCGGTCCAGGTGCGCCCGCGACTGGAAGATCTTACGGCTGTAGACACGGATACCCTCGAACACACCGTCCCCGTAGAGCAACCCGTGATCGAAGACCGAAATCTTCGCGTCGTCCTTCTCGAAAAGTTGTCCGTCCAGCCAGATCTTCATACTACGCTCCTGCAAAACGCTTATCCTGTTACTATACGGCATGTATCGGCGAAAAGAAACGCCCCGGCCAGGGAAAAACCCGTTGACGGAAAACGTGGCACCTTCAAGCGAGTCTTCTCGCTTGTGGGTGCTTTGGGAGCAGGCAGCGGGGAGTGGGGAGCAGGCAGCAAGAAAACAAGCACCCACAACCGTCGAAGCGACGGTTGAAGGTGCCACGACTTGAAAAAACGTCCACGGCTGCGTGACACATCTTGACGCAAGGCCTTCAACGACGTACAACCATCATCTCGCTTTTTGAAGGAGCAGACGGATGAGCGTACAACAGGACATGGTGGCCGCCGGGCAGGCGGTGTTGATCGAAAACTACGGCCGACTGCCGATGTCGGCGGCGCGCGGAGCGAACGCGAAACTCCGGGACGCAAGCGGCAAGGAATATATCGACTTTTTCCCGGGTTTCGGCGCGTGCGGAGTGGCGGGGCACTGTCATCCCAAAATCGTCGAAGCGATCCGGGAGCAGGCCGCGATGCTGCAGGCCCACGGCAACCTGCTGTTCAGCGCCCCGCAGATCGACCTGGCGGAGCGCATCACGAAACACGCCTTCGGCGGAAAGGTGTTCTTCTGCCACAGCGGCGCCGAAGCCAACGAAGCCGCACTGAAACTCGTGCGCCTGGCGGCCCGGGGTGGAGAAAGAAAAGCCGACGGCCCGTACAAGATCATCAGCTTCGTGAACTGCTTCCACGGCAGAACGATGGGGGCGCTGAGCCTCACGCCGCCGTCGTTCCAGCTTGGGTTCGAGCCGATGCTGCCCGGCAATATTCAGGTTCCCTACGGCGATCTTGCCGCCGTGGAAGCCGCCATCGACAAAGACACCGCCGGGGTGTTCATCGAGCCGATCCAGGCCGAGGGCGGGGTGAACCTCCCCACCGTGGAGTTCATGCAAGGCCTGCGAAAACTCTGCGACGAGAAGAACCTGCTGCTGGTGTGTGACGAAGTCTGGTGCGGACCGGCGCGAACGGGCAAATGGTTCGCGTACCAGCATTACGGCATCGAGCCGGACGTGATGACCCTCGCCAAGGCGATCGGCGGCGGTCTGCCCGTGGCGGCTTGTGTAGCCGCGCCGAAGTGGGCGGACATACTGGCTCCCGGAACGCACGGCTGCACGATGGGCGGAGCGCCCGTCTGCGCCGCGGCGGGCGCTGCCGCGATGAAACTTATCGAGGACGAAGACCTCGTCACGCGCGCCGAGACGCTTGGCGCGGAGGTATTGCAAACCCTCCGCGACGCGAAACTCGGTTGCGTATCGGACCTGCGAGGGAAGGGATTTCTGATCGGCATGGCGCTGGCGGAGGCCGTCGCCGTCAAGGACGTGATGATGGCCTGCCTGGAAAAAGGGCTGATCGTCTGCCTCGCGAAGAACAACGTCCTGCGCCTCGCCCCTCCGCTGACCATCGAAACCGACGTGCTGCACCAAGGACTCGATATCCTGATCGACGTGTTGAAAGAGAAAAGCTAAGAATTCCTGACCACAGAGACGCAGAGAACACAGAGGAAGAAATTATGATTTATGGTTTTGGAGTTATGAATTATTAGCTTCCAACTCCTCGCTTCTATCCTCTTCTCTGTGACATCTGCGCCTCTGTGGTCAAATCTTCCCGGAGGTGAGCATGAAATCGCTGACGAAGGAAATCTGGATGGAGGTTCCCGCGCGGCGGGCGATTGTTTCGATTCATGACGAGGTCGAACGACTCGTCGCCGAAAGCGGCGTGCGGGAGGGATTGGTGCTCGTCAACGCGATGCACATTACCGCGTCGGTGTTTATCAACGACAACGAATCGGGTTTGCACCACGACTACGAAGTCTGGCTGGAAAAACTCGCCCCCGAAAAGCCGCACAGCCAGTACCGTCACAACGGCTACGAGGACAACGCCGACGCCCACATGAAACGGCAGGTCATGGGGCGGGAGGTCGTCGTGGCGATTACCGACGGGCAGTTGCACCTTGGCCCGTGGGAGCATATCTTCTATTATGAATTCGACGGCAAGCGCCGGAAACGCCTGCTGGTGAAAATCATCGGCGAATGACCATGCACCCGAATGAACCCAACGAGGACGATCTGATTCCCCTTTCGCCGCTGGACGAGGACGACGAGCGCCGGCGTCGCCAGGCCCGGGAAGAAGACCTTCATGCCAACCGCGAACTGCTGGAGGCGATGACGCGCCGGCCGAATGTTCCGCTGGAACACCGCGAAAATCTCACGATGGTCGACCTGGAACATTTCGTCATCAACTACTGCCTCGATTCCCACGACGGACACCTGGAGCGGGCTTTTCAAAACGTCCAGCAACTCCGCCGATTCGCCGCGCTGGGCCGGCGGACGGTGGAAGAATTCATCGACGGAAAGGAAGATCCCGCCCTGAAAGACATCCCCGCCGAACAACTCGCGAATTTCTACCAATCGCTCCTCGACGAAATCCGCGAGGGATGATTTGTAGGCGTGCAACTCGTTGCACGCGATTATTTATTTCTGGGCATTACGCGTTCAACAAGTTGCGTGATCTACCCGCTTAATTTGTATGAACCAGGATTTTCCCCCAATCAATGTCTTCTGCCATTTTATCAATGAGTACCAAAGGATCGCCGAAAACGACATGATAATTTTTTTTAAGGGATAAAGCTGACGGATTGATAATCACAGTTCTTTCAAGCGGACTCTTACGAGCATGAATTACCGACGTTAAATGGAATCGAGCCATACTGTCATAAGGCGACATTGAAAAACCGATCACGTACACTTCATGGGCTTTATGCAAAGCCTGAAATGCATTCCGCCAGACCTGTGCAGTACCGGGTAATGTGTGCAAAGTTTTTTGACGCCCCAAACCGGCAAGCCCTATAATATATTTAAAATGGCTGAGTCCTGTTTCGTGCCTTTTCATTATTGCATCAAGAACTTGCGTATCATTAGCACGCCATAATTCCCACAAGTATTCAAATTCTTCTTTAGGGGGCGGAGCACTATGATCCTCTACATTGCTATCCTTTTTAGAAAAAAGTTTTGTGAACTTCTCCAATTCATCCTCCGGTTTGCGTTCTAAAAGAATCCAGTCGATAGAACCATGCATTTTCAAGACGGCGACACCACCGTTTTCATGGTCATTTAATCCATGATTCCAAGGCTGTTTTTTTTGGGACAATGCCGATTCAACCAACGTATCGTAGTTAAATGTTATAACCGTATCGTCGGATGATAGATGGTCGGCAAATTTGCATATAGCTTTCAAATCAGCCCCATTCTGTGCATCCCAAATGGCATGAACAATATCTTCATTTATGTAATGTAGCCAAGCGGAAATACCCTCAGCTAATTCCCATGAAGTTTCACCCCATGTTCGACCAACCGGACATAATTGTTGCCACATACGTCGGAGTTCTATGTCGTATTCGGCAAAATCCATTAACTGCTCGATGTTGAGTTGGAAATCTTTGTCCGTTCCTTCCATATCCGCTAGGCGGGATTTAAAATCGGCCAACCATTCTTGCAAGTCATCGATTTCTTTCAGTCTCGGCCCATCCAGAACAAGGGAGGTCAATTCTGTGGAAAGAGGTAATCCTGCTTGTTTTGAAAAACCCGCCCCAAGAATAAAAACCCGCTTTTTTCCCATTTCTTTCCATCCAAAAAAATTAAAATTCAAACCGGTGCGAATTGTAGCGCCCTTGCAGGGCTATGATATTATTTGCATCTTTTACCCAGGGCGATGCCCTGGGCTGATATATTTACGCCTTTCAGGCGAAAAGATACATCCCCTCAGGCGGCGTCATAGATTACCTTTCCGTACTTGTTGGCAGGATAAGCGATGCCGCCGATGACGTTTTTGCTGGCTTCAAACCAATCCGTGGCGATAACGACCACGTCAAATGGATACCCCATCCCGCGAAGACGGGTACGAATTCGTGTACTTTCCTTCCGAGGATGGCCCGGGTCGGATTCCACGATCAGCAGGTCGATGTCGCTGTCGCGGGTCATTTCCCCCGTGGCGGCCGAACCGAACAGGATAATCTTGTCCGGCTGCGCGACGGACAAAATCCTCTGTACGATTTCCTGAATGGTTTGTTCATCCACACCCATGGTTTCGTTCTCCACGGATTCATCCTATCCCACCATGCGCAAGTCGTCAATAGTTCCCCGAAGCACCCACAATAGTCGAAGCGACGATTGAAGGCGTTACTTTATATCACCAAACCCGGAAAGAGGCGTTGGGCGTTTTGGGTGGTTTGCTTTGCGAATTCCTTGAAATCACAGCCGCGCAGTTCGGCCAGGTGTCGCGCGACGTGAACGACGTTCGCCGGTTCGTTGACGGGTTGCTTTCGCACCGGTTCGGGGGACAGGTACGGGCAGTCCGTCTCCACGAGGATGCGATCCGCCGGCGCGAGCAAGGCCGACTCGCGAATGTCGTCGGCGCTCCTGAACGTCGCGATACCGCTGAAGCTCAGCGTCGCGCCGAAGTCCAGCGCCCGCTTCGCGTCGGCTGGGCCTCCGGTGAAGGAGTGAAACACGACCTTCGTACCATCAACACCGCAGGTGGTAAGAATTTCCATCGTATCGTCGAAAGCTTCGCGCGTGTGGATCACAACGCCGCAGCCCAGCCGCTTCGTCAGGGCGAGCTGTTCCGCGAATACGCGCCGCTGGGCGTCGCGGGGGGAGAAATCGTAATGATAATCCAGGCCGATCTCTCCCATCGCCAGACATTCGGGTTTGGCGAGAAGTTCTTCGAGCTGCGTAAGGTAATCGTCGGCTACGTCTTTCGCCACGTGCGGATGCACGCCGGCGGTGCAGAACACGCCGTTGATCCGTCGCGCCAGTCCCAGGGCGGTTTTCGCTTCGGCGAGGTCGCCGGCGGCGCAGAGGATCGCTCCCACCCCCGCCTCCTTCGCGCGGGCGACGACTTCGTCGGCCTGCTGACGAAGTTTTCCGTGCGACAAATGTGCGTGCGTGTCAATCAGCATAGGTTGAAGATACCTGTTGTTGTTTCAGGATTGTGGTTGGACGTGTTCGAGCAGTTGCGTGAGGATGTCTTCGACGCGAATTCCGTCGGCCTGCCCTTCGAAGTTCAGGATCAGGCGGTGGCGCAAGGCCGGGGGGACGGTTTGGCGGGCGTCGTCGTTGGCGACGTTGCTTCTGCCTTCGCGGGCCGCGGCGACCTTGGAGGCCTGCAGAATCGCCTGCGCCCCGCGCGGACTGGCGCCGTAACGGACGTAGGATTTCACCAACGGCGGCGCGGCGGGATGATCCGGGTGCGTGGCGACGACCAACCGGGCTACATAATCCCGCACGTGCGACGCGACGGGCATCCGGCGGACGGTGGATTTCATCGCGTCGATCTCTTCCGCGCCGGCGACGGGTTTGACGGCGGGGATTTCCGAACCCGTTGTGCGAGCAAGGATTTCCGAGAGTTCCTCTTGCGACGGCGAATCCAACACGATCTTCAGGCCGAAGCGGTCGAGTTGGGCTTCCGGTAAAGGATAGGTTCCTTCCATCTCGATGGGATTCTGCGTCGCCAGGACGATGAACGGCGAGGGCAACTCGTGGGTGACGCGCGCGACGGAGACGGTCCGTTCCTGCATCGCTTCCAGCAGGGCCGATTGCGTCTTGGGCGTGGCGCGGTTGATCTCATCCGCGAGGACGACGTTGGCGAAGATCGGCCCGGGTTGAAAGACGAAGGCCTTGCCGCCGTCGGGCGAGAGGCGCAGAATTTCCGTTCCGGTGATGTCCGCGGGCATGAGATCGGGCGTGAACTGCACGCGGCGGAAGGACAGGTGCAGCGCGGCAGCCAGTGTGCGGACGAGTCGCGTCTTGCCGATCCCCGGCACGCCCTCAAGCAGCGAGTGCATCCCGCCGAACAGGCAGGCGAGGACTTCGTCGATGACGGCCTGCCGCGCGACGATCACCTTTCGCACCTGCTCCACTACGGCGCGGTAGGTTTGTTGGAAGGTTTCGATGTCCCGGGCAAAATCGGCCATGGGGGTATTGTATCGGACATATCACTTCGAGGGAAAATAAAACGCGACGGTAAAAGTTCGTCGAAACCAAAAGCGTTCGTTTCATCCAAATGGGATGGAGAACGGAGGGTAATGGCGGCGAGTCTTACTTGCATTTTTCCGTATTGGATTTAGAATACTCCCGTAAGCATTTTACAGTATGACCACGTACGGCATTCTCGTGGGAATGTGTTTTCCGTTCGGGAAAACGCCCGTCAGGGCGGGGGAGTATTCGATTGACCGACGAAGACGCCATCCGAACGTTGCAGGAAACGCGAGCGGCCCTGGAGTTGCGCCATCAGCAGCTCCGGGAGCAGCAGTCGCGTTTCACCGCCGTTCTGGAGGCGTTCGACGGACTGGGGTATATCATCTCGTCGGATCATCGTATCGAGTTTCTCAATCCTCGCGCCGTGGAGCGGATCGGAAACAACGCCGTGGGCGAGGTGTGTCACCGAGTATTATTCCACCGCGACGAGCCCTGCCCCTGGTGCCGGATCGATCGCGTGTCGGCCGGGGAAACCGTCACGGTGGAATTCCAGGATCCCGCCGACGGAACGTGGTTTCGCGGAAAGGCGATTCCGCTGGATCGAACGGGAGACGTCCCGGCGTGTCTTTCCCTGCTTCGGGACGACACGGAATCCCAAAACCTCCGGGAAACGCTTCAAAGCACCTGCGCGGACTTCGAGACGATGGTGAACAACGCCGGAGAAGCCATCTTCGTGGCGGACAATGACGCTTCCCACCAATACGTCAATCGGCAGGCGGAGGCGCTCACCGGATACAGCCGGGAGGAACTGCTGGGATTGAGCCTGCGGGATCTTCTTCCGGAAGAGCAGCGCGATGAATTGACGCGCCGGCTTCAGGAGCGTCTGGCCGGCGACGCCACGCCGCATCTGTATGAAACTTCGATGGTGCGAAAGGACGGCACGATCATTCCGGTCGAGGTGGCTTCGACGGGTATGATGTGGCGCGGACAGATCGCCTCGATCGCCTTCGTTCGGGACGTGCGCTGGCGGAAGATGACCGAACACGCGCTGCGCCAGAGCGAGGAGATGTTCTCCAAGGCGTTTTACTCCAATCCGATTCCTTTAATGATCAATTTGGACAACGGACAGTTTGTGGAGGTCAACGACGCTTTTCTGCGGGACACCGGGTTTCAACGCGGTGAAGTGATCGGAAAAACCATCGCGGAACTGGGGATGGTTTCCGAGGAGGTGCGGCAGGAAAAGTTCGTCAACCCGCGTCGAAAGGATCAGGTTCTCCGCGAAGTGGAATGTCCTTTTCGCATGAAATCCGGCGAGGTGAGAATCGGTCTTTTGTCCGCGGACCCCTTCACGATGGACGGGAAAACCTGCTGGTTGATTTCCGTGCGGGATATCACGCAGCGCAAACAGGCCGAAGAGCAACTGGATCAGTATTTTCGCCTTTCCGAAGATTTCATGTGCATTCTGCACGCCGACGGACGGTTTTCCCGCGTGAACCCCGCGTTCGCCCGATTCCTCGGTTCCTCGGAAAAGAATCTGGTCTCGCGTCAGGCCCTGGATTTCGTTCATCGGGACGACCTGGAGAAGGCCCGGACGATTTTATCCCGATCCCCGGAGGATCCCAATGTCGTGACGCAGGACATTGAAGCACGCCTGCTCTGCCGGGACGGAAGCTATCACTGGACGTCCTGGTCCGTCTCGCCTCCCTGTGACGCCGGAATTTTCTTCGCCGTCGGACGGGATGTGACGAAGCGCAAACAAGCCGAGGAGGCCCTGCGGGAAAGCGAGGAGCGCTTCCGTTTGCTGGCGGAAAACACGCGCGACCTGATCTGCCTGCAGAGCCCCAACGGCCGAATGATGTACGTCAGCCCTTCCTGCCGCCTCCTGCTGGGATACACACCGGAAGAGCTGGAACATCTTCCGCCCACGCGCCTGTACCATCCGGAAGACCGCGAGATGGTTCTGAGTCATATCACCGCCGCCGCGGGCAACGGCAGATCGATCAGTCGCCTGATCTACCGCGTTCGCCATAAAAACGGGCAATACCTGTGGTTTGAATCCGACACCGTGCCCATTCGCGACGAGAAGGAACTCGTGGTTCGACTGCTGACCTCCTCCCGTGATATCACGCGGCGAAAGGAAATGGAAATCGCCTTCTCCAGCCGGGCGAAGGAACTCAACTGTCTTCTGCAGATCACGGAACTGGTGGAAGTGCACCGGGGTTCGCTGGAGGAGATACTCCAGAAGGTGGTGGAGCTGCTGCCGGCTTCCTGGCAACATCCCGATGTCGCCTGCGGAAGCGTCACCGTGCGGAATCGTCAATATACCTCCCGGAACTTTCGTCGCTCCCCCTGGAAACTGCGCGCGGAGATTCCGGTGGACGGACGTTCCGTCGGACAGGTGGAGGTGTATTACCGCCGCAAGATGCCCGGCGCCGACGACGGACCCTTCACCTGGGAGGAACGACGCCTCTTAAACGCGGTCGCCGAACGACTGGCGGGAATCATCCACCGCGTCGAGGCGGATCGGGAGCTTCAGAAGGAACGCCAGGCGCTGAACGAATCCAATATCGCCATGCGGGAACTGATGGCCCGCATCCAGGACGAAAAACGCGAAATCGCCCAGGCGATGCAGAACAACGTCGATACCGTCATCCTGCCGATCCTGGAAGACCTGCACAGCCGCCTGTCCCGGAAACACCAGCGCCTGGTCGATATGCTTCGGTTCAACCTGGAGGAAATCACCTCGCCGTTTGTGGACAAGGTGTCCCGCGCGTTCCAGAATCTCTCGCCGGCGGAACTGCGCGTCTGCGACATGATCCGGCGGGGACTGTCCAGCAAGGAAATCGCCCACATCCTGCACATTTCCCCCAGCACGGTCAGCCGGCACCGCGAACACATCCGCCAGAAACTCGACCTGACCAACAAGGGCGTGAACCTCGTCAGCCACCTTAACGCGATCCTCACCTCCCGCGGGGAAGGATAGAAACTCGTTGAAGACCTGGCGGGACAGAGCCCCGCCAAGCAGATACATTTTCCCGTTGACTACACGTCCAGGTTTTTCACGCTCAGCGCGTTTTCTTCGATGAACTGGCGGCGGCGTTCCACGTTGTCGCCCATTAAAAGGCTGAACATGCGCTCGGCCTCCTCGGCTTCCTCCGAACGCACGCGGAGCAGCACGCGTTTTGACGGGTCCATGGTGGTTTCCCAGAGTTCCTCGGCGTTCATTTCGCCCAGTCCCTTGAAACGTTTGATCTCCATACCGCGGGCGCCCAGGTCGCGAATGCCCGGCGCGATTCCCGCGACGTTTTCGATTTCCACGACTTCGTCCTCATTGCGGAGGGCGTATTTCGCCGGCGTCAATTCACCCGTGACGGATTCTTCCCGTTCGAGAAAATAATCTTCGATACTCACGCCGCGGCTTTTGAGTTTTCCGATGATATTCTCGATGTCCCGGACTTCATGCAGTTCGGCGCGCTTCTGCACGCGACGCAGGTTGGCCTGAGCTTCTTCCTCGTCGGCGGACGTTTCGCCGTTTCGCCCGTTCTCCGCGTCTTCCTCGTCCACGAGCTTGTCGGCGCGCTTGGCCATGAACTCGTCGAACTTCGCCTGCGAGGGGAAGAAAATGTTCTTTCCGTTCATCAGGATCCAGTGGGAGGGCAGTTGTCCCTCCTTCGTGCGGCTGTCCATCAGCAGGTCGAACGAAAGCCCGCGTCGCTCGAGGATGCGGATTTTTTCCGACAACTCGTCCAGCAAACCCAGCAGTTCCGCCAGTTTCGCGCCGGTGAAGGAGGAAATCATCTCCAGGTCCGGACGGGTCGTGTCGCGGATTTCCAGCGTCGTGCCCTCCAGGCCGAGTTTCGCGAGGGTTTTTCGCATCTCGCCTTCGTCGCGGACGTACTCCTTGTGTTTCTTGCGGCTGACCAGGTACAGCGGCGGCTGGGCGACGAACACGTGGCCGTTGGAAATCAGCGGCTTCATGTGACGGTAGAAAAACGTCAGCAGCAGCGTGCGGATGTGGCTGCCGTCCACGTCGGCGTCGGTCATGATGATGATTTTGTTATACCGCCGTTTTTCCAGGTCGAACTCGTCCTCGCCGATGCCCGTGCCCATCGCGGAGATGATCGTCTGGATTTCGTTGAAGTTGAGGATCTTGTCCAGCCGGGCCTTCTCGACGTTGAGAATTTTCCCGCGCAGGGGCAGGATGGCCTGGGTGTTGCTGTCGCGTCCCTGCTTGGCCGACCCGCCGGCGGAGTCGCCCTCGACGAGGAACACTTCCGTCGTGTGCATGTCCTTGGACCGGCAGTCCGCGAGTTTGCCCGGCAGCGAACCGCTGGTCAGCGCGCCCTTGCGGCGCGTCAGGTCGCGGGCCTTGCGGGCCGCTTCACGAGCCTGCATCGCCTGGAGAGTCTTGTTGACAAGGCGCTTCGCTTCCGTGGGGTGTTCTTCCATCCACGCGCCGAGCTGCTCGTTGACCACCTGCGTGACGAAACCTTCCACCTCGTTGTTGCCCAGCTTGGTCTTGGTCTGTCCCTCGAACTGCGGTTCGGGCACCTTCACGGACACGATCGCGGTCAACCCTTCGCGCAGGTCGTCGCCGGTGGGATTCTTCTCGTTCTTGAGCAGCTTGGCTTTCTTGGCGTAGGCGTTCATCGTTCGCGTCAGCGCGCCGCGGAATCCCGACAGGTGCGTGCCGCCCTCGAGCGTGTTGATGTTGTTCGCGAACGAAAAGACCGTTTCATTGTATCCGTCGTTGTACTGGATCACGATGTCGCACATCAGGCGCGATTCATCGTCTTCCTTCGTGATGCGAATGGGCTTGGAGAGGATGGTTTTATCCTCGTTGAGGTGCTGCACGAACGCCAGCAACCCCTTATTGTACTGGAAAACGTCTTCCTTTTCGGATCGCTCGTCGGTCAGTTTGATGCAGACGCCTTCGTTAAGGTACGCCAGTTCCCGCAGGCGCGTGGCGAGCACCTCGTATCGAACGGACGTGTCGGGGAACATTTCCCCGTCGGGTCGGAAGGTGACTTTCGTGCCGGACTTCTTCTTCTTGCCGACCTTCTTGATGTCGCTTTTCTTCTGCCCGCGCTCGAAGGCCATGTGATACACTTCCCCGTCGCGGCAGACTTCGACTTCCAGCCATTCGCTCAAGGCGTTGACGACCGACGCGCCCACGCCGTGCAGCCCGCCGGAGACCTTGTACACGCCGTGGTCGAATTTCCCACCCGCGTGAAGCCGGCAGAACACCACCTCCAGCGTCGAAACGTTCTCCGTGGGGTGCATGCCCACGGGAATCCCCACGCCGTCGTCGGTCACGGTGACCGAATCGTCCGGATGCACCGTCACGGTAATATTGCTGCACCGCCCCGCCATCGCCTCGTCGATGGCGTTGTCGACGATTTCCCAGACCAGGTGATGCAGGCCTCGCGTGGTCGTGTCGCCGATGTACATGCCCGGGCGTTTCCGCACCGCCTCCAGACCCTTTAAGACCTTGATCTGCGCCTCGTCATACTTGCCGCTTGGCGGCGAAGTTTCGTTGTCGGCCTGTTCCCTGGCCACGTCCGCACCTTCCATTCTCGCAAGGAATCACCCCAAATGTTTTACGGTGACTCCGGGGGTATCAACGCACCATTCCGCCCGGAAAAACGGGCCGAATACCAAGTTCATTATTATCCCAAATCCACGGTTCCCTCGCCACTTAAAAAACACTCCCTTACAAGGTTCGCTTGGAGAATTTGTTTTCGACGACGGGCGGGAGCGATATACTTCCCTTTCTGGAAAGAGTCAATACAACGCGAAGGTATCCGGCGGAATGATTTATCTATACCTGTTTCTCGGCGTCGCGGGGAGTTGGATCGGCTGGTTCGTCGTGACGCGCGGCGGGGCGGAATGGTTCGCCAAACCGTTGCCGAACGGCGACGCGCGTCATGGCGTGGTGTTTTTCGTCGAGTCGATTCGGTGGCTGAGCATTCCCTGGGGACGACGCGCCTGTCAGGCGGGTTTGCGAAAGGCCGGATTTCTTGGCGAATTTCGCTACTGGCGATGGCATGGCGCCTGGCGGGCGTGGCTGGTCTTGCCGGCCATCATGGACCACCGCATGCTGGAGAATCAGGCGCAACGGTTGGCCGATTGCATCACCGAGGAGAAACGCGCCCATCCCGATCTACCGATCCGGCTGATGGGATATTCCTGCGGCGCGTATATCGCCACGCGGGCGCTGGAACTGCTGCCGGACGACGTGCAGGTGGAGAGTGTGGCCACACTCGCCGGTGCGATCAACCCGTGGCGCGATCTTCGTCCCGCCTGCCGACACGTGCGCGGCGCGTTCGTCGTGTCGTCCTGCGTTTTCGACGTCGTCATCGTGGGACTCGGAACGTTGATCTTCGGAACCGCCGACCGGAAGCACGTTCCCTCGCAGGGAATGGTCGGCCATCTTGGCCCGGCCGGCGAAAATCTCGTGCCGCTTCGCTGGCGGTTGGGCATGATCCCAACGGGCAATATCGGCGGCCATTTCGCGGCAGCGGCGACTAATTACATCGCCCGACTCGTCGCGCCCATGATGGGTATTGAGACGAATTCATTGTCGAACGATATGTTTTCGGAGAAAATACCCCAAAAGTGATTCGGCAAACCCGATGTTCCACGGGAAACCTTCGCGGGAATCATTCTATCTTGCTCTAAATAAATCACTTGCATTTGATTTAGTCTCAAAAACAGCTTCCCTTCCATTCTCGAACTCAACGGTTTTTTTGAAAGAAAGCGAAAATACATATTGCCATTGAGCACGTTATCGGTTATTATATATTCAAGTTGAGCACGTTATTAAATTAAATTATTAATAATGTGGTCCCTCGGAAAGCGCAGTATTTCAATGCAAATGAAGAAAGGAGAGCGATCATGGTGAGTACGACACTAAAACGGGTGACATGTTTAGCAGTATTGCTCTGTCTATGCGTAGCGGCGCCGGCGACGGTCATTGTTGAACACGTCGGGGCAACCGATCCGGTCACGGAGGGGTTTGTGATGAATCCCTCGTCAACCAGTGTGACGTATGGCCCACTCAGCCCGGACGGCAGTTACGGCGTCGATGCCTGGATGGTACACGACAACGTAACCGGCTATGCGACGGGCGCGGAATTCCGGTATATGTATAATCCCAGTTCCCAGGATTTGGCGGACATGGCGAGCATGGGAAGTAAGCTTACGTTGTCCATGCGTGTCGTTGGAGACGGATCTCCCGTTACGCCATGTATTTTCTTTCGATTCAAATCAACCACCAGGAACTGGCAGCTGACCTTCGGTTCAGAGGCGGACGGCGATCCCATTCTGTCCGTGTACGGCGGGAGCGTGTACACGCTGGACGGATACGGAAACGGGTATCACACGTATATCCTTGACGACAGCGACGCCGACGGCGATTACGACCTGTCCGTCGATGGAAATCCCCTGGCGAGTGATCTGGTCGGCGTGGCGCCGTATCCCACCGGCAGCACCTATACACCCGATTTTACCTTCGGATCGGGCGATAAAAACAGCACGGGATGCGCCAACTACAGCCTGGTGCGGCTGGAAACCGTTCCCGAACCGGCGACGATGGGTTTATTGATCGCGGGCGGCCTGGGCTTCGTCCTTCGCCGTCGCGGGTAGATAGATCGGACGACAAGAGAACAGTAGCAGGTTCTCCAATCGTTGATGGTACAAACCTGGGTTTGTACCGGGAAAAACCCCACACCCGTTCAGGATTGTGGGGTTTTTCCTCATTGGATTATCCCGCCGAAGTCCGGTACACAAATTTCATCTGAATGTTCACTTGCTGTGGCGGCAGGTCGGGGTTCTCCAGGCGATTGAACAGCATGTTCACCACTTGCTGAATAAATTCCTCGTCCTGCCGGTTCACGCTCGCCAGGGCGGGCAACAGAAATTTCGAATAGGAGCTGTCGTTGAACCCGATCACGGCTACGTCGTCGGGAACTTTTTTGCCGCGACTTTCCAGCCAGTTGTACGCCGCGACCGCGGTCTCATCCGTGCCGCACAAGAGCGCGTCAAACGGAACGGAATCCGAACAATACGTCTCCAGCGCTTCCCACGCCACATCGGCCATGCTCGTTGAGGCGGGATTGCTTTGGTGATAGATCGCCGGTTTCCGCTCAAACGCCAGTCCGCGTTCCTTCAGACGGCGAAGGAACGGTTCGACCTTGAGAATCTCCGACTCCGGGGGGCCAAGAACCATCGGGTGTTTTCGTCCTGTATGGATCAGATGATCCACGGCATCGTTGATCGCCTGTTGACGACACAGGACGACCTGATCGGCGGAGGTTTTCTGGGGAAGGTCCGGAATGAGAACCACCGCCCGGAAAGCCTGGAATAAATCCTCGAATTCCTCCAGGCGCATCGTTGTAACGACTTGAATCACAACCGCATCCACGCCACGCCGCAAATAATCCTGCAGATTGCGCTGGACGATGTCCGTCTGATAGCGACTGTCCGCAATCTGGGTGGCATAGTGACGATCATTGACCTTCGTGGCGATTCCCTGCACCAGCTCGCCCGGATTGTGCACACCCCCCATGGGAAAGAGAATCCCCACGGTCTGCGTCCTGCCGCCTTTCAAACCCCGCGCCAGGATGTTGGGACGATACCCAAGCCGCTTGGCCGACTCCATGACGCGCCGACGGACGTCCTTATCATACCGGGAATCGTTTCGAAGGATGTTTCCCACAGTCGATATGGGAAGCTTCACGTCCTGGGCGATATCCTTGATTCTGACGGCTGTTCGCATACACGCTCTCCGTTACAAAAATCCACCAAAAAACCATGGTATAATGATAAACCATCTTCGTAACGGAATCAATAGTAAAAACGTAATCATTCCATTATAACCATGATTGATAACGTGCTTAATTTCGATTTTTAGTGTTGACTTTTATCAGGAACGGTTTAATAATAGACTTTAGGATCAATTCAAAACAGCATTATTTTTCCGTAAAAAAGGCGGTATATTCCGGTTTCCATTTGAGGTGTCTGGCAATGCACAACGCTCCCGGGATACAAACAAAAACCTATCATTCACGGCGTGTCTGTCTGTGCATGTTCCCGACTTCCTTCGGAAACCGTCAGAGAAAAATCTCGCGTGGCGCCCTGAGAAATAGAATGGGATTCACACTGATAGAGCTTCTCGTGGTGATCGCGATCATTTCGTTGCTGGTGTCCATATTGCTGCCGTCGCTGACGAAGGCCAAGGAACTCGCCAAGGAGGCGGTCTGCGCGAACAACCTGCATGGGCTCGGTCTGGCCTTCGCCATGTACGCCAACGAGTACGATAATGTCTTCGCTCCTGCCTATCAGATGCCGGGTTATAGTCAATACTGGCCGGACTGGGTTCTGGGACGAAGCGAATGGTATGGCAAGAGCGATCCTCTGACCAAATGTCCCTGCATCGAACCTCCCTCGGACTATCCCGACATTCGGATCACCTACGGATATGATTATTTATGGAAGGGGTATTCCATCGACACGAATTATCCCGGTGTGTTTATTACCAACAAGTTTGAGGAAGCGGCTTCCCCCGCCTCCTGCCCGATGCTGTGTTGCGCGGGATATTACCTGATCAGGGCCGCTTTGTCCGGTTTTACGGGTACGGGTGCTTATATACCGCAATACCCGCATAATTCCACCGCCAACGCCTTGTACGTGGATGGACACGTGGAAAGTCAGGATAAGTACATTTTGGAAGAACTTGATCTCTATCCCCAACAACCCCAGCGATGGCGGCTGTATCCCGGCCAGAAAAGCAATGAAGCCAAGTGGGAAGACTACTTGGATACGGGATCGCTTTGATGTATTGAAACTCCCGACGCGTATACATGGAATCTTGACGCGTCGAAACACCGAAAGGAATAAATACAATGGCATGGTTTGTCCGTATGATATACATTGTTTTCCTTCTCCTCCTGACCGGCGTTACCGCGTCGGCACAGGACTCGTTGAACGTCAACGACTGGCGCGTGGAAACCGGATCGACCCCGACGGGACTGACGATCTCCCGACGCGGCGTGAAGCTCGTGGAGAACGACAGCCTCGCCGGCCTGCCGCCCAAAGACGCGAAAGTCACCAGCCGCGTGGAGAAGAACAGCCTGATCACGAGCGGTTCGGTTCCCTTCGGTGACAACGACACGCTTACCTTCACGCGAACCGTATCCGTGGAAGGCAATTCCGCGAAGATCGTGTTTGCATACGAAGTCTCGCCGCGGACCGGCGCGTCCAAAACGGACAAGCCGCCGCGGGACACGATCCTGGAAGCGAAGTACGA
The DNA here is from genome assembly GCA_016929245.1 of Phycisphaerae bacterium. Classification (GTDB taxonomy): domain Bacteria; phylum Planctomycetota; class Phycisphaerae; order SM23-33; family SM23-33; genus JAFGEJ01. The sequence goes on from JAFGJE010000097.1 coordinate 17,311, forward strand.
GGTATTCCTCGCCGGGACGAGTTTCGCCGGAAAACCGTACTGGTATTCCGCGTATGACGCGTACGTGGGATTCGCGGGGGTCGGCGTTCTGGGTAAGGATCCGCTCGAATTGTGGGGCACGGAACTGGCGGTCAAGGATGTCGGCGCTCTCGGCGCGGTGGAGTTTCATCTGAGTCGCGGCGAAATGGCGGACACCCTGGTTCGCGCCGGGGGCGGCTGGCGGTTCCGCTATCGTCCCAACGGCCCGATGAGTCTGTGGACGACCTGTCGCGGCAGCGGTCTGGGGTGGAAGGGAAGGTTTGAATGCGAGATCGCCACCGACGCGCTGTTCGAGACCCGGGAGTACCTGGAATATCAGAAGGAGATGTCCGAACCGATCGGACCGGAGTCGTTCGACCGGTATCCCGAATTCCGCAAGCGATCCTATCTCAACGGCCTATGGAAGACCATCGGATTCAAGGAAGCCCAAAAGGACGACGGCCTGGAGAAGGGATATTATAAGGCCGACGCGGACCCGGCCGGGTGGTCGGACGCGGAGTTTCCGATCCTGGAGGACAAGGAAGGAGAGCGAAATCGCGCCGCGTGGTATCGCAAGGAATTCGACGTTCCGGAAGACGTCGCCGGCAAGCGGGTGATCCTGACGTTCCACAAGGTCAACGGAAAGTCGCGGGTGTGGCTCAATGGAAAGAAGATCGGCGAGCACGAGAACGTCTTCTTCATTCACCGGGCCTACATGAAAAGCGTCACGGATGAATCGTTCCGGTTCGACGTGACGGACACGATTCTGCCCGGGAAGAAAAACACCCTCGTCGTTCACGCCGTCAACACCCAGGGGGAGTACCGCCCCGGCCAAAAGGAATGGGGTGGGCACTTCGGCATCACCCAGCCGGTTTTCTACATCACCCGTCCCCAGGTGTACTTCCGAAACGTCCTGATGACGCCCGACCTGACGAACGGGACGATGAAACTGGAATGCGTCGCGCTGAATCATACCGGCAAGGTCGCGTCCGTTCCGATTCACGCCAAAGTGACGCCCTGGAACGATCCGAAAGTCAAACCCTATGTGGTGAATCTCGGTACGCACCTTATTTCCTCCGGTGAAACCACGCTCCAACTGACCCTGCCCCTACGGAATCCGGTCCTGTGGGAGACGGACAATCCATATCTGTACGTGATCGAACTGGAGGGACGTTTCGGAAAAGATCAGCAAACGATGTATGTGGAACGGACCGGATTCCGGACGTTCTCCTATCGCGGGAACCGGTTTTATCTCAACGGAACCCCCATATTCCTGCGCGGATACACGGACGGGCAGAACAGCTCCACGTGCTTCGTGGACGGTTTACGCCGGTTCTTAAATGGGCGTCAGGTGGTCCACCAGTATCTCAAAATCCAGAGGGAGTTGAACCACAATCACGTCCGCTTTCATACGCAGCTCTGGCCGGAGGTGTGGTACGACATCTGCGACGAGTTGGGATTCCTGGTCTGCAACGAGTTCGTCAATCCCAAGCGGGAACTGGCGAATCCCGAGGAGATGCGAGGAGACAGGATCAACGAGCTGGATCTGGAGCACATGCCGGAAATGTCCCGCGTGCAGGAGACGATCACCCGGTGGGTCACGACCCAGCACAATCATCCCTGCTCCGCCGTCTGGAGCGGGGGCAACGAGTTGCACGACTTCCGCTGGGGCAAGGCCGTCTCGGAACTCCTGACGATCGTCCACGACACGATCAAAGCCGCGGACCGCCAGAACCGCCCCGTGACCGCCACCAGCGGCGGGGAAATTCAACGCTTCAACCCTCCCACGAAAACGGACTACCTGGATAACCATATCTACGCGGACTATCCCTGGTGGAGCCTCGACCGGCTTGACCCGGCCATTGACGATTTCCGCGCGAGATTCCGCCAGGCCTACGGCAGGGACGAGTTCCCGTTCGTCGACGGGGAATTTCACGGCATCCACCTTCGCCATCGCGTTCCGCGCCCGTGGTCGCTTTTCGACGAGCGGGGACATATCTCGCGCAAGGGATACGTTCAGATGGTCGGCTGGTCGCGGCCGGACTGGTTCAAGCAACTGTTCACCTGGCACTTGCAGTGTGTCGGAGTGCGGATGGCGACCAAGCGCTGGACAAAGGACGGCGTGTATGAAGCCGCGCGAATGCCGTTGGAAATCCGCCGCACCGCCGGCGAGCGCCTGGCGGGGTTCGAGCACTTCTGCACCGAAACGGTGACGATGTACGACTGGTACAACCTCCGCCCCATACCGGGCGCGGAGGCGTTCCGAAAAATTCTCTCGCCCGAATTCGTGTGCGTCAAATTCCCGTTCCGCAAACATGTCTTCACGGGCGGCGATTTCGAGGGCGACGTCTGGGCGCTGAACGACACGCGGAAGGAACTCTCCGACGTGAAGGTCGAAGCCATGCTGGTGCATGACGGGAAGGAATACGGCAAGGAAATCCTGGACATTGGAACGATGCCCGTCGGCGCACGCGCGATACGGAAATACCATGTGAAGGCGGGGGCGGACTGGCCGGCCGGTCAATGGGACGTCCGCGTGAAGATGTTCGCGGGAAAGAACCTGGTCGCGGAGAACGCGTATCGCTGTCATGTGGAAGACGCGGGCGTCTACGCGCCCATTCAAACCACCCGGAACGTGCTTCTTCACGACCCCGCCGGGGAGGCCTCCGGGAGCGGGACGACGGCTGTGCTGAAAACGTTCGGAATCCCCTACAAACCCTTCTCCCCCGACGCGCTGGACAAGGCGGACGTGCTGATCCTCGGTAAGGATGGACTCAACGGCGCGGTGTTCGAGAACGCCCCGAAGATCCGGAAGTGGCTGGAGAACGGAGGCAGGCTGGTGATGTTGGAGCAATCCTGCGACGGGCCGATCCCCTTCCTGCCGGTTCTCACGATTGAGGCGGCCTGCCCTTATTCGTACAGCGACCCCATTGATGAAACCAATCCGGCGCTGAAGGGACTGGATCATCAGGATTTCTTCCTGTGGAATCCATCGAGCGTGGGAACCAACGTGTTCCGCAAACTGGTCTATCCCCTCAACGAGGGAGTGGTGTGCTCCGGCGGCACGAGCGCGACGTCGAAAGCCGCGACCTTCGGAATGACGGCCTGCGAGTACAAGGTCGGCAAGGGGTTGTTCTACCTGTCCGTGCTGGAAGCGACGGATCGGTTCCGGGAGGATTCGGTGGCGACCCGGTATTTGAGAAACGTATTGGACTACGCGTTGACCGACGCGTGGGACGGTTCCCACGCGCTTGAAATCGACGGCGGCAAACTCACGCCGATCCTCGCGAGGAAGGACGTGTTCTTCGTGAACCTGCGAAAACACGCCAATCGCGCCTTCGCGGATGAGCAAGCCGGCGACGGCAAGGGCGGATGGGACGACAACGGTTCCCGCGGCGACATGAGAAACCTGCCCGTCGGGGAAAGGCAATTGGGCCGGGTCGTATACGATATCATCGATCCGAAAACGAACAATAACAAGTCGTGCATCGTGCTGGCGGGAACGGAAAGACCGAATTTTGACAAGCAGGTGACGGGCATCCCGGTGGGGAAGAAGGCAAAACGGCTGTTCTTCCTCCAGGCGGGATGCTATACAACCAATAACGGTCAGCGGATCGGTCAGTACAGGGTGCGCTACAAGGACGGTGAGGTTCTGGAGGTGCCGCTCGTGGCGGGAGAAAATATCGCGGACTGGTCTCCCTATGGCGGTGTGCCCACCAAAGCGATCGCCGTCTGGAAAGGCGATTCCGGAAGTTTTCCGGCGAGTTTGTACCAGTTCACGTGGGAGAATCCCCGCCCGGACGTGGAGATCAGCGATATTGACATGGCCTCCGCGATGCGACGAGGCATGCCGGCGCTGGTGGCGATTACCGGAGAGAAACAATCCTCCGGGAATCGGTGAGAGGATTCGGAACGACTCCCCGCGGAACCCGAGGAGCGACGGAGTAGGTAAGGCGTGCAATTCTTATTGCACGCGAAAACGGAAAGGGAGGAAGATTGCGCGTCCCTAAGGGACGCCCTACGGGCTGTCCCTAATTATCCATCAAGTCAACAGAAATAAGTGTGTGTCCCTCGATTAGGCTGACGGTGGAGTTCTCGGAAGTAATCCACATGGTAATCCAGGGACATCATACCAATTCAGGAATTGTCAGTTTATGATCCTATATGATGAGTTTGGTTAGGTCGGCGGCGGATGGTGGTCAGGGCGCCTAAGGTAAGCATCGTCAGAGAAGCTGGTTCAGGCGTGGTGTACAGGTTCGCATCCGTCATTGCAATTTCCTTTCATAGAATCGAGGCCGGTCCATGCATCCCCGGCGAGCACCATTTGTTCAATGCTCCACCCATAGTAACTCTTCCACGCGGAATCCCCATTGCCCGGCCTTGGCGAGAAGCTCCTCAACAATCGTTGGGTTCAGTCGCTTTTGCCGAGACAGAATCCAGAGGTAGGAACGGCTTGAA
>JAFGJE010000098.1 GCA_016929245.1 Phycisphaerae bacterium
CCATCTATCACAGCGGCCTGTGGCGAACCTACTGGACACAAGAAAAAGCCGCCGCCTGAGGCCGCCATGATTTATCCTCGCACACTCGAAGGGAGAGTGAATCATGGCTCGGTATTTTCGTATCTGCCTTTTTGGTACATTCATGATTTTGTGTTTATCGCGGGTGATTCAGGCGGATGTGGCCGGAATTGACGCGGTTTTTGACGATTTTACTTTTATCCACAATGGGGGAACCCCCGCCAATCCCACACCGGCGGCGGCCTGGGTTCCGGAAGGAACCGGACCGGTTCGGGGTATGATTTTCCTGTGTCCCGGACGCGGATCGGATTCGCGGGATTGGATGTCCGACGAAATGAAACTCCGGGCGCGAGCCCTGGGATTCGGCCTGGTGGGATGGAAATGTACCGGAGAGTTTAATTCCGGTGGAGATTATCAAGGCGTCAATGAGGCGGAGTGCACGACGAACCTTCAGAATCTGCTGGATCTCACCGCGGACGCGTGCGGAAGGCCTGAAGTGAGCAACTGCCCCGTAGCCTATTACGGTCATTCCAAGGGAGGATGGGTCGCCAATACGTTTACCGCCCGTGTGCCTTCCCGGAGCATCGCCTTTTTCTCCGACAAAAGCAGCACGTGGATCGATCCGCCGATCAGCGCGGCCGCCAAAGAAGTACCCGGAATGTTCGTGATCGGCAGTGTTGATCCCACGGTGGATCCCGACTGGGCCTGGGGAGGATTCAGCACCTGGCGCGTCGACCAGCAGGCCAACTCCGCCCTGACGGTGGAATGGGGGAAAGGACATTCGGGCGCCGGTTTTGACTTCGCCTTTTCCTATCTCGCCGAAGCGATCAAAGAAAGATATCCCGAAGGCCAGGTTCCCTCCACCGTGCCGGGAAATCCGCTGGTCTTGAATCCGGTGGATCCCGACGGTGTTTACCTTGCCGAGGCGAGTCAGTTGGACGGTACACAAATGACGCAGGTTCTCGATACGCATCTGGCGCCGGCCGACAAATATACACTGCCGGTCGAGAACGCTTCCTGGTGCCCCAACTATACCACCGCGCTGGTGAATAACTCCTATAAATATAAGGATTTTGGAGAGGTTCTGACGGTAACGATTGAAGAGTCTCCCTTTATCGAGCTTGGCGAAAGTGTAACGGTGAGAGTGGACTATGTCAGCAAGAACCCGATAGGGATTACCGAACTGCTTCTCTATCTGGATGATGATGAAGATCCTGTCGATATTCGTTATGATGTGTTTATGAATGGATATGCGACGGTCACGTATACCCCGGACGAACCGGGCGTTCATACCTTGGCTGCCTCCCTGAAGGGTACTCTCTGGGCGAAGGGAATGTATTCGCAGTACGACGTGTTATACGTTCAGCCGGTTCCGGAACCCGCGACGCTGCTGATCGTGGGAATTTCCGGCACGCTTCTGCTTCGTCGGAAAAAAGGAATCGGATAATCATCGCGGTCAAAAGCATTACCGGAGCTTGTGCTTCCCGGTTCCCCATGCCGATAATCCTTTGGTGGAATCCAATTCCAAGAGAAACGAAGGACCGTTGTGCATCATGGTTACCGATACGACGGAATTTTTGCAGAAGCTTCTGGACGCGGGAGAGGGAATCGTGACGTTCCCCGACGGGGAGTTTCTCATCACGCGGCCGCTTGAGATTTCCGACGGAACCCGGCTGATCTGTTCCCCGCGAACCCACCTGAAACTCGCCGACGGCGCGAACTGCCCCATTCTCCGGAACCGCGACAAAGGCCCGGAGGTGACGCGACGGGTCACGATCGAAGGAGGCGTCTGGGACGGGAACAACCTAAACCAGCAACGCGATCAGCCGAAGGACGACCTGTTCAAAAAATTCTTCTGGTTTCTCCTGGGATTCACATACGTGGAAGACTTCACGCTGCGCGGCTTGACGATCAAGGATCCCGAAGCCTTCGGCGTTCAGCTCACCGCCGCGGATCGTTTCACCGTCGCGGACATCACGTTCGACTACAACCGGGAACGTCCGAACATGGACGGCATTCACGTGAACGGTTACGCGCGGAACGGGTTGATCACGAATCTCAAGGGCGGAACGAATGACGACATGGTCGCGCTGAACAGCGACGAGGGGGGATTCGCCTGCGATCACTGCGACATCGAGAACATCGCCATCGACGGCCTGTACGCGGGGCGGGACGGATACACGGCCGTGCGCCTGCTTTCGCGAAAGGCGAAGGTGTGGAATGTTTCGATCCGCCACGTGTTCGGCGCGTACAGGTTCAATGCCGTCTCCTTCACGCACTGGGCGGACGAACCGGGGGACTACGGCTGGTTCGACGGGATCGCGCTCGACGGCATCTTCGCGTCCTGCGAAAGAAAAACAGGCCGCGGACACGGCGGACTGATCTGGTTCCAGCCCGGTGTCCGTCACGTCGGAACCGTCACGATCCACAACGTGATGCGCATCGACGAACCCGACGCCTTCAACGAGGTCGGCACCATTGAAGTCTCCGAGGATGTCGCCATCGAGAACCTTGTCCTACGGGACATTCGGCAGCACGTGCCCGACGAGAAACCGCCCATCCTGATCGCCGCCGGAGCGAATATTAAAAATCTGGAGATGTTTTAGAGCCTGTAGGAAAACGCGGTTTGGACATCTTGTCCCATAAGAAGGCGGGTGCCGTGGTTCGCGAAGCGCAGCGAAGCAACCACGTTCCACGAATCGCGTGGTTGCTCCGCCCCTTCGGGACTCCGCGAACCACGGCACCCAAAGGCCGGGTTTTGTTGTCGCACACAACCCCGGAAAGGAACATGATTCCCGTTGCATCCGCGACGACGGGGTTTTCCAGGACGAGCAGCAGAAAATCAAAACCATGCTCGTGCAGGTCAAGGGCGGGCACACCGGCGCGAAGGACATCCGCGATTTCGTCGGCACGCTAAGCCGCGAGAACGCGGAAATGGGCGTGTTCCTGACGCTTCAGGCCCCCACGAAGCCCATGCGCACGGAGGCCGCCTCCGCGGGAATGTACCATTCGCCCTGGGACGAACAGGAATATCCCCGCGTGCAGATTCTCACCGTCGAAGAACTGATCCAGGACCCGCACTGTCCCAACCCGTCCTGCCTGCAGTTACCCCGCAGCGGCGGTACGCAACACACCCTTCCCGAAGCGCCGAAGCACCGAAAGAAAACGCACAAACAGGCGAAACTGTTCGAGGGGGAAAACTAAAAAAGAAGCTTTTGTGTCAGAGGATTTTGCAAAGAGGACAGTGTGTTGTTGTTACTTCATGATTTGCCGTCTTCTTTGATAGGGCGCAAGGGGCTCACTTTACCCGCGTCTGGAAAACACGAATCCTCCGGTTGTAAAGCCCGAAAGGGCTGGTCAGCGTTTAACCGGGGCGTGAGCGCAGCGAACCCCCGGTTGGGATTTTTACGTGGAAGAGTCCCGACGGGACGACAGCGATGTTGGATTGATACAAACCATCCGAAGCCCGGATTCGCTGCCGTCCCTTCGGGACTTGGATTCCAGGGAAACCACTTCCGGGGGTTCGCTGCGCTCACGCCCCGGCTAAACGCTTCTCGTCCCTTCGGGACGAAAAAACCATTTTTTGTATTTGATTTCAACCTGCCTGCCGGTCCGAAATTCTAATCTTCGAAGCGGTGCTTCGCCGCGAAGCACGAGTTCGCAATTGGGTTTCGGACGCAGCCCGCGCCGTGATTTCCGTGTTGCCGCCCGTCACTTAGGAGCGGGTAGTTTTTCAGAATTTTCAAAACGAAACGCGGCGGGATTTTTTTAAAAATCTTCCCGCCGCGTTTTCCATGTGTGAGTTTGGTGTTGTTGATCCAAACAAACTCGCGTGCCGTTAACGTCGTCGGCGCATTATCGCCAATCCGCAGGCCGACAGCAGGCAGAGGGTCGCCGGTTCGGGCGTCAGAGTCACGTCGTCGTACAATACGTATCCACCGTCGCTGAAGCTTCGGATCAAAATTCCGATACCATGCCCGACGTCGCCGGAGTCGGCTGTGTACGAAACCGTAATCAGATCCCAGGAATCCGCCTGGGCGTTGAAATTGGTGGCGGCGACCTCATCGTCATCCGTAATGTCCCGAATCTGAATCTGCGCCCCGCCGCTGCCGGACCCCGTAAATCCCGAATATACCGTGAACGTATACGTCACGCCGTCCTGGAAGGTTTCGTCCGTGTAATACTGTATCCAGCAATTCTCAAAGCAATACGCCACGTTATCCCCGCCGTGGGCCTCCGGACTGAACAGACTACTGCCGGGATTCATCGTTCCCAGATCGGTGTCGTCCTCGCTGGAGCGCGTCCAGCCGACGGGGGTTCCCTGGACATTCGCGCCGTCGGAGAGTACCGGATCTTCAAACCCCGCGTTGGGCGCCACGAGACTCGCCCGCGCCCCCGCGGAACCCATCACCAGGCAGGCAGCCGCGACCCATAGACATAGACCTTGCTTGTTTCTCTTCATGTGACTTCTCCTTTGTTGTTTCCCTGAACCTTATGTTTCCATTTCCTTTGAGGGTTTCCCGTCCCCGAAGACGGGATTCCGTAACTCCGCTTCAAAAATCCATTCCAATTGGAAATTTCCTTTTCGGATTCGCTCCTCGTGCAGCACGCGCACCTTGCGGATGTGCGAGCGCATGCGCTGCTCGGCCAGTTCCGAGAGGTTCTGACGAATCGCCGTTAACACCCCGATATGCTCGTCGTGCGTTTCCCTCATGCTTTGGGCGGTCCGTTCGACGGGACCCTTCCCCCAGACGATTTTGCGGACCAGGAAACGATATCGGCTGACCATGTCGGAAAGGACGATATTGCCCGCCGCGGCTGTGATCTGGTTGTGCAACTCGCGATCCAGGTATCCCATCTCCCAGTATTGTCCCCCCCGGCCGAGTTCGTAAATGCGATCCGTCATCGCCATCCATTGATCCAATTGCTCCGGGGTGGCGCGCCGGCAGCAAAGCCGGGCCGCCAAACCCTCCAGCACTTCGCGAAGCTCGTAGGCGTCCAGCAGTTTTTGGGTGTCGAGTCGCGTGACGAAAAAACCGCGATTCTCCACCATCTCCACCACGCCGAACTGCTGCAGTTGAAGAATCGCCTCGCGGATCATTCCCTGGCCGACGTGGTATTGTTTGGCAAGCTGCTGCTGCCCGATACGCGAACCCATGGGCAATTCCCCACGAAGAATCTGGTGGTAGATGCTGTCCCGCAGCCAGTTTCGCGTGGAAACGCCCGGTGGTTTCAGGAATTCTTCCGCATTTTCGTTCGCTGTTTGTTTGTGTTTTTCCCGTACCATAATCGATTATTCCTCAGATTATAGATAATTTAGCAAATTATAGATAATTTGTCAATGTGTTTTTTTCAGAAAACGATGTTTTGTACAAGTGGTTTTCCAATCCCCATCCTCTCACCCGGCGCAGAAAAACGCGGCGGAGATGGTTTCTCACCAAATCCGCCGCGAATGATTTTTTTCGTATTTTCTTTTTTGTTATTCCGTCACGGGCACCGGGCCGGCCAGGGCGAGGAAGTCGTCTTCGCCGAGTACATCGGCCTGCCCGGACTTGATCTGCTCCGCGAGCATCAAATTCTCTGCCTTCTTTTGCCCCAACCAGCGTCGGGCGACGAGAAGTTTTCTGCCGGTCATTTCGTCATCGACGGCGCCGGCGGCACAGTCGCAGAACAATGCGCCGACGAGGAGGTTGATGGCCATGTCCGTCAGGCGACGGGCGACGAGGTCCTTGTATTGGCCCGGCTGGGTCTTGGTAAACTCCACGCACTCACCCAGCAGCGACAGGCCGGTCTTGATTTCCTCGACCATCGGCGCGATTTCCGCCGGCCAGGCGTCGCGACGAGTCGGTTTGGCGATGATCTCCTCGATGACGGTATGGGCGGTTCCGCTGACGACCCCGGCGATGGCGGCCACGACCTGGAGCTGGCTCGTGCCTTCGTAAATCGTGGTGATGCGGCTGTCGCGGAGGTGACGCTCGGAGGCGTAGTCCTTCATGTACCCGCTGCCGCCCAG
>JAFGJE010000099.1 GCA_016929245.1 Phycisphaerae bacterium
AGTGGTGGACATCCACGCCCTTCGGACCACCTTCTGCACCCACCTCGCTGTCGCAGGTGTCCACCCCCGCGTCGCTCAACAGGCCATGCGCCACAGCCGAATGGAACTGACCAACCAATACTACACCGACCCGATTCTGCTCGACGTAGCTGGGGCGGTGAACTCCCTGCCATCGTTCAATTCATCGAAGCCGTCCTCCGAAGATCGCCTGGCAAAGACCACCGCCTGAACAGCCGCATCTCCATCGCCTCTTCCGTTGCTCAATCCCCGCAATCCATGGGACATTCCGGTGCCGAAATCGGTGACGTGGGGTGCCGAAAATGGTGCCGGAAGGCAGTCCACGGCATGCAATGGTTGGCAGGTGATGGCAGAATGAGGGCTACAAGCTGTCGTTTGCGGGCCGTCGTAACTCGCGACAGGTGCGTAAGAAAGACGCCTCTGGTCAACTTCTGTCAACCAGAGGCGTCAAGCGGGCGATGAGATTCGAACTCACGACATTCACGTTGGCAACGTGACGCTCTACCACTGAGCTACGCCCGCAGAGGAACTCTACTTATACTCATTTCGGCTTGGACGTCAAGATTCTTTCTTCAGAAATCCCCACTGGAAGGGTAAGGCTGACAAATCGATAGAATTCGTCCGGCGGGGGGCGGTTAAAAAAAGGGAAAAATATTCCTTGCGAATTGAGCTAATTCGTGTTAGTATTGGCTTATGTTAGCCTCGACTTCCAGAGCCACTCAGAAGGATATCGCCGCCCGGACGGGGGTGGGGCGGTCGACCGTCAGCCTGATCCTGACCGGGCGGGGGGATGAACTGCGCATCCCCCAGGCGACGCAGAAGAAGGTATACCAGGCCGCCGAAAAACTCGAATATCGCCCGAACAGTTTAGCTTCGGGTTTGGTGGGAAAACGCACGCAGACGATCGGCCTGCTTTTCCCGTCCAGCTTTTTCTTTCCGCAGAACCTGTTACCGCAGGGAATTTCGCTTCGACTGAACCGTCAAGAATATCAAACCTATCTTGTTGACAGCCTTAATGATGTCGGTGTCATACGGGACGCCCTTTTGGAAATGGCATCCCGTCGCGTCGATGGGGTGGTTTTGTATACCACCAGGCATCTGCTGAAGCCGGAGATTCGCGATTTGCTGAACAAGTTTCCCGTGGCGATTCTGATGTCCCACGAACCCTTGCCGCGTGAATCGCTTCGGTCGCATATGATTTTCGAGAATATCGCGTCGGGCGTTGATGAGGTCGTGGATCATCTGGTCAAAACAGGACGTCGTCGTCCGATGATGTTGGTGAACCAATCCCCGGGCAATACGTGCAGGCTCGCGGCATTCAAAAATGCCCTGCGGCGCCACGGGTTGGATTCCAGCGATGATGCCGCCGTCTTCGGCATCCCTCGATGCGCAGCCGGCATGTATGATTATTTTGCTTATTTTATGGAGCACTTCGAGTCGCAAAGGCTCGAGGATCGTGAGTTTGACGCTTTGTTCTGCACATCGGACGAAGGCGCTTCGGCGGCGATACGGTACCTGAAAAAACGCGGAATTCATGTTCCGCAAGACATTGCCGTCGTGGGAACGAACAATGCTCCCTGGACCCAGGCGATTGAACCGCCCCTGGCGAGTATATCCTGGAGGCATGTTGATGCCTCGGAACTGGTCGTGAAGCGACTGCGCGAGCGGCTGGATGCCCCAGACCTGGCGCCCGGCTGCGACGAACTGCCCACCCGGTTCATCTGGCGGGAATCCGGGGGGTGAAATTGGAATGTTTGATATGAAAAAGTCTTTCATTCCATTGGAGGGTGAGAACTGGGCAAGAGAAGGATTAGGCCGATCGGCCGCAAGTAAAGGAGAAAAGAAATGCCGAAACTACGAAAAAGTATGCTTCTTGGTTGTATCGCGGTGTTCGCGATGGGTGTGACGGTCCAGGCGGATTCCATCACGTACGATTTCAACACCGCCGGCGACGTGGGTACCTATTTTACACATCAAGTGGGAACGGGGAATATCGTCTATACGGAAAGCGCCAGTGGCGGCATCAACGATAGCGGTTGTGTTCTTGTGAATCAGCAATCCAATCGTGAAGCGCTGTACGAAAAAACGGCATTTCCGGTTTCTCAGACGACCTGGCAGCAGATACTCTTCTTTCAAGTCAAAGACGATACGGTAACCTCCAGCGGCGTGGAGCCGGTCATCGGATTCGGCGTTGCGGCAAGCAGCGCCTCTCTGCCGTCCTATGTGAATGGTGGAAATGCCCATCTTTCGGTAGGCATAGAACCCCGCTCGTCGGATGTTCATCGTTGGCGGCTGGGCGTTTTCTGTAACGACGGTACGACGTTTAGCTATTACGATTCCGGCACTAACGTTACAGTGTCCGACGGCTGGTATCGTCTGAACTTCACCTTTACGGAAAACCAGGACGGCACGTTTGGTTTCGCGGCGTACTGGAATATTTCAGATTCCAGCGGTGGAATTGGGGCGTTGATTCAGTCCGTAACCGGAACCACGGCTGCCTTGCCGTGGCTGACGGCGGACCCCAATGACGCCCATGCGTTCGTTTTTTCCCGAACCAGTGCCAACCTTCACGGTATCGAGCGGTTTGACAATTTCACCACCGCGACGCCGGAACCGACAACCATCGCCTTGCTTTCCCTCGGTGCGGTTGGTCTTCCGCGGCGGCGGCGGGGATAAAGAAAGAGAACACGAATAAGACGAATAGGAGACGAATGACACGAAGGTTCTTTTTGATGTCAAAAAACTTTCGTGTCACTCGTCCTCCTCCATGTGATCTGTTATCATTCGGGACGGTATAGAGAGAAAGGTCATCGATGATGCCACGAAACGAATCATGGAACGAATGTGAAGCAAAAGAAACCATTCGTGTCATTCGTTCTTCTTCGCGTCATTCGCGTTCTCTAGATTTCTCCATCCGAAACGGTTTCACATTGATAGAACTCTTAGTCGTCATCGCCATTATTTCTCTGCTGGTGAGTATTCTCCTGCCCTCGCTGACCAAGGCGAAGGAACTCGCCAAGTCCGTCGTTTGCTCCACGAATCTGAAACAACTCGGCGCAACGCTGCACATGTACGCCGCCGATTGCGACGGCTGGATTGTCGGTCGCTATAACCCGGCTTTCAATACGATCTGCGGTCCCGGGACACAAGGCACGTGGAACGTACGCCTTGTCCACCTGGAATATTTTGACAAAAGCAGCGAGATTTTCTATTGCCCTTCCTTCACGCCGTATAACTATGAGACGGTGGAAAACGATCCCTATTTCGCTACCGATTTTGATCCATCCAGGAAAATGGTTCAGGGGTATGGAATGCGAACCTGGGTGTATCCGGGACAGAATCTTGGTTCAGCTTACACGTATACGGATCATGAACTGGATCGGATTACATCCCCCGGCGAATTTTTCCTGATGGCCGACAGTGTCTATATCAACGCGAGCTATCCTCAATACCACATGAAACAGTTTTACGGGATTTCCCCGGGTAGTAATGCCGTGATGCAACGGGTGCGGATACAGCATTCCGATCGCGCCAACGCGGTGTATGCGGATGGTTCGGTCCGGCCTGAAGATGCGGACTATTACGAAAACCTTCATACGTGGCAGGGGGAATACAGCCATGACGAAGGATACCTCACGTGGTCCGAGAATGATCCCGAGTAGTCCCGCCTCGATTCCAAACGCGGCAGCCGTTGGAAACAACTAAAACAGTGAGTAAAATTCAAGTACGCCAATTCGACATCAGTTACGAAGGATACTGTCAATGCCTCCAAAGCATAGGACGGATGCGAGAAGAAATGTCATTCTTCCACTTTTTTTCGCGACGGTGCTTTTCATGACCATGCCGATGACCGCGCTGGGAAACTCCGCGACGTCGATCAACGTGAAGGACTTCGGCGCGATCGGCGACGGCGTCGCCGACGACACCGACGCGATTCAGAAGGCCGTCGTCGCGGCGATGAAATCCGACACGTCTCCGTCGGTGCGCATTCGGAAAGGCAGGCCGCATCCGAACCATGAAAGACGGCGGGGTGTTGAACTCCCGCTTCTGCCGGAGGTGGTTTTTCCCGAAGGAACGTACCGCATCACCCGTCCGATTGTGTTTGTCAACTATGCCCACGTTCGCGGTGTCGGAAAATGCGTCATCCAACAATCGAACCCGAACCAGGATATCTTCTATTTTGCCGCCGACGTCGATTCGTTCCGGACGCAGTCGATTCATTTCATGCTTCGCGGCCTGCAATTCGAGGGCGGAAAAACGCAAATCCGCATTTGGCCCCAGAATATCAACGCCGCGTTGGCGTTCATCGAGGATTGCCGGTTTGTCAACTCCGCGGACTATGCCGTCGTATGCACCATGTACGGGAAGGCCGGCTGGTCGTCGCAGCGCATCATCGACGAACGCGACGGTAAACCGCTCGATCCCGGCGAATTGTATTGGCCGCCGTTTGTGATCGAATGGAAGGACCACCTGCCGGACCTGCACCCCAACAAAATCAAACGAGGCGACCCCATCGCCAACTCCACGTTGCTGCGGATCGTGAACTGCACCTTCGATCGGTGCATGGGCGTGGCCGACATTTCGCCGGATACAACGTACATCCGCGACACCGAAGTGACCGTCCATCCCCAAATGGACGGGCCGGTGTTCAACATTGAATACGGCGTCACGTATTTTTACAGGGTCAAAGGCGTCGCGTCGCCCGCGCCCGGTAAGCATCCTTTCTGGATTCGGGGGGGAAACCGGTTTTCGGTGCGGGATTGCGAGTTTGACACGACGACGGAAAACGGTATCGACTTCATCCGCGTTTGGGACGAGCAGTGGATGTCGAAGGAAAAACGAGTTCCTTCCAATTTCATCGACGTGCGGAACACGCGTGTGAAAGCCGCCGGCGGGCTCAGCAACGCGCTGGTCTGGCTGGGCAAGCGCTGTCAGCCCAATCTCATTTCCCTCATCGGCGTGACGGAAACGTCCGCCAATCCCGTCAAGGCCATCACTTGGGAAGCGCCGCGGGAGTTGGCGAATCTGAAGGATTTCCGCTCCACGCTGACGCCCGACAAAGTCAACCCGAAAACGCTGTACAAGATTCTACTCGCCCGCAACAGCCGGAATATCAAAACCGCGCTGCCGCCGCTCGCGAAAACGATGCGCGAAACTCCCGCCCCGGAAACCATGCTCGCGGAAATCGCCGTTCCGGAGTTTTCATGGAAACCCCGTGATCTTTGGGCAAAGGTTACGGTTTCCATCAACGCCGCCGACTACGGCGTTGACGCCGATCCGGAAACCGACGACACAGAGGCCTTGCAGAAACTGTTTGACGCCGCCGCCCAAAAGGGCGCATGTGAGGTAGTGTTTCCGGCCGGGGTGTATCTCGTGTCCAAACCGATCCGCCTGCCGCCGGAGGTGTTCGTGCGCGGCGCGGGGATCGCCGCGTTTCGGCAGGGGAGCCTCGAAAGCGATATCTTCCATGCCGAAAATGCAAGGATGCTTGGATTTCGCAACGTGATGCTGGTGGAAGGGCGATACGGCATCGACGTCACGCCCGCCAAAGACGCCGACGCGCGTATCGCGTTTACCGATTGCTGGTTCACGGACCAGGCGGTTGCCGTCCGCGGTATGCCGGAGGGGAAAGACAACCAAGCCGAAATCCTGATCGACGGCGGATATATCGATTCCACGCAGGCAATCGTGAGCAACGCGAAAACGCAGGTTGAAGGTTTCTGGGCCTTCAACGGCAGTACGCTGGAGAACCAGGGATTTTTTGAAAACCACGGATCGATGCGAATCCAGGCCATGCTCGGTGTTCCGGGACGCCTGAAGGGGAATCTATTGCTCGAAAATCCGCGATGGATCGACAACTTCGGGCGACTCGAAGCGATTGACGACCGCTTCGGCGGCGAGGCCGGCGGGTTCTGCAACGTCTACAATCGTTCGCGGAACGGTACGGTGTACATTACCGGCGGTGTCGGTGTCGCCAAACGCGCCGAGGGCAAGAAGTGCATCCTGTACCTGGAAGAAACGCCGAAGGCGGCTGTCGTGCAGGCGTTTGAAACCGCTCCGTGGACCACCCCGCCGTACGATGGATTTTCCATCGTCAAGGATCCCCAAGGCCGGGTGAAAAACGCCAGGGTGTTTACCGCGGGACTTCTTCGGCCAAAACAATCCGATTAAAAATCGCCGCCACAAGGGGGGGCGTGAGCAGCGCGATAACTCGGATGGTGGGTATCTGGGGTGTTCCAGGCGAGAAACCTTCTGAACCACGGGGATATTGCGGAATTCCTCCCGATAAGGTAAAAAAGACTTGCAATAAATGCACACACGTGTTAGCATATATGCACAAACGTGGGTTCAGGAAATATTTGAATAAAAAATCATGGGATTTCATATTGAAAAGCGAATTAACACCACTGATTACGTTGAAGATGATCGCGGATGAGGTCGGCGTGACCCACAGTACGGTTAGTGCGGTATTAAATGATCGTGCCTCGGAGCGTCGCGTTGGAAAGAAGACCCAACGCCGTGTTCTGGAGGTGGCGCGACGGTTGAATTATCAGCCGAATTACCTGGCGCGGGGACTGGTCGGGAAACGCACCAAGACCATCGGACTGATCATGCCGAGCGGCATGTATTTTCCACAGTATCTTCTCCCGCAGGAAATTTCCCTGCTTCTGCACAAGAAGGGATATCAAACCTACCTGACCACCAGTCTCCATGATAAGGAAGTGTTCCTGAACTCCCTGGCGGAATTATCCGCCCGGCGGGTGGACGGCGTGATTTTCTTCCCCTATCACAACCACTATCTGACCCCCGCGATTCGCCAGGCGTTGCGACAGTTCCCCGTCACGGTGTTGCTGGCTTTCGAGTCGATCTTTCGGGATACGCTTCAGGCGCATTTGGTGTGCGTGAAAATGGATCAGGGCGCGGAAGAGATGGTCGCCCATTTCGCGCAAACGGGTCGCCGCCGGCCGCTGATGGTCACCAGCGTGGGTCCGTCCAACGAGGCCAAGGTCAAGGCCTTCAAAAACGCCCTGGAACGTCACGGGTATGATTCTAGCGACGAAGCCGCCTTGTACGGCGTTCCTCCCATCGCCTCGAATGATCTCGATAGTTACACCCATTTCCTGCGGGATTTTGAATCGCGGAAGCTCCGCGATCGCACATTCGACGCCCTGTTCTGCACGTGCGACGAAGGAGCGATCGCGGCGATGAACTATCTGAAACAGCGCGGTATTCGCGTTCCCGAAGACGTCGCCGTCGTCGGCTTGAATGACATGCCCCTGATCCGGGGATTTCAGCCGTCGGTGGCGAGCATCTCATGGAGACACCCTATCGCCTGCGAACTCATCGTGACGCGATTGGTTGAACGTTTGAACCAGACGGGTCTGGAACCCGGCTGCGATGAACTTCCCACCCAATTCATCCGGCGGGAATCGGCGGGATAAAGACACACGTACATTCGGAAGACCGTCTTCCGCTTGTCAATGAGGAATAAAGAAAGAACGAAGAGTAAAGGCCGAGAGGGCCGGAATGAAAGGAGACAACCATGTATCGGAAACTAGCGTATGTTCTGACACTATCCGTTATTTGTGCCGTTCCCCTGATCGCGCAGGCCGACGCGATCCCGCTGTTGAAAAATGTAACGACCGGCGCGACGGTGTTCACGGACGATTTTGAAGGACAGACCGTCGGAACCCAGCCGGGCGCTCCCTGGACCGGTGGTATATACGGTGGAGGCGTGAATTCCGTGGTCGCCACGTGCGACTATGCCTCCCAAGGCGTTCCCGCGTACCAGGGCGATCGGTATGTCAAATTGTATCGTCCCAACGAATCCGGCGGAGTGTATCTCCAGGGAATCGGGGGGAACAGCGACGCCGGCGAGACGATCCGGCTGGAAATCGCCTTCCGCATCGACGGTACGGAAAGCAGCGTTTATGCCATGAACGCCAACGGGAATCCGATCGCGCAATTCGGCATGTTCGGAAACGGAGACGTCGCCATCGTCACGCCGAACCAGCAGGAGTGGGGCATCTTGACGCAGAAATCCAACGTGGGCGAATGGAACGTGCTGGTGGTGGAACACGTCAACGACGTGGATTCCTGGTCGGTTTCCGTCAACGGCGCGGCCCCGGAAACGGGACAGGGATTCACGGGAATGTCCGGTTCCGACTGGGTAGGCATTAAATTGCAATCAGACTCCCGGAACAGTACGGGATATTGGGACGCCGTGCCCGAACCGACGACCGTCGCGCTGCTTTCGCTGGGCGCGATCGGCGTTTTGCGTCGAAGACTACGGTAGGAAACGGGTTTGAATGTTATCGATTCGATGGCTGGAAGCTATAATGACAGGTGAAGCGCGGAGTGATGCGTGAAGGGTCACTCCGCGCGACACCCTTGCCTTTTGTAGAGGCTGCTGTTGATGCGACGAAAATCAAAATTTGGTTTCACCCTGATCGAACTTTTGGTCGTCATCGCCATCATTTCGCTTTTGGTCAGTATTCTCTTACCGTCGTTGACCAAGGCCCGGGATCTCGCCAAGTCCGTCGTGTGTTCCACGAATCTCAAGCAACTCGGAACGACGCTGCATTTGTACGCGGGCGATTACGACGGCGGAATTCCCGGCTGGTATAATGAGGATATCACGCCGCTGGAGTGGAGGGATACAACCTGGAATGCAAGGTTGATCCGATTGGGGTATCTCGACAAATACAGTGAAATTTTTTATTGCCCCTCGTTTCGGCCTTTCAACTATGCGGGCGCGGCGCAGGCGTATGCGGACTATTATTCCAGAAACCCGGAGGACTATGGTCCGGCAAGCCAGCCGGTATGGGGATACGGCATGCGCGTCTGGGTTCTCCCGGGGCAGAGTCTTAATACACCCTACACGTTCCACCAGGACTACAATTTCAGTGATATCAAAACCCCGGCGGACTTCTTCCTCCTGACCGACAGCTACTGGCGGGGTTACGATAGCCAGTTATACGCTATTTCTCCGGGTGCCATGGCTGAGAGTCATCGGGTGCGAATGCAGCATAACGATCTTGCCAACGCGGTCTATGCGGACGGTTCCGCACGGCCTGAGGATGCGGATTATTATGAAACACTGCATGAATGGCAGGGGGAATACAGCCATAACGAAGGCTATCTGACGTGGGATCCGAACCATCCCGACTAGCGCGTTGAAACATCAAAAAAATCAAGTTGTCATCCTGAGCGGAGCGCAGCCCCTTGGGGGTAAACTACGTCGAAGGACCCCACGGGTAGCCAGGCGTGAAATCCTTCGGCGTAGTTTACCCCCAAGGGGCTGCGCTCCGCTCAGGATGACAACTTAATGATTTGTCATGTGAAAGAATACGGGTCAACATGTTCATGTACTTTACTTCCCGCGGAATGCTAGATTGTGGGAAAGACCTTGAAAAGACAACCAAATTCCAATCTCGAAGGATGTTTTAGAATGGGATCGTATCGAAATACAGACTCGCCGACATCCGTTATTTTCTTCGTCATGGCGGTGATATTTTCCTGTCCATTGGCGGTTTCCGGCGAGACGACGTGCGGAATCAACGTGAAGGATTTCGGCGCGGTCGGCGACGGGAAAACGGACGACACCGACGCGATTCAGAAGGCCGTCCTCGCGGCGATGAAGACGGGCCATTCGATTATCATTCGAGAGCATCGCCCGCATCCGGGACAGGCCGGCAGGGATGGAGGCGCCGCGATTTCCCCGCGGCCTGAGATTGTTTTTCCCGAAGGGACGTACCGTATCACGCGGCCGATCGTGTTGATCAATTACGCCCACGTTCGCGGTCTGGGTACGTGCGTCATCAAACAATCGAACCCGAAGCAGGATATCATTTATTTCGCCGGCCGGGCGGCTTCCGTTTGGGAGCAGTCGATTCACCTGGTGGTTCGGGGATTGCGATTCGAGGGCGGCAAAACGCAAATCCGCATCTTTCCGCAGAACATCAACGCGACGGTGGTGTCCATCGACGATTGCGAGTTTGCCGACTCGGCGGACTACCCCGTCGTATGCCGCATGTACGCCTACCCGGAATGGCCCGGAAACAGCGTCGAGAAAGCGGGCGAGAAAAAAGCCACGCCGGAATCGGTGTATTGGCCGCCCTATGTCATGCAATGGAAAGACGGCCTGCCGTACCTGCAACCCAACCCCGCGAAGCGCGGCCCGGCGACCTACGATTCGACGTTGCTGAAAATCTCGAATTGCACGTTCGACAATACCATGGGCGTGATGAATGTCTCGCCGGACACGACGTTCATTCGCGATTGTCGCGTGACCGTCAACCCGCGGATGGACGGGCCGATTTTCAACCTGGAGGGATCGCCGCACCTGTATCGCGTCCGGTGTGTCGCGTCGCCGGCCGAGGGAAAGAATCCGTACTGGATCAAGGGCGGCTGCCTGCTGTCGATCCGGGAATGCGAGTTTGACACGGCCACCGAACACGGCATCGACTTTATTCGGATATGGGATGACGACTGGACGTTGAAGGATCAGAAGAGTTCTCCCTGGAATCTCGCGATCGTGGAAGATACCCGCGTGAAGTCGGCGGGAGGGCCGAGTAACGCGCTGGTCCGGCTGGGCAAACGCTGCCAGCCGAACGTGATTTCCCTGATCGACGTGAAGGAAACGTCCGGCCGACCCGTCAAGGCCGTCGCCTTTGAGGCGCCGGAGGAACTGGCGGACCTGAAGAATTTCCGTTCGACGCTCGACAACGTGCATCCGCGCCAATTGCACAAGATTCTCCTCGCGCGGAACAGCGACAATATCAGCGAAGCGCTTCCGCCCATCGCCGGGACGCTGCGGGAAGAACCGCCGTCCAAAGAATTACTCGCGGAAGTCGTCGTTCCGGAATTCTCGTGGAGGAGCGATGAGCTTTGGTCGAAGGTTCCAACCACGCTGAACGCCGCCGACCACGGCCTGGACGCCGATCCCGAAACGGATGACACGAATGTTGTTCAAACGATTTTCGACGCCGCGGCGGGGAAGGGCGTATGCGAAGTCGTCTTCCCCGCGGGGGTGTATCTTATTTCCGAACCGATCCGCCTGCCGGAGAATGTGTTGATTCGCGGCGCGGGACTGGTTGCCTTCCGGCAAAGCAGCCTGGAGAAAGATATCTTTCACGCGCCAAACGCCAGGCGGTTGGGCTTCCGCGACGTTCTGCTGAAGGACGGCCGATACGGTATCGACATCACGCCCGCGAAGGACGGCGAAACGCGCGTCGCCTTCACCGACTGCTGGTTCACGGACCAGGCGGTCGGCGTTCGCTGCATGCCGGCCGACAAAAGCAACGCGGAAATCCTGATCGAAGGCGGATATATCGACGCCACGCAGGCCGTCGTGAGTAGCGCCGAAACGCGGATCGAGGCTGTCTGGGTGTTCAACGGGCGGAACCTGGAGAATCAAGGATTCTTCGAGAACCACGGCCAAATGCGCCTCCAGGCGGTGCTTGGAGTGCCAAGCCGTTATCGCGGAAACGTCATGCTCGAGAATCCGCGCTGGGTCGATAATTTCGGGGCATTCCAATCCCTCGACACCCGCTACGGCGGCGAAGGCGGGGGATTCTGCAACGTGTACAATCGTTCGGCGGACGGCACGGTGTACATCACCGGCGGCGTCAGCCGGTCGAGAAATCCGGCCGGGAAGAAGTGCCTGCTCTATCTCGAACAACCCCCCAAAGCGGCTGTGCTGCAATCGATTTCCACCACGCCGTGGTTCACGGGACCGTACGAAGGTTCTTCCACACTGCTGACCCCGCGGGGGGAAACGAAAAGCGACAAGGTTCATATCACGGGTCTGCTCTCGCCGGATACGGTTTCCCGGTGAGTTGATTGCGGAAAACAGATGCATGTCCAATTTGCGGGGAAGGTCGGATCATATTCTTTGATAGTAGCCACGGGCGCAAGCCCGTGGGATAAAAAGGCGCGATTATTTTGGAGTCCCGGAGGGACGATTGAGGTTTTTGAATAATTCAATCGCCCCTCCGGGGCTCTGGATTTATGAAACGATTGGGTCCACGGGCTTGCGCCCGTGGCTACTTTCAATATGTATCCTGAGTGTATTGAATCTCTTCCCACGAATTGGACATGAATCCTGAAATGGGGATTGACAATTCTTCTAGAACGTTGTAGCATGAGCTTGTGACAAAAGATCGCACGAGGACGACGCTGAAGACCATCGCCGCGGAGGCGGGGTTGGGACTTTCCACCGTCGGTTTGATTTTGAACGGCAGGGGGGATGAACTGGGCATTCCCCAAAAGACGCAGCAGCGGGCGATGGACGTCGCGCGGCGGCAGGGGTATCGGCCTAACAGCCTGGCGCTGGGGTTGGTGGGCAAGTCCACGCAGACCGTCGGACTGCTCCTGCCGTCCAGCCCGTTTTTCCCGCAGAATCTTTCCGCGCAGGAGATATCCATACGGCTGTACCGTAAAGGATACCAGACGTATCTCGTGGACAGCCTGCACGATCATGACGTGATCCTGGACGCGCTGGCGGAGATGGCGGCCCGGCGGGTGGACGGGGTGGTGTTTTCCACGACGAATCACATGCTGACGCCGGAAATCCTCCGGGCGCTCAAACCATTTCCCGTGACGGTGCTGATGTCCCACGAGCCTCTGGAGAGAGGTTCGCTGTGGGCGCACGCGATCTGGGAAACGATCCAGTCGGGCGTGGATGAGATGATGGATCATTTCATCACGACGGGCCGGCGAAAACCCATGATGGCGGTGAATCTCGGTAAGAGCAACCTGAGCAAGGTCGCGGCGTTTCAAACCGCCCTGACTCGTCACGGCCTGGACGCCGCCGACGAGAAGGCGCTCTTCAACACGCCCATCCACAATCCGCCGAGGTATGACTATTACTCCTACTTCCTGGAACGGTTCGAGTCGCAAAAGCTTTTTTCGCGCGATTTCGACGCCCTGTTCTGCACGTCCGACGAAGGCGCCGCCGCGGCGATCAACTACCTGGAACAGCACGGCCGGCGCGTGCCGGAAGACGTCGCCGTCGTCGGATTGAACAACGCCCCCTGGACGCGGGCGATGAAGCCTCCGCTGGCGAGCATCTCCTGGCGGGCGACGGATTCCTGGGAGCTGGTGTTGCGGCGTCTGATTGAACGGTTGAACGATCCCGGCATGGAACCCGGAACGGACGAACTGACGACCCATTTCGTCCGGCGGGATTCGGCGGGATAAACGCGATACGTGCGCAGGATACATTATGGACTCTATCGTGAAAACAATGAGATCGAACATGCGAAACGTTTGTGCTGCCCGGAAAGGTTTCACACTGATAGAACTCCTCGTCGTCATCGCGATTATCTCCCTGCTGGTGTCGATTATGTTACCAAGTTTGCAAAAGGCCAAGGAACTGGCGCGGCAGGTTGTTTGTCAAAGTAATCTGAAAAATCTGCAGATGACCTTCAATTTCTATCTGAACGATCATGACGGGGTGTACCCATTCTACAGTGATCCGAGTATTCCAAGCGGCACCCCCGCGGCGTATGCGTCAAGGTGGCATCGGCGATTTCTGGAGGAATTCGAGTATTACACGGAGAAAGAACTGCTGTGGTGTCCAGCCAGTCAAAATCCCGACAGTCAGACAGAAGCGGGGAAAGAAAAACGCTATGACAATGGTCGCATTGAATATGGTTATAGCACCGCGTTTTCCCATAATTATGACGATCCTGATAATGTTGAGGTTTGGCAGGAACTACAGGCCTCCGATTTACATGATCCAAGTTATACCGTTATGCTGGTGGAGACCAGGCTTGTCAAAGTCCCCCCCCGAGATCCTCTGACATCCGATGGGTTGTGGATATGCTATCCCGGATACAGCACGTCTAATGGGATAGGAGTAGCCGTTGCGCGTCATATTGGAAATTGCTGCGTCGCGTGGGCGGATGGTCACATCAGTGCCGTCGAACAACCCGATCTCACCTATGCAGGTTCGCTCTATTATCCTGAAGCGTTGACAAACACATATGACGATCCGAGCTATTGGGATCGAAATAAATAAATACTCCCGCAATGTACTCTCTGAATCAACGTATACTCATGTGTTGTTGTATATGATTATCATGCGATTTATATCATGTTAATAATATAAGAAATATTCGCGGCAGGATATACATACATAATCCATATAATGTATGTATATCTGTTTGTTTCATGCATAAGCGTCAGATTGCTGTAGGTATAATATACCGGAAATAATAAAATGATATGTATGGAGTACATATGCGAACTCATAGATATACGATAATAGCGGTATCATTATGCGTGGTAATTATTGTCTGCGGTATGGCCAGGGGTGAGGGGCGCGTTACGGTGATCGGGGTGAAGGAGTCTCCTTTTGATTATTCCAAAATGAGCCTGGGGGCGGATGTATTCGGCGTCGAATCGATTCTGAAGATGACGCCGCGGACGAAGGTTGAATTGGTGGAAAGTATTGACGATTCCCGGCTGATCGTTTTCCACGAGCAGATTTCGGCGGACGTGTTCAAAGCGATATTCGACGACAAAACCATCACCGCCGCTCTCACGCGCATACTCAAACGCGGCGGGGCGATCTTCTTCGGAGCGACGAGTTGGCAAACCCTCAAGGATCTTCCCGCTTCGATGCGGGAGTATTTCCTGTCGATTCGCGCCTTCCTGCCCGGCCCGGGGCATTATAAGTCCGCCTCCCTGTTTCGCGGGTTCGCCAATCCCGCGTATTCGGGGCACCGTCTCGTCAACCTCCCAAATCGCCTGACGCGCGAAGGCTGGCCCGACGGCGCGCACGCCGTGCGATACTGGGCGGGGTTTCCGGGAACCGTCATTCCGCTGCTGGTGGACACCGACAATCCGGAAAAGGCCGTGTTGCTCATGCAGGAAAAGGTTCTCGGGAAAGGGCGCATCTTTTTCAGTCTTTCGTATTCCCTCACGCGACGAGGGCAGTCAGCGTTCTTTCAGAATCTGGTGTATCTGCTGTACGGAAAAACGCCACCGGCGTCGGGGGCGTCGCGTTCGAGTCGAAAGGAACCCACACCGCTGGCGGACGCCGCCGCCAAAGGCGCGGTCACGCATATCGCCACCGGGAAATCCGACGAGTTCCAACTCGACGGAAAACTCGACGACGCCGTCTGGAAACGCGCCAACCCGCTGCAACTGGCCCAGAAATATCCCGACGGCGGAGAAGTCAAAAAGCAAACCGACGCCCGGCTGGCGGTGGTGGGTGATCAGCTCGTGCTGGCCGTCCGGGCGCGGGAGCCGAACCTGGCCGGGCTGAAGGCGGACATCCGAACCCGCGACGGAGAACTCTGGAAAAACGATTCGATTGACATGGTCTTCAACGTCGGCACTCCGCAACACCCCGACCTTCGCCAGTGGATTGTCTCGGCCGCCGGCACAATCTTCGACGCGAAGCGGAACAACCGCGACTGGAACTCCGGCGCGAAATCGGCGGTCGGCCGCGAAGCAGCCGCCTGGACCGTCGAATTGAGCATCCCCCTGAAGGATCTGTTCGACGGCAGGGAAACGCCGCCGGCGTTTTGGGTCAATCTCGCCCGTCACGACCAACAAACCGGCGAGATCGCCCTTTGGATTCCGACGAACCATATTCCCAACCCCGCGAAACTCGGCCTGGTGACGCCGTGGACAGCCGAGGGATTTCAGAAAGCCGTCGAGAAGGAGACGAAGCGCGCCGCCGCAGTCAACCGCCGCACCGGCGTGGTGATCTGGACCGTTCCGCCCGGCACGGAAAACCTTTCTCCGGGCACAAAACCGCAACCGGATCAACCGGCGATGGAGTCGCTCTCGCTCCGCGCGCCCGGCAGGGGACACGACTCGGCTGTCATCCTGATCACCAATTTCGACAACGAATCCAATGTCTTTCGCGTCAATCATCCGAAAACCATAACCGGCCCGGACGAAAAGCCGGTTCCATTTGAGGAGGTCTTCACGCTCTACCAAGGTATCCCGCGTCTGAACAGCTACCAGAAGATCGCGTTCGATCCGCTCGTGCCTATCGCCCCGGCGCAGCTCGTGACCATCCCCGGCGGGGAGACGGCCATGCTCTGGCTGGACGCTAAAGCGCCCGTGACCAAGGGAAACTACCAAACCCGCCTGGGTATGATTTCCATCACGACGCTGCCGAAAAGCCTGACGCGGGAACAGTGGAACGCTCTTCAAGGAAAGACGCCGCCGTCCGAAACCGACATTCGCGTGTCTCTCGACGTCTCCGGCGCGACGCTCCCGGATCCGATTCCCGTCAATACCTACACCTTCGGGCCTTATTCTCAAACGGGCCTGGTGAAGGAATACGCCGATTTCGCCCGAAGGTTCCACATCACGTATCTGCTGGCGAGGTATCCCTTCGGGGCGATTACCCAAGGCCCGACGATGTCCGACAACCCCTCGGACTACTTCGACGAAACCATGAAAATTCTCACCACCGACGGTGGAAAGATTATCTATAGCTACAATCTCCTGACGGAATTTGACCGATTTCTTCGCCGCAACGGCTTTGAAGGAAAGATGGCCGATCCCCATTGGAAGAAACTCTTCCAGGAATGGATGACCCACTGGATGAAGGCGTTGGCGGACAACGGCGTGACCCAGGAGCAATTTTACATTCAATTGCAGGATGAGCCGCACGGTGAAATCATTCCTCCGTTGGTGGAACTGGCGAAACTTGTCAAAGAACATTTTCCCAATGCGCCCACCATGGTGGACATTGGTTCGAGAACCGTTCGTGAGGAAATCGAAGCGTTAAGGCCGTATGTCGATTTGTTCATACCGGTCGAATCCCGTCTGACCCGGTGGGACACGCGCGAGGAGGAACTGGCGTATTACAAAAAACACGGGCCGTTCTGGACGTATCAGTGTTCCGTCCGCGCGGACGTTCAATCGTTGACGGCGTACTATCGTTACCGCGGCGTCCGCGACTGGCTGCTCGGTTCGGACGGCGTGGCGCTGTTCGCGTTCAATTCCTGGCGGGGCGATCCGTGGGTGCAGTGGGACGTGATCTCCGGAACCGGCTTCCACGACGAAGGGATCGTGTACCCCGCGTCCGACGGCCCGGTTCCGACGATGCGGATCATGGAATTCCGTCAGGGGATCGAAGACTTCGCGCTGCTGGAGATGCTTCGCGGGAAGCGAAATCTCCCGACCCGTGAAGCCCTGCGAAAGCGGCTGCACGGCACGGTTCTTGATCCTGTCCTGTTGCTCCAAGGCGCCGATCCGGAAGAGACGCGCCAATGGCGAAGCAAACTCCTCGACGTGCTGGAGGAATAGCGGGGCAAACGGGAATGTCCGCGTTCCATCGCGGGCGCCTTATGCTTCTTGCCGTTGCTCCGCCGGTGAAACGTTTCGCGTGACGCGGGAGACCCACAGCAGGCCGAGGGTTCCGACGACGACGTCCGTGATCAGGCGTCCCCAGAACACGCCGCGCACGTCGAACCAGCGCGCCCCCAGCAGCGAAAGCGGAATCAGCAGCACCAGCACACGGATGACATTCAGGATCGTCGCGGAGGAAGGTTTGTGCATGCCCGTCAGGAAGAACCCGCAATACCGGTGAACCTCCATCATGCCGTACCCGAACGAGATGATGCGAATGTAGGAGACGAGGATCCCCAGGACGTTCGGATTGTCGGTGAAGATCGACGCCAAGGGTCTGGCGGCCAGGAAAAAAATCACCGCGATCACGCCGCCGTATCCGACGGCGAAACTACAGGACGCGCGCAACGCCTCGCGGATGCGGTCCACGCGTTCGGCGCCGAAGTTCTGGCTGACAAACGGCGTGAGGGAGATTCCCAGCGCCATCGGGATCACGAACGCGAACATTTCGATTCGCCCAGCCGCTCCGGCGGCGGCGACCGCTTCGTTTCCGAAGCGGCTGAGGATTCGCGTGATGACGGCGGCGGAAATCGGCATGAGGATCATGCTGAGCATGCTGGGGATCGCGAATCCGGCGATCCGGCGCGTCGAGGCGCCGAAGGTTCGCCATCGGAACCCGCGCAACGCCAGCAGGCGATGCTTTTTCCACAGCAACCACAGCAACCATGCCGTCACGACGGTCCGCGCGATCAGCGACGCCAGCGCCGCCCCGGCGATGCCCATCGCGGGGAACCCAAGCAGGCCGAAAATCAGAATCGGGTCGAAGATCACGTTCAACAGCGTTCCCAGCAGAATCAGTCGGCTGGCGAGACGGGAGTCTCCGGCGGAGATCAGAATCCCGTTGCCCAGCATCGGCAAGGCCATGAACGGAGCGCCGAGAAACCAGATTCGCATGTATTGCTGAATCAGGGGCAGGGTCGCGTCGTCGGCGCCCAACTGTCGGAAGAGAAACGTGATGCTCCCGTACCCGGCCGCCAGGATGATCCCCGACACCGTCAGCATGAGAATGATACCGTGCGTCACCAACCGGGCGGCGGTCGGGTGATCGTGTCGTCCCAGGGCGTGGGACACCAGCGTCGTGACGCCCGTCGCGATCCCCCCGGCGAGGAACGTCAGGAGCATGATGACGGGAAACGTGAATCCCATCGCCGCTAAGGGAAGCGTGCCCAGCCGCGAAACGAACCAGGTGTCGGTGAGGTGGTACGCGTTCATGGCGAACGTGCCGGCGAGCATCGGAACCGCCATTGAAACCAGGGTTCGTAGGACGCTCCGTTGGACCAGCACTCCCATATTGGCGCACCTTCGAGGGTTACATTGTCGTTGAGGTCGGTTCTTCCTGCTGGTCGGTCTTGTTTTCGAGGAAGCCTTCCAGCTTGCGCGCGCGGACGGGGTGCTGGAGTTTACGGATGGCTTTGGCTTCCACCTGGCGGACGCGCTCGCGGGTGACCTTGAAAATCCTGCCGACTTCTTCGAGCGTGTAGGTGTACCCGTCGCCGATGCCGTAGCGCAGCTTGATGATCTCGCGCTCGCGGTAGGTGAGGGTCTTGAGAACTTCCTCGATGCGGTCCTTGAGCATTTCCGTGCCGGCAGTCTCGACGGGACTCTCGGCCGTCTCATCCTCGATGAAGTCGCCGAAGTAGCTGTCCTCGCTCTCGCCGACGGGACGGTCGAGGCTGATCGGATGCCGCGAGATTTTCAGCACGCGCCGGGCCTCCGAGACGCTCATGCCGGCTTCCTCGGCGATTTCCTCGATCGTCGGTTCGCGCCCCAGGGACTGTACGAGTTTCTTGGAGATGTTCCGCAGCTTGCTCATCGTCTCGATCATGTGCACCGGAATGCGGATGGTCCGGGCGTGATCGGCGATGGCGCGGGTGATCGCCTGGCGGATCCACCAGGTCGCGTAGGTGGAGAACTTGTACCCGCGGCGGTACTCGTATTTATCGACCGCCCGCATCAGGCCGGTGTTGCCTTCCTGGATGATGTCCAGGAAACTCAGGCCTCGATTGCGGTATTTCTTGGCGATGGAGACGACCAGGCGCAGGTTTCCGCCCGAAAGCTCGCGCTTGGCCTGTTCGTAGTCGTTGAAGACCTTCTGGATCGCCTTGACGCGCTTCTTCAGCAGGTCGGGCTCCTCGTGCACCAGGTCGATCAGGCCGTGGAGTTCCTCGTGCATCACTTCCAGGTCTTCCGCTTCGAGGTCGCCGCCGGCGTTGTCGATTTCGCGGCGCAGCTGCTGCATTTTGTCGGAGATGTGCTGGAGTTTTTTCATCATCGGCTGAATGCGGCTGGTGCGGAGGGACAGTTCCTCCAGCAGCTTGGCGGCCCGGCGTCGTCGGCGCCACAGGCGTCGCAGACTGGAGCGTCGTTTGCCTTCGGATTCCTTCTCGTTTTGCGCGGAGGACCAGTCGGAATTGTTGGCGGTGACGATTTTCTCCACCGTCTGGAGATTGGCGGGCATGCGGTCGTTGATGGTTTCCTTCGAGAGGTTTTCCGCGGTGGAAATTTTCATGGTGCGGTCGAAGGGCAGGTCGCCCTGGTGCACCTGCCAGAGAATTTCCATCGCCTGCTGCATGCAGTAGTCGCATTCGAGCACGCGCCGGCGGAAGTGCATGCGCGTCATCTCGATTTTCTTGGCGAGGCTGATTTCCTGGTCGCGCCGCAGCAGGGGGATTTCGCCCATCTGCGTTAAGTACATGCGAACCGGGTCGTCGATCCGCTTGGACTCCATGGCGATTTCGTCGCCGACGGACTTTTTGGGCTTCTCCTCGTCGTCCTTCTCCTCGCTGTCGTCGGCGAAGTCCTCTTCCTCGCGGGCCTCCACCTCCGACTCGTCCAGCAGCTCAATGCCCAACTCGTCCAGCGTCATCAGCAGGGAATCGAGCTTGTCGGGAGAGACGGCCTCATCGGGCAGATCCTCGTTCATCTCCTCGTAAGTGAGGTATCCCTGTTCCTTACCCTTGGCGATCAGCTTCTTTACACTGGCATCGACGGGTTCAGCCATGCGTGCGACTCCTGCCTTTTAGCGACATAGTATTCCCGAACGTTCCAAAATAGCGGAACCCGGAATTATACGCGCCGCCATACGATTCTGTCAATATACCGACGGGAAAAAAAGGGATATCCGTGAATTATATCCCCCGAACCCAGCCGGGAGGAAAAAAATCCTGAAGTAAACGGATTGGGGACGATTGGATACGCCGCCTGTATTGTGATACCGCGTTCTTGCCGTTCGGAGAAATAT
Source organism: Phycisphaerae bacterium (assembly GCA_016929245.1). Lineage (GTDB taxonomy): Bacteria > Planctomycetota > Phycisphaerae > SM23-33 > SM23-33 > JAFGEJ01. The sequence goes on from JAFGJE010000099.1 coordinate 20,645, forward strand.
AACCTATTGTTATCCATGCGATTAGGCGATTATAACCCATGCGATTCCATCCCCATTCCGCCGCGTTCTGCCCCATTCTGCCATTTTTTGCCTTTTTTGAACCAGGCCTTGCGGGTTATTCCCTGGAGTGTTCCGGTATGGCAATCTCCGACTCATCCGGTTTGTTTTTTTCCGCCGCCGACCTGCAAGCGGCCACGAATTCCTCCACCATCGCGTCCGGCGCCAGTACGTTGGGGACGGTGGAGGAAAGGGGACGGTTGTGGCGTCCGTCCAGCAGCGTGTTGAGAAGGGCGTAGCAGACTTTGCGGGCGGAGTCTTCGTTTCGGCCGTGAAAAAGCTGCCAGAGACGTTCGACGATCCAGCCCACCTGGTCGGCGGCCGATAACGCCACAAAGGCCCGGGTGGTTTCCCGCTGTATTTCCATATAGCGTTGGAATCGTTTGGAGCGCAGGACGCGTTGCAGGCGGCTGAGCGGGAGGTTCAGTTCCTGCTGGATCTGACGCACGGGCGTTCCGACACGGATTTTCTGGAAGACCTGTTCGTAGAGTTTCATGATGGTTTCTCCTTTCAGTGGAGTGAATGTATGGCGCGCCGGTGATCTCCCGCGGCAGGCGGGCCGGGTGCTGCCTCTACCTTTACCGTCGCGCTTCAGATTTCCGCGCGCAAAGAGGGTTCCTCCCGCCCGGCGGATATTTCCAAATCCCGGCCGGGCCGGGAGAAATAAAAATTTCAAAATTCAACGCCATGCAGCGTTTGCACGACCCTTTTTGCGCGCGCAGAGACGGAACCTAAAGGGAAATTCTTACACCAAACAACCAAGAAAGAAGAAATCAATGCGTGTCCCCCAATTAGCAAATTAGCGGTTTAACCATTGAAAGCGGCTTTCTGATAATATAGTATTTACGTGGGTACTATTTTTACTGTGTAATTTCATTTTCGTTCTTTACTCCTTAGCGGAGCCAATAACTTATGCCGTTTGTAATGATAAAATCTCGCAAGCTC
>JAFGJE010000100.1 GCA_016929245.1 Phycisphaerae bacterium
CGGCGGTGTAGTCGATCTTCAGTTCGTTGGCGTCCGAAAGCGTGTAGACGATCTTCACCTTCAGTTCGCCGGGGTAGTTTTCCTCGCCGTCGGGACTGGTGTAGGTGAATTCGACCGCCGCCGGTTCGACGAGCTTCGCGTCCCACAGACGCTTGTTGAAGCCCACATTCCCGCCGTGCAGGTGATGGCCGTGATCGTTGCCCGCCAGCGCGATTTCTCTTCCGTCGAGGGTGAACTTCGCCCGGCGGATGCGATTGGCGAACCTGCCCACGGAACAGCCGAGGTAGCACGCGTCGTTGACGTACCCGTCGAGGGTGTCGTACCCCAGCGTGATGTCCGCGAGGTTGCCGTCCCTGTCGGGCGTTTCGAGACTCACCAGCGTCGCGCCGTAATCGGTGATCTTCGCTTTCAATCCATTTTTGTTGGTGAGGGTGAAGAGTTTCGCTCCCTTACCGTCGGGCGTGACGCCGAAGTTTGTGGTTTCGATGACCATGGGTTTTCCGCCTTTCACAATTCCATAAAATACCAACCTATTTCTTACCGGAAAAAATAATCTGTCATCCTGGATCCCCTAAGGGGTGAAGGACCTTACGGGTAGTTAGGCGTAAGGTCCTTCACCCCTTAGGGGCTCAGGATGACAATTCTTTTTCATTCATACAGACAAACGCGGCGGGAACTTTTTTTCAAAATCCCGCCGCGCGGAAATGATCTTTTTCCCGTCCTCGCCGACTCGATCAGTCGATTTTGTCGGTGCTTTCGATCAGGTCGGGGGTCTTTTCACTCGGCAGGTTCATGGTTCCCAGCAGTTGGGCGGCCGCCTCCAGCAACGGCTGGGATCCGCCGGCGGTGACGAGTTCCACGAGCGTCTTGGCCTGGGCGTCGTCGCCGCGGTTTCCGAACCGGCGCACGGATCGGCTGGCGGCCTGGAACGCGGCGATGCGGACCTTCTCGTCGCCTTCGCCCAGCGCCAGCGTGATGATCGCCTTGAGGGCTTCGGGGGAATCCACGTTCGCCAGCGCGTCGGCGGCCGCGACCTGCAACCGGGCGTCGTCGCGGTTCAACGCCTCGATCAGCGCCGTCGTGGCGCGGCGGATGTCGTAGATCACGTTGTCCCGCCGCCCGACCGCCTGGATCGCGTCGGCGGCGCGGATCGCCCACTCGGAGGCCTGTTCCTTCGTCAGCGGTTTGCCGGCCGCGAGCGTCATCGCCTGCTTCAGGGCGTCGGTGACTTTCGCGGCGTCGATTTCGGGCGAATCGATCAGGACGATTTTCCCGTCCTTCTCCGCCAGGGTCTTCAACGTGGGACCGGACTGGTTGATCACGATGGGCAGGTAATTGTACATCGCCTGCTTGCGGAAGGTCGTCACGACCGTCTGGGCCTGGGTCTTCGGGCCGACGAACACGGCGTCCAGTCCGACGGCCTTCTGCGCCGCGGCGAGAATCTGCCCGAGGTTCGATTCCTCGATCACCTCGAACCCCGCGCCGCGCACGACGTCCACGGCGTCGTTTCGCATGTCAGGATCCTGGGCGACCACGAGGGCGTACTTCTTTCCCTCCTCCCGCAGCGCGTCGCTGATGAGGCTGGTGACCACCTCGTATCCGTAGAATTCCTGGGTGGGCATCGCGAGCATGAGCGTCTCGGCGGCGAGGAAGCGCACGTTCTTATCGGGATACCCCAGCGCCGAAACGAGGGGCATCGCCCCGTCCGCCAGCGGCGCGACCAGGCTCGGCGCGCCGGTGTTTTCGCCCAGCGTGGCGATCACGCGCGTGGCGATGTCCACGTTTCCATCCTGCAGCGCCCGGGCGAGAACCGACTGGAGATACCGCGGACTCGACGCCAAGGCGTAGAACTCGGCCTTGGGCTGGTCCTTGCCCCACAGCGGGTCGGTCTGTCCCTTGGGCAGGTCGATTTCCCGGCGGAGGCAGGCCGACAACCACAACGGGACGGCCGGGGAATAGGTCGCGTCGTATTTCAACGCCAACCGGGCCATGCGCATCGCGTAGACGTCGCAGAGAATCTCTTCGGGCACGGGTCGCGACACGAGGCCCGTTCCTTCCTTCCAGAACCACACGAAGGCCTTGGAACCCTCGACGGTCTGGGGCAGAATCGAGTCGGCCCGTTGATAATACTCCTCGCCCAACCGGTAGAACAATTCGGCGGGGGATTTCTTCACGACCGACTCATCGCCTCCGGCGCAGGAGATCATCGCGGCAAGAATCATTTTTCGCGTGGCGTTGTCGGGATCCTGCAAATCGGGACGCAGCAGTGCCTCCCGCAGTCGCGGTAATGCCGCAGGATATTCGATCCGCCCCAGCGCGTTGGCGAGGAATCCCACGAGTTGAAGATCCTTGGCCTGCAGGGCGACGGAATACGGGCGCACCGCGTAGCGCCCGAGGTCTTCCAGCATCGTGACGATGCGTTCCTGAAGGAGCTTGGGCGTTTTGGGGTCCATCAGCGCCTGGATGAGCAGCGGAATCGCAAACTCGCCGCTGCGTCGAATGCGCTGCCGGCCGAGTTCGTACGCCTGCAATCCTTTGCCCAGCATGGCGATGGATTCGTCGATCTGCTTGGGATCCTTTTGCCAGGCTTCGTAGCCGGCGTCGACTTTCTTGAGAAGGTCCTCGACAATCTCCTTCATTCCTTCCAGTTTCGCGCCTTTCCGGAGGGTGTGCAGCGAATCGGAATGATTGACCGACATCAGATAAATGTCCTTATCGGCGGCCTTTTCGAGAATGGCCTTGCCATAGGACGCCGCCAGTTCCGGCCTTGCGATGTTGATGTAATGCAACAGGTCCTTCCACTGCTGATCGAGGGTCGGTTCGGTCTCGTCAGCGAATATCGTCGGGCAGGATGCAGCCAGGCTGCAAACCAGCACCCACGTACAGACCCATCCCCGTTGCGACGCCTTCGGAGTCAAGTTCGACAACATGCTATCTCCTGCTGGATTCGTCGGATGGACGCAAAGCCGCATCCGATCATGGGATAAAACCGGTATTCCTTTTGAAGGACGTATCGACAAACAACGCCCTTGGCGGTGAATCCTTTTGCGGATCCGCAACCGGAGGCGCGGTTTTTTTTCACATTTTCGATAAAACAATGCCCGGAACACCTTGTATCGATTATGATTGTAGAAATCATGGCCCGAGTGTCAATAACATTCGCCGAAAGGAACTCCTCTCTTGGCGGAGAGAAAAGAGAACGCGAATAAGACGAATCAAGACGAATATCCCAAATAGTTTGTTCGTTCTTCTCTTTCAATAGAACAAATTCGTCTTATTCGTCTTGATTCGTCATATTCGCGTTCTCTTGTTTTCGATTTGAAAGGAATTGAGCAGATATGGATTCGATTCATGATATCGCGTGTGTGATCCTCGCCGGCGGGCGGGGTAAACGGATGTCCTCCAGCGACTTACACAAGGTCTGCTTTCCCATCGTCGGGCGCCCCGCGATCGTCCGATCGATTGAAACCTACAAAGCCGCCGGCCTGCGACGCTTTCTCGTGGTGGTCGGGCAGATGGCCGACCAGGTGATCGCCACGATCTCCGCGGCTCACCCGGAAGTGACGTTCGTCTACCAGGCCGATCCCCTGGGAACCGGACACGCCGCGACCGTCGCCGCCGACGCCCTGGCGAGCCAGGCCGACGTCCGGGCGGCGCTGATCACCATGGGCGACAAGATCACCCGCCCGGAAATCGTCCGCACCCTGATCGAACGCTATCGGCGGAGTCTCGCCGACGTGGTGATGAGCACCTTACCGAAATCCCCCACCTCCACGGCTGGGCGCGTCGTGATGAACTCCGACGGGCGGGTGCTGGGCATCGTGGAGAAGGCCGACATCGACCGCGCACGAGAGCGAAAGGAAAAAATCCATCTCGGCGGACACGACTTCACCGCCGCCGGCGTGGAAAAAAACAGCGATTCCGTCAACGCCTCGCTGTACCTGTTCAAATTCGACCGCCTCCGCGAAGCCCTCGGGCGGATTCACGCCAACAACGCCCAGGGGGAGCTGTACCTCACGGACACCATCGGCCTGCTCGCCGATGACGGACGCGTCGAGACGATGCTCGTGGAGGATTCTAACGACCTGATGGCCTACAACACGCCGGACGAACTGGTCGCGATCGAGGAAGTGATCCGAAAGCGTGAAGCCCCGCCGCGCGTCAAAGCCGCCGGACGAAAATCCCTCACGCCGCGCGTGCTGAAGACGGCGGGTCAGTGGCGGACGATCCTCCACGGAAACGATCCGAAATTTCTCGCCGAACTCCGTCGCACGTATGGAAAGGACGAAGCTCTCCTCACCGAACGTCGTCGGGAACTCAAACATCTCGTCCAGGCGTTCATCCAGCGGTTCGGAAAGGACCGCGAAATCATCCTTTGTCGCGCCCCAGGACGGGTGAACCTGATGGGGCGGCACGTGGACCATCGCGGCGGGTACGTCAACGTGATGGCCATCAGCAAGGAGGTTCTCCTGGCCGCCGCCCCACGCGGGGACGACCTGGTGCACCTGGAGCACGTCGAACCGGATAAGTTCGCCACGCGGGAATTCCGCATCGCCAACCTGCTGCGCGACGCGAGCTGGTCGGACTGGATCGATTTCGTCGACTCGCAGGCGGTCAAGCTCGTCCAGAGCACGCAGCGAGGCGACTGGAGCCATTACGCTCGCGCCCCCCTGCTGCGACTTCAGCATGAATGCCGCGACGTCCGTATGCACGGTATGGACTGCATGGTCACGGGGAATATTCCCATGGGCGCGGGATTGTCGAGCAGCTCCGCGCTGGTGGTAGCGTTCGCCGAAGCCGCCGTCGCCTTGAACGGGCTGAACGTCGCGATGCGCGATTTCGTGGACCTTTGCGGCGAGGGGGAATGGTTCGTCGGTTCGCGAGGCGGCAGCGCCGATCACGCCGCGATCCGCACCGGCAAAATCGGCAGCGTTTCGCGGATCGGGTTTTACCCCTTCCGCATGGAAGGCGAGGTGCGATTACCCGCGTCCCTGCGCGTGGTGATCGCCTACAGCGGTTCGATGGCCGTCAAAAGCGCCGGCGCGAAAGACACGTTCAACCAGCGCGTCGCTTCGTACAACGTGGCGCTGTGGTATCTCAAAAAGCATTGGCCCCCCGCCGGCGCCGCGGAACATCTGCGCGACCTGACACCGGACAAGCTGAAAGTGCCGACGGCCGAGATTTATCGGGCGATCAAACGGCTGCCCGATTGCCCCACGCGGGCGGAGCTTCGCAAGCTGTTCCCCAAATCCGATCAGGATCGCCTGGAGCATATCTTCTGTGCCCACGCGGACATCGGCCCGTATGACCTGCGCGGGGTGACGCTGTACGGCCTGGGGGAAATTCTCCGCAGCCACGACTTCGCGAACCTGCTGAAAAAACGCGACATCCCGAAGATCGGCGAGTTTTTCCGCCTCAGCCACGACGGCGACCGATGCTTCACGACGCACGCCGACGGTTCGCGGACGGATTTCGTGATTCCCACCGACGATCAGGAACTGGACCGGCTGGCGAAGAACAAAATCAACCTGGCCGATCAGCCGGGACGTTACGCGTGCAGCACCTCGAACGTCGACGCGCTGGTGGACTTATCGAACTCCGTCGGCGGCGTGATCGGTGCGCAACTGGCGGGCGCCGGACTCGGCGGCTGCATTATGATCCTCGCCCAGGCCCGTAAACTGGACCAACTGCTGGAAACCCTCAAGCGGGATTTCTACCAGCCGCGAGACCTGCCCTTCGGCGCCTTCGTCTGCACCCCCGTAGCGGGCGCGGGACTTTTACGGGCGTAGAAGAGTACGCGAATTACGCGAAGAAGACGAAATCACCTTATCGCGTTCTCAAGCGGAAGGCGGGTACTGGTTCGATTCTGTAAGAGTTATATTATTTCCTTTTTCCCCAACACCGCCAAACGGCAAGCCGATACTCAGATCGGCTTGCCGTTTGGCGGTGTTAAAAAATGATATCTTCTTGTTCAAAAAACCGAACGCAAAAATACAGGAGTATGGTATACCGCACCAACTCTGAACGGGATGGAGTTTATCGCGTTTCCGCGCCGGAGACGGGCACGGGTTCGGCCAGGCCCCATTGGGAGACTTGGTCGTTGAGCAGTTCCACGATCTCCTCGCGGGAGATTTCGCGTTCTTCCTGCGGCAGGAGGTGCAGTTCGATTTCCGCGGCGAGGATGCGGGCCGTGCCGCGCGAGACGTGCCACATTCGCTCGGCGAGCATCGCCAGCCAGCTCTTGTCCCACTGCGTCGAGCAGCCGTCGTCGTGGCGAATCCGCAACAGCCTCCGGCGGACCATTCGCAACGTGCGATGCAGTTCCATCAGTTCGGCGGCGTCGCCCAGCCCGACGCGACGCAGCACCTTCGTGAGCATGTTGAAGACAGCCGACGAACTGACCAGGCTTTGCCGGGTTCGCCGCAGATACAACCCCACGCCCGCCGCCAGATCATACGCGTCGGCCCGCGCTCCTTCCAGACGATCCAGAACCCGCCGCAGCGCGCCGGCGAGTTTGGCGGCGCTGAATTCCTCCACGCTGCCGTCCCGCTTGCGAACTCGTGTCTTCCGTGACATGGCCATGGTTGAACCTTCCTGATTCACCAAACGCGAACCGATACACCCCGATCCAGGGAGTAACTACCACAAACAACCCATCAATATATGGGGTCGAATGTATTTTAGGCTACCATATTTGGTATTTCAAGGAGGAATTTATATATTCTTACGTGACCTTTGATAACGTAAGAAACAGCGCCGAGCGGTAAACCGGGATCAATGACCGGCTTGCCGCTCGGCGCTGTTCCTTCCACATTTCATTCCGAATCCCTCCAAAACCCGGCGGGAGTGAATCCCGTCAGGCGAATGCTTCATACAATCTTCATCTGTACATTTGACCTTCAGGGAGGTTTTGGGTATCGTGTAGCGTCTTATTCGGACAGGTTGGAGTCTTTTGCCCCCGGAACGATAGGAGAACAGGAACGACGTGACACGAAAATGGTTCTTTTTCGCGTGTTTTTTGGTTCTTCCTGCCGGTTCGTCTCTCTGGGCGCAGCCGAAGGACTCGCTGAAATTTCAAAGCGGATGGGGGGTGTTCCTGAACAATGTCCGGCAGGACGTCTGGAGCCAATGGAACGTGAAGCTGTCCAACCAGGGGGATTCCGTTCGTCGCGCCCGCGTCGGTTGTTTCACGCAACGGCCGGACGGCGGACAAGACGCCTACACCCGCGAGGTGACCTTGCCGGAATACAGCTCCCGCGAAATGTCCCTGGCGTTTCAGCCGGGCGTTCCGAAAAAGGATCCCAAGCGAGGACAGGGCGCCGAACAGCGCTACGTGTTGTGGGACTCCGACACCGGACAACAGGTGCAAACGACCACCGGCATCCTCACCTATGTCCCCCCGGAAGCGACCGCGATCGGGATTTCGCAGATTCATCGCGTCGAGCACGACGAGAGCAGTTATCTCAAGTCGTCCCTGCCCCGCTCGCCCCTGGGGCAGGTGCAACTGACCATGGCGACCCTCGCGAATCTGCCCGACCGCTGGTATGGATATTCGCAGGTGAAAATCTTCGCCCTGGGCGGGGTGACCTCCAGCGAGCTTCGCGCCACGCAGATCGAGGCGATCCTTCAGTGGGTTCGCGGCGGCGGGTGTCTGATGCTCCTGGGCGGGGAGGAACTGCCGGACCTGCTGAACGGCCCGCTCGGTCAAGCGGCCGGCGTCCGGGCTCTCGGCGTGCATTACATCGATTCGCTGAACGTCCGGCAACTGACGAAACCGTCCGACAAACCGATTCCCGTAACCCTCCCCTGGCCGCTGCCGATGGCGGAACTGTACGCCCTGGACGCCGAGGTGCTGTACGAATCCGACGGACTGCCCGTCCTGACGCTTCGTCGCCTGGGCGAAGGGTGCATTCTCACGTCGGCGGTTCCCATCGGCGCGTATAAACCGCGAGGCGACTTCAACATCTGGCCGGACGTGGCGAAGATTCAGGACGCCAAACCGGCGATCGATTCCCGGGCGTTCCTCGACCCCGGATGGGCGACGCTCCAGCAGATCGCCGGGCGACGCGGGCCGGAACGCTTCGTCCCGGCGGGTATCCTGGCTGTGCTGCTGGGCGGGGTGGTCGTGCTGGGCACGATCCTGCGGCTGGTGCGGCGCGGGGAATGGTTGTGGATTCTGCTGGTTCCGCTGGGACTGGCCGTCAGCGTGGGGCTGTTCCATTACAGCCGACAACTCGGCGACCCGCAACGACTGAGCCACATCAGCCTGCTGACGGGCCTGGGCGAGGACCAGGTTCGCGTCCAGGAAGCCTTCGCGTATTTCAGCGGCCCGGAAGTCCGGACGGTCAGTCCCTCGTCCGGGAATCCCGCGGGACTGATCCGCGAACTGGGACGTTCGACCGCCGCGGCGATGAACGTGACGGAAATTCGCACGACGGCCTTGGGTACGGAACTGCCCGAGCAGCGAATCGAACCCAACGACACGCGGGGATTTTACACGCGGACGATCCTGCCCGTGCCGATCGTCAAGGGTTCGCTGCGGTTCGACGAGACGGGACTCGTCGGTGAACTGACCAACCATCTTCCCGATGACATCGAGGACGCCGTGCTGATGGTCAACTATCGCACGTATCGCCTCGGAACCCTTCCCGCCGATCAAAGCACACCCATCCGGATCGGAAACGACGACCTGCTGGGCATGGTGCGGTTCCCCATGCCGAAAACCACGGGCGCTAAACCCGGACGCGGAGCGAAATCGAAATCCGAAGAACCCCGCGACGCCGAACGGACCCCTTCCGCCGAAGGTGAGTTCTCCAGCGCCATCATGCCGGATAAACTCCAGACCGCCCTGGTCCGCCGCCTGATTACCCAGCCGGACTTTCAGACCGACATCTCCGGGGGAACCCGCCTGATCGGATACGCCGCTTCGGGAGGATTGAATCCCCTGCGGGAGATTGACTCTCAGAAGCAGGGATGGTCCGTGGTGAATTGGCCGATTCCCGTCACGTACCCGCCGACGGGAGGCAAGGTTTTCCTCCCGGCCGGGTGGGTGAACCTGGACATCCGCGCGATGAACTGGGACGCCCGTCACAAGCGTTTCATCGAAGTCACGCGGGACGCGAAAGTGATCCTCGCCGCGGGTCCGTCCGAAAAGGCATGGCTGGAGGACCTCAGCGCGGAAATCGTCATCGACGTTCGGGCGATCGACTACCGTCTGGAGGTGCAGGGCGTTCCTCCGAGGAAGAATCCGGAATTTGTTTCCCTGGGCGTGTACGATCGCCCGAACGGGGAAATCCGCCTGAGCGTGCCCGACGCGGACCGCTTCCGGGACGCCCACGGGCGCGTCGTGCTTCAACTGGACGTGACGCGCGCGGAACTGGACTTACCGGACCTGGGGGCGGGAAGCAACAACACGAAACTCAAAACCTCCACCGTCGCCGGCGCCCCCTGGCTGCTGCGGCGCGTGGACGTCTCCCTGAAAGGAACCGTTCGGTGAACTCGGAACAACAACAAGAATCGGTCGTCCTGTGCGAAGGTCTCACCAAGGAGTACGACGAAATTACCGCCTTGAACGCGCTGGACCTTTCGATCCGTCGCGGCACGGTCTTCGGGTACATCGGGCACAACGGCGCGGGAAAGACCACGACCATTCGCATCCTGGCGGGCCTGCTGAAACCCACGCGCGGCAAGGCGGAAATCTGCGGCGTGGACGTGGTGCGCAACCGAAACAAAATCAAATCCCTCGTGGGTTACATGCCCGACCATTTCGGCGTGTACGACCAGATGCGCGTCTGGGAATACCTGGATTTCTTCGGCGCGGCGTTCAAGATCCCCCGTCGCAAACGGCGCGAACGGCTGGACTACGTGATGGACATCACCGACGCGACGTACATGCGCGACCGGTTCGTCGACACGCTCTCGAAGGGCATGAAGCAGCGCGTGGGCATCGCGCGGACGCTGATGCACGATCCGGAGGTGCTGCTGCTGGACGAACCCGCCAGCGGACTGGACCCGCGCGCCCGCGTCCAGATGCGCCTGCTGCTGCGGAAACTCGCCGACGGCGGGAAGACGCTGCTGGTCAGTTCGCACATCCTTCCGGAACTGGCCGCGATCTGCGATCAGATCGGAATCATCCACCAGGGAACACTCCGGGCCGCCGGTCCGATCCAGACCGTCCTGCGGGATCTCCAGCGCGATCGGCTGATGGAAATCCGCTGCCTGGCGAATCTCGCCGTCGCGCGGGAGAAACTCGAATCCGACCCCGACAGCCGCCAGGTGGAGTCTTCCGAACTGGAACGCGACGTGCTGCGGTTCCGCTTCACCGGCGACGACGAAAAACTCGCCGATCTTCTCGACGCGGTCAACCGCACGGGGGCGCGCGTGGCGATTCTCCGTGAAGTGCCCTTAAGCCTGGAAGACGCCTACATGGCCATCAGCGGTATCGACGAACACAACGAAGACGAGGACGAAACGCCCGCCGCGCCGGCTGCCGGGCACGTCGTCGCCGACGAACCCGCCGGTCCCGAAACCAACGAGGAGCCCAACTGATGCTCCGCAATCCGATCATCCACAAGGAAGTGCTTTCGACCCTTCGCACGAAGAGAGCCGTCGCCATGCAGGCGGGATTTCTCCTGGCGGTCATGGCGCTTCTCTGGCTGCTCTGGCCGGAGGGAGGCCTGCAGGACATCGGCGGGCAGCAGGCGCGACGCATCCTGAGCATCCTGGCGATGGGCGAGTTGATTATCGTCATCCTGGTGGCGCCGGCGTTCACCGCCGCGGCGATCACCGGCGAATCGGAGCACAACACCCTGGAAGGACTGTTCGCCTCGCGATTAAAACCGTGGGAAATCACGATCGGGAAAATCCTCGGCTCGCTGACGTTTCTCGTGCTGCTGGTGCTGACCGGCGCCCCGGCGCTGGCGGCCCCGTTTCTGCTGGGGGGCATCGGGCAATACGAGGTGCTGACCATCCTGGGGATTCTGCTGTTAACGGCCGTCTATCTCGGCATGATCGGCTTGTTCCTCAGCACGATCCTGCACCGCAGCTACCGGGCGATCATCCTCTCCTACGTGGTTCTGCTGGTCGTGTGCATCGTGGCGGCCTTGCCGGCCTGGCCGATCTCGAAAGACTTACTGGCCCGCGGCGACCCGGTCACGCAGAAGGTGCTGCATACCGTCGCGTCGCTGAGTCCCGTCCAGGCGATGATGTCGCTGGTCTGGCCCGACTCCGCGTACGTGCGGGGCGCCAAATCCATGCCCCCCTTCTGGGAAACGTACCTGTACGTCAGCGCCGGGATGATCGTGCTGATGTCGCTGTTGTGCCTGGTTCGTCTGCGTCGGCCTCCGCAACCCCCGCGCCCTCGCGAAAAACTCCGCGTCATCGAGCGGAACAAGGTTTCCGCGCGGAACCTGTTTTTCCTGTTCGATCCGCGCAAGCGGAAAAAGCCCGTGTCGTGGTGGCAGAATCCGGTATTGAGCAAGGAATTCCGCACCCGTCCGATGCTGCAGATTCAATGGCTGCTGCGGTCGGTGGGCGTGTGCCTCGTGGTGTCGGTGCTGCTGATGTTCCTCGTGAGCATCGGCGTGCAGACGTTTGTCGGCGAGGGCGCCGCGGGGTTGTATCAGAACATGGCCACCGCCGTATCGGCGATGATGGTGATCCTCGTGGTGCTGCTGGGTCCGGCGATCGCCGGGGGCGCGATCTGCACCGACCGCGAAACGGGCGTGTGGGACCTGATGCGCGTCACGCCGATTCCCTCCTGGCGGATCGTGACGGGGAAATTCCAGGCCGGCATCATCCCCCTGCTGCTGCTGATCCTCTCGGCCATGCCGGCGATGTTCATCCTGGTGTACTTCGATTCGTCGTTCGCGCCGCAGTTGGGCGGGTTCCTGGAATCGTTGAAAATCCTGGATATCGTTCCGAAGACCTATATCTACGCCGTCGTCGGAACGGCGCTGGCGCTGTTCGTGATCATGTTCATCGGATTGATCCTGCGAAACAGCAAACTGCTGACCGGTCCGACCGTGATCTTCGTGCTGCTGTTGAGCGTCGCCCTGACGCTGGTGTACGCGGGATTCCTGTTTTTCAGTCCCATGCTTCAGCGGGTGTGCATGGTCATCGGGATGACGATTCTGTTCACCTGCACCGCGGGGACGATGTTCTCCAGCCTGTTTTCCCGCACCGCGACCGCGAC
>JAFGJE010000101.1 GCA_016929245.1 Phycisphaerae bacterium
GCTGCGGGAGCGGCGGAACGATATCCTGCTGCTGGCCGACTTTTTCGTCGAGCGATACGCCCAACGCATGGACCGGGACGTGCGACGCATCACCACGCCGGCGATTAATATGATGATGGCCTACCATTGGCCGGGCAACGTGCGGGAGTTGGAGAACTGCATCGAGCGGGCCGTGCTGCTCTCGACGGACGGCGTGATCCACGGCCACCACTTGCCGCCGACGCTGCAAACCTCCGACGGATCGGACACCGCCGGTTCCGGCACGCTCCAGGAACGCCTCGATTTATTCGAGCGCGACATTATCGTGGACGCCCTGAAGCGCACCGGCGGAAACATCTCCTCGGCCGCCCGAGATTTAGGCTCCACCGCCCGGATTTTGGGCTACCGAATCAAACAGCTAGGTATTGCGTACAAGCGATATCGACGTTCGGGCGCGAGTGGGTAGCTGGTAGCCAGTAGCCGGGAACCGGTAGTCGGTAGTCAGGAAAAAGCAACAAAGCTGTCATCCTGAGCGAAGCGCAGCGAAGTCGAAGGACCTCACGGGTACAAGTGCGTAAGAACCTTCGACTTCGCTCAAGATGAAAAAAAGAGAAGATGTGCAACGTTACAATTTCTGTCGCGGAGTATTATCGTACCAACAAAGGATAATGTCGCATGACTCACGAAGACTTCACTTTTCTTGATCCCGGTACACTTGTTGATCAGGAACTTCAACTCGTATTGAAGGAGAAAACACCTGCCGACCCCGCTAAGGGATACGTGCCGGCGTACGTTTTCGATATGACCCTTGCCGACACGCAAACTGTTGTTGGTTCGATCAACTTTCGCGTCGGTGATACGGACTTTCTCGTGCGATACGGAGGCCACATCGGCTACGAAGTGAATCCCGAACACCGTGGCCACAGGTTCGCCGCGCGTTCATGCCTGCTGCTGTTTCCTCTGGCGCGTGCGCATGGCCTCAAACAGTTGTGGCTGACGGTAACACCGGAGAATACCCCTTCTCGCCGAACCTGCGAGATTTTGGGAGCGGAAATGGTCGAAATAGTAGACCTACCCAAAGACAGCGACATGTACGCCCACGGCGAACGACAAAAATGCCGCTATCGAATTGATCTGTAATACCAATTCGATAAAATAAGGGCCGATGTTGCCATTTGATTTTCTTTGATAGTAGCCACGGGCGCAAGCCCGTGGATTTTTCGTTGTACAGATAAACTCGAGCCCCGTAGGGGCGATTGAAACGTTCAATCGCCCCTACGGGGCTCGTTGAAATTAATAGAGCATTTTTTCCACGGGCTTGCGCCCGTGGCTACTTTCAAAAAAAAATATTCCTATATTATGGATCCATTTGTTAACACGAAGCGATAGGCCAAAGGAATGCCTATTAAGACGTATCGGCGTTCTATGTCCAAAGACAAGAAAGAGGAAAAAGAAAAAGAGAATCAGACAAACACTGAAAATGATTCAAAACAATAACATCTGTCGGCTAATGATTCTCTTCGGCCCGAAGGGCCTGAAAGCGTTTAGCCGGGGGTGAAGTGAAACGAACCCCCGGAATGCGTTCATTTATTTTCAGAGTCCCAACGGGACGACAGCGCTTCTTGACGTGAGTAACAATTAACCTTCCCGCCATATAATCTCTGTCACCCTTTCAGGGTTCACAGAAAAAAAACATATTCCGGGGGTTCACTTTGTTCACCCCCGGCTAAACGCCGCGATCCCTTCGGGATCAAGACATTGATTCCTTCATCAAACTGTTTTTTGTGCGTTTAGGATTCAAGGTCACCTTGCTTCGAATTCAAACGTCGCAAAATCGCTTCCCAGACATCCATTACGTCAAGTTTTTTCGCCCAGGTTTCCACATAATCCCTGTCGATTTCCGCCGGGCTGATTTTAAGCATACTGGAGATGTCCCGCATGTGTTTTTCGGAACCACCCTCCTTATAATACCGCATTTTGGAAAGAATGATATCTTCCGGCCTGGCGACATATGCTTCGTGATCCGGGAAAATGCGTCTTCGCTGTCGGCGTTGCATCTGCATATCACCCCACAGGCTGTCGGGTGTCATCAAGACATCGATTTTATTTCCAGAAGCCGGATGAATGATATTGAATTGGCCGTTGGTACGAATGGCCTGTCCGACGGCTTCGGATGAAAAGTAAAACTCCGGTATGGGGAATTTCTTTGTTAATCTGGACGCGTCGCCGTATTTAATCATCGCGACGACATCAATATCTTTGGTCAATCTCGCGTCCCCATATACCCCGCTGGCAAACGAACCGACAATCATATACGGAATATTCAACTCCTCAAAAATATCAATCACGCGGCGTAGGAGTTCAAGCTGCGTCATCGATCATTCTCCTGGCGATCTCGGCTTCGATTTGCTTTTGCGTCCAGTCTGGATGTTTCTCTCGTAGATGAGCCGCCATCAGAAATCGCATCGTTTCGTTGCACTCGCCGATCATGGCAATGCGTTCATATACGGTTTTATTGCGCATCACTTCCGCCAGATCGTCATCGATGACTTCGATCTGTCCGTCGTCCAGCCGGAATTTGCACGGTTTTTCCGTCATCGCCGTCGTTTTCGGCCTTTCTTTTTCCGTTCGCGGTCTTTTTTCGTCAGGCGTTTGGAGCGTTGTTTAACTTTTCCCGGCATACCGCCCATCATTCCGCCCTCGGCCATCTGCTTGGCGAAGCTCATGCGGTCGCGCATGCCCATCCCGGCCATCTGCTTCATCATGCCCGACGCCTGCGTGAAGCTCTTGACCAGTCCCGAGACGTCCTGCGGCTGGGTTCCCGAACCGCGGGCGATGCGTCGGCGGCGGTTGGCTTCGATCATCGTCGGATCGTCGCGCTCTGTCGGCGTCATCGACTGGATAATCGCCTCCATCTGCTTGAATTCGTTGCCGTCGAACATGTTGAGCATCTCGGAATTGCCGCCCATGCCGGGCAGCATTTTGAGGATCTGCTTCATCGGCCCCATCTTCTGCATCTGCTTCATCTGCTGCATGAAGTCGGCGAGGGTGAATTTCCCCTTGGCCATCTTCTCCTGCATCTTCGCCTGCTGCTGTTCGTCGAAGGCTTCCTGGGCCTTCTCGACGAGGCTGACCACGTCGCCCATGCCGAGAATGCGGCCGGCCATTCTGTCCGGGTGGAATTCCTCCAGCGCGTCGAACTTCTCGCCCACGCCGATGAACTTGATCGGCTTGCCGGTGACGGCCTTGACGGACAACGCCGCCCCGCCGCGGGCGTCGGAGTCGAATTTCGTGAGGATCACGCCGTCCAGTTCGAGCCGCTCGTTGAATTCCTTCGCGGAATTCACGGCGTCCTGCCCGGTCATCGCGTCGCAGACGAGGTAAATCTGGTGCGGCTGGGTGGCGGTGGCGATGTCCTCTGCCTGCTGCATCATCTCTTCGTCGATGTGCAGTCGCCCGGCGGTGTCGATGACGACGACGTCGCAGCCGGTCGATTCGGCGTGCTGGACGGCCTTGCGGGCGACCTTGACGGGATTCGTCTCGCCTTCCACGCGGAAGAATTGCGCGCCGACCTGTCCCGCGACGACGCTCAACTGCTCGATGGCGGCGGGGCGCTGCAGGTCGCACGCGACCAGCAGGGGCTTTTTGCCTTTCGAGAGAAGGTACTTGCCCAGCTTTCCACAGGTGGTGGTTTTGCCCGACCCCTGCAGGCCGGCCATCATGATGATCGTCGGGGGCGGGCTGACGAAGTAGATGCGCGTGTCGACCGGGCCCATCAGTTCGGTCAGTTCGTCCTGGACGATTTTGACCATGAGCTGGCCGGGGTGGAGGCTTTTGATGACGTCGGTGCCGACGGCTTTGGCGACCACGTCGTCGCAGAATTTCTTGACGACCTGGTAGTGCACGTCGGCTTCCAGCAGGGCGGTGCGGACTTCGCGCATCGCCTCGCGGACGTTGTCTTCGGAAATCCTTCCGCGCCCGGACATCTGCCGGAACACGTCGCTGAATTTTTCGCTTAAGGCTTCAAACATGGTTTACAACTCATATGTGTCTTTATTCCTCACTGCATAATCCTCTTATACATTGAGGACATAATTCCTTCACTTTCACTTTATGATCAGAAAGTGGTTCCTTAAACTCTGACCAATCCGGATCGACAGCGTTCAATATATACGGTCTGTATTTACTCGCCAATGCAACGGCTACAAACTTTCTGTCTGAAAGATCAAAATTATTAAGCCTCGGATCATTCGGAAACTCTTCAAATTCCCGTTTTGTGTGTGGGGAAATTCTGACTCTTTCGCACACTTTTGGATTATATTGGTTTTGATGAATCCATCTCATAAACATATCCCCCACACCCGGTTGTCCACTCATCGATAGATTATTTCGATATTCCGCAAGAATTCGGTCACCTGAATCCAGACTTACTCGCGTCTCACGCAATGTAAGAAGGATTTTCGTACAGGTTAATTGGCATTCCACATCCGCTTGCGTAGCTTTCCCGTTAGCGACAACAGCTACGTTTGTATCAACGACAAATGCGTCCATTACGCCTTCTCCGATGACCTTTGTCGTTCCAATGCAGCCTTCTGTTTCGCAGCCAACTCACCAAATTGGTCGCCAAAGAAATCCTTCGGCCAATTCTCGATGTCGCCAAACATGTTGGTTTTCAGTTCATCCAGAACGGAGGATTTTAATTCCGCCCGGCAGAAATACAATGCAATATCATCCGGTGTCAACACCTCCTCCGCAATTCGTGTTTGTAGACGATTTAATAGATGTTCACTGTGACTTTCGATGACAAGTTGAATATCCCTGTGCTTGGCGACATCAATGAACACATCCGCCAAACCACTTTGAACGGAGGGGTGGAGATGAATTTCAGGTTGTTCAAAGAGGATGGTTGATCCTTCAGGAACATAATAGCATAAAACCAAAATCGGAAGTACTTGTGAAACACCAAATCCGACATCTGTAATCAGCACTTTCGCCGATTCGGGATTTTTCTGAACTCGAACTTCATAAAGATTATTTCCCTTGGCAATTTGTTCCACGGAAAAATCATGGATCAAACCTAATTCTTTTAATCGGTGGGCTAACATTTGATCCAACGTCCATGTTTTTTTTCGTCTTCCACGTCGAATGTATTCTTCTCGACCCCGAGCGGCCAAAATTGCATCAATTGTTTTTTCGCCGCGTCGACCCACGTCGGAAGGTTCTCCGCCGGACCAAACGTATCGTCGTTTGGGAAACTCTCGCAAGGGTCCAAGATAAAACAGGCGAGAAAAAAGACTTTCCAATTCCAATTGGATGTCCGCCAGAAAGTTTGTGTTTTGGTAGTATGTCATGACTTGATCCGGGAAACCGTAAAACTTAATCGGTTGAGGAGGATCCCAACCGCGTCCCGGCGTGCGAATGAAGCGAAACCCATTTCCCTGCTGCGTGGGACTGAGTTGATACCTGTTTCCCTCTTTCCATGTGTAAGAAAAAATATTCCCCTCGAATAGGTATTCCATTTTTTTAACGCGTAATTGCTCCTTGGGAGAAAGATCGATTTCAGTAGAAAATGCCATCTTGTCGCCAGAAAAAAGTATCTCTTTCGGTGTTTCCGGATTTTTAATCGTTAATATTTCCGGCAATGTCCACTTGAGTCCAAAACTCAGATTATTTTCCTGTTCATGGGACCAGATGACATCTCGAAAAATTCCCAATTCAACATAATCCTTCTCTCCTCCAAGATATAAGGGAAGTGATCGATCTGAGGATTCCATAGTCTGTTTTAGCAGAAGAAGAGATTGCATTATGCTGCTTTTCCCGGAACTGTTTGTCCCAAACAGACCGGTAATAGGAGCCAGACGCATTGCCTTGATATTCTTCCAACTCTTGAAATTTTCCAAGCGTAATTCATTGATCATGGTTCCGCACTCCGATCAGGAATTCGCAGAATACAATACGCGTGACGCGACAATACTAGTCTAGGAAAATAACGATTCAATGTCATCAATATTACGATAGGAAGCCTTCGATCAGTCCTTCCCCTCGGCGGGGTATTTCAGTTGTTCCGTGATCGCCTTCGCGGCGCCTTCGCGGTTGGCGAGGTGGAATTTCGGTTTGAGTTTCAGGAACTCCTCCGGGGAAATCGCGTACGACGCCAGGCCGTCGTGATACGCGATCACGCCGATCCAGAAATATCCGTCGCCGTTTTTTTGCACGAGCAGGCCGGTTTTGTTACCCGATCCGATCTGGTAGCCCTGGATTTCCCGCCCGTCAAGGTTGATCTTTCGCCGCCCCGTGATCTGCTGAGGCGTCTGCCGAAGGAAATCCTCGTTGGACGCCCAATCCCAATGCACGAGGATCACCTCGTCTTCCTCTTCCATTTCGTCGCCGGGTCGATACGGCAGGAGCAGGTAATCCTCGCCGGCGTTCATGTTCTTTTCGCTGAGCTCCAGGATCGCCAGATCCAGCCCGCCCGGTTTGTAGGCGAACCGCTCCGCCTGCCGCATGAAGTTCGATTCGGCGGTGGCGGTCAGTTCGTATGACTTGATCTTCAGGGGAGGGGTCAATTCATCTTTGAGCATTTCCTCCAGCGCGGCGGCAGTCGATTGCGTCACGAGGTAGAGCTTGTCGTTGTGTTTGCGATACACGCCCGCCAGACCGTGGGCGGTCTTTTGCCCGCTGATGCCGCCGAAACCGCCTTTTTGCCATTTCAGTTCGACGCGCTGGAACGCCTTGAGCAACTTCTCTTCCGGTAACGGCTTTCCGTCATAGGACGTTCCGACCTTTCCCGATTCCGGCCAGGCGCCCCAGACGATCAGCAGCAGCACCACCGCGCCGAGGGTGGCGCCGAGAATCGTCAGGGTTCTCTTGTTCAGGGCGCGGAAGCGTTTCCCGAGGCGCTTGGTGAAAAAGCGAATGAACAACCAAAGCATCTTGAACTTAAGCTTCAGATTCGCCAGGGACTGTTTCCAGGATTTTTTCCTTTTCGCCGGTGGGGTAGATTCGACTTGAGATTCCGCGGATTCGACAGGTTCGACTTCCGGTTCGGGTTGCGGTGTTTCTTCCCCCGCCGCCGTCGTCAATCCGTGCTCCGCCAGCGCCGCCAGCAGCGCGTCGGTTTGGACCCGCTCGATTTTCGGCGCGCCCGGCGCCTCGAACAATTCGACAGCCGTCAGGCCGCCCAACTGATATTGCATGGTCGAGGGAATCTCCACGGGTTCCAGCTTCACCGGGAGGATGCTCTTGCCGCGTTCGGAGGCGAGGGAGACTTCCTTGACCACGTTGTGCGAATGCACGCTCCCGCGGGACAGCAGCACGATCATGACGGAGCATTCCTCGATCGCCTGGACGATCTCCCGCGTCCAGACGGTGCCCTCTTCGTTGCGCGGGTCCAGCCACACGGAAATTCCCGCGGCCTTCAATTGTTCGGCCCAGTGTTCCGCCGCCCGGGCGTCGTCCTGATGATAACAGAAAAATACATCCGCCATGCGTTCTATGCCTCCGCCACGCGCATCCATGTTGATACCGTCGTTTCGGGCGGGTCCAGCCGCCTGGACGCCCGAGTCCCTCAAGGATACAACCCCGAAACGAAGCTGTCCAGACTCTATGCTGGGATGAGTAGTCGGTAGTTGGTCACCGGGAGCCGGTTTCGGGGCGCCTCCAAAACCAGGTTGAAAGCGGAGGAAAAGAGAATGGGACGATCCATACGGGATCGTCCCATTCGTCACCTATGGCATTCTATATCGTTCCGGCAAGCATTGAAATTTAACGCCGTCTGCGTCGCACCGCCAGCAATCCGCCGACGGCCAATAGGCTCAGCGTCATCGGTTCGGGAATCACGACACCGTAGAACATGTCGTTGGCGCTATTGGGGTTGTACGCCAGGTCGCCGTACACTTTATCCGTCAGCACCGCGTCGCTGGAATTCCAACCGCCGGAATACGACACCACCTGGACGCCGCCGGAGGCCGGCGCCGCCACGAAGCTGTCCGTCGACATGGCTGTGCTGTGTGCCACGGCATTGTACATAACACCCGCGTTCACGCGGTCACCGAGTAACCAATCGCCGCTGTAATAGATTTCCTGCACACCGCCGTCCGCACGGACGCCGTAATAGAAATCCTTGTTCGAGTGCGCCGCATTGTAGCAAAGGTCGGTGAACACGACGCTGCCATTCACCCAGCCGCTGTTGTAGTAGGTTTCCTGGATTCCACCGTCCGCCCGGGCGCCCATGAAGCTGTCCGCATACGCGTGGCGGGTGTTGTACGCCACCGCCGTGTACTGCACATCGTCATTCACGGTGTCGCCTCGGACAAGCGTTGTGCCGTTGTCGTAAATCTCGTCGATTCCCATATTGGCGGCCGGCGCCGACGGAGCTAGCGATAGCACTAGCGACACCAATACTCCTAGAACGGTTTTCTTTCTCATCTTGCTTCTCCTTACCTTATGTTTAAATTGTGCTGACTTCTCCGGTACCATACCGAGGTTGTTTAGTCCTCACAAAGCAGTATGTATTACGGCCCAAGTCCGGCCGTCGTCTCGCGAATCATCAGTTTCGGGGGACACAACACGGAAGGAAATCGTTTCGCGCCTTCCCCCCGCACCATATCCGTGAGTTTACGCATGGTGATTCGGGCCATCTCCTCCACCGGCTGGGCGAGGGTGGTGATGGGAATCAGGTTCCGCCGGGAAATCGAACTGTCGTTGAATCCCACCACGGATATATCCTTCGGAACCTTCAATCCCAGCTTCGCGAGTTCCTGAATGCACGCCGCGGCGGCGTTGTCGTTATACGTCAACAGCGCCGTCGGTCGGTCGGGGGAATCCACCAAGCGTCGCATCGCCTCGGTCATGCCTTCTTCGATCATCGCTTTGTACGTAATCACGCGCTCCGGCGAATAGGGCAATCCCGCCTCCTGGAGTCCCTTTCGGAAACCCTCCAGACGAACCTGCACGTTGGGAGACGGCGTTGGACCGTCCCACCACGGAAGGACAATCGACAATTTGCGATGGCCCAATCCCACAAGATATTCCGTAGCCAGGCGGAATCCCTCCACGCGATCCGTGTCGATCATGTTGAAGGACTCCCTGCCGTAATCGGTCAGGAAAATGATCGGACGATCCTCGTCCACCCAATCCTTCAATGCTTCCGGAAGCGTCGGTTCGCACATGTGAGACACGATCAACCCCGCCACCTGCGCGCTGCGAAGGGAATGAACCGCCCTTTGGTAGGGATGTTCCTCCGGCCAATTGTAATACGTCATCAGGTCCAGGTTTTCCTGGTGCGCCAGGCGGGCCGTCGCGGCGACTCGCTCCTGGAGCACCTCCATCTGAACGTCGGAGGGAAGAATGATCCCGATCGTGTTGCTGGACCGCGTCCGAAGGCTCCGGGCGAGGGAATTCGGCATGTAGCCCATCTTTCGGGCGGTCTGCTGAATGAGTTTACGGGTTTCCCGGCTGACCTGCTGACTCCCCCGCAGCGCCCGCGAAACCGTTCCGTGGGTCATGTGTACTTCCCGTGCGATGTCAACGATGGTTACCGTCATAATTCTTGAATATCCAATATTTCACACGTGTGTAATCGTTAATTCACACGTGTGTATTCTAAATCATTTGAAAAAATTGTCAAGGGGAATTTTCCCTCCTCAAGGGATTTTTGGGGGGGGGAAATTACATCACGCCTCTTCCAGAATCGCCAGGGCGATGTAGCGTTTGTAGATGTGGGGGATCGTTCGCCACAATTCGTCGTTGGCTGGCGGGACGAAGGGTAGGTTGGGGTCGTAGCTGTAGTACACGATTCCGATCCTGCCGTCGGGGAAATTGAAAATGTCCGGCATGCCGGTTTCGTGGAAATCCTTATGCACGCGGCCTTTCGGGTCGGGCAGGACGGCTTCGGGTGACCAGGTTTCACCGTGATCCTCGCTGACGACGACGATCATCCCCATCGGCGCATCGGCGGGGGCTTTACGGTGACTTCGATACGCGACGACGAGTCGGCCTTTGGAGTCCCGGATCACGCAGCCGCACTCCCCGTGCAGGTTCGTCGGCTGAGGATCGGACCAGGTCTCGCCGTCGTCGCGCGAGCGGCTGGCCCGCAGCGTCGGCGTGTCGTTGCGGTGCAGCGCCAGAATCGAACCGTCCGCGCAGGGCGTGACGGTGGTTTCGACGCAGCGATGCGGATTCGGCGAGGGAACGATCACCCGCCAGTCGCCCCAGGAGCGGCCTTCGTCGCGCGACACCAAAAACCCCGACGCGGAATAATCGTCCAGCCAGGTCTTGCTCGTGCCGGTGGAGATCAGCATCGGCAGGCACAGCGCGCCGTCCAGGGCGCGGAACAACTGGCCGTAGGGATACACAAAGTCGAATGGAACCGGAACGTCGAGGATATCGTCCCAGTGGTGCGCGTGATCCGTGGAGACGGCCAGGTGCAGCGTCGCCGACCGGCGGAGATCCTTGAGGCGTTTGGGATGTTCCTCCGGACTCGTGCGTCCCGACTGGTAATCCGCGAACGGCAGGAGAATCGTCCCGTTCGGTAGCGTCACCATGCCCGTGGCGACGTGGACCGCGCCTTCTTCGTGGCGACTTGCCAGCGGCAGCGCGGTGCATTCCCACGAAACGCCCTCGTCATCGGAGCGAAGGAAGTAGGCCTCGTTGCCGGCGGCGGCGTCCGGCAGGCGGTTGTAATACGCGAGGATATCGCCGTTGGCGCACCGGCAAGCGCCGCCGGCCAACTGCATCAACGACCGATCATACACCACCCGAGACGCCGCGACGCGATACGGGCCGAAGGATGTGGCCATCGAAAACTCCTGAAACAGGGAAAATGGATTTCATCCACAGCGGGGGTATTGTTACCCAATCCTCCCATCCCCCGCAAGCATTTTCCCATTCCAATGATATCCCCCCCCCGAATCAACCGGTTCTCTTGATTTGTAAGCATTGATGTAATAATGGATTTGGGAACCCCTCGGTTAAATTTCCTACGGGGATAACCTTAATCATTTTGAATTCTCCCATGTTCGAGAAAATCAATAATTCTTCAAAATATTTGATTTCAATGAAGTCTTATTTCGGATAGAATCCCAATTCTCGGTTCCTGTTTCCGTTGCAACTGTGGATGGGGTTCCTCAGGGAAGAAAGGAGCTTGGGTATGTCTAGAGTATTCTATTTCTCTCTTGCATTTCTGGGATTGTTTTTGTTGTCTCTGCCGGCGCAGGCGCAAATCAGCACCCTCGGCGTTCTTGGGGACAGCATTTCGGACCTGGAAAATCCGCCCGATGTCAGCAACTACCATCCCTGGACTCGATGGGCGTCTGAATCCAGCGGTGTGAACTTCGGAACGTATGACAGTTGGCCTGATTTCCGTCATACGGACTACGAGTACAACTACGCGCACGGCGGCGCGACGACGTCGTCCATGATCTCCGAAGGTCAGCACACGCTGCTGGCGGCGGAGGGTGTCGATGTCGCCTCCTATCTCAACGGAGCCAACGACCTGGCGTACTGGTTCGAGGATCACGCCTTCTGGATTCTCTTCCAGGACAACAAGGATCCAAGAACCTACGTCACCCCGACGATGATCGCGAACTTCAACACCGCCGTGGAAACGGTCGCCGGGACGGCGGCCAACCCCACGGGAACGGATATGGTCATCTGGGGTTGCCCGGATATCATGAAGATGCCGAAGATCAAGGAAGTCCTGTGGCTGACCTATTGGGGGACGACGTCCAAATACCGCGGCGCGGCTGTCAACTACAACAACGCCATGCAGGACGTCGCGGAAGATCGCCACTGGTTGTACCTGGACACGATGGGGATGGAAGACGTTCTTTGCGCCGGAAGCAGCTTCAGTCTCGCGGGCGTGACGATTTCCTATAACAATCTGTTCTACAACGATAAAATCCATCCGGGGAAGGTCTTTACGGGTTTGATGTCCAACCTGTTCACCCGTGGATTGAATCTCAAGTACGGAACGAGTTATCCCTTACTCAGCGATCAGACGATTCTGACCGCGGCGGGGTATTCCCCCGCACCGGGCGAGACGTATTTCAACGTCGATCCGTACATCATCCTGAACAACCCGGGCGCCGTTCCCGAACCGGCCTGTATCAGCCTGCTTCTGGCGGGACTGACCGGGATGTCGATGGCGCGGAAACGAAAACGAGCCTGACGGATTCCTTGAAGGGAAACGGAAACGTAATGGAACCCGGCTGTAGGACAAGTCCCCGGAGGAAACCGCCTCCGGGGACTTGTTTGTTCCTGTACATGCGAAGGGGCAAAAATCCGCGTATCCTCTTCCCGCCGGTTTTCCGCCTTCCTGAATCACGTCAATTCATGACCCTTCCAGTTCCCTTGTGACTACCGCCAATCCCACGACAGGCAATAATCCAAAGAAGAAATATGCACCTGACCCGAATGGCACTGCCGTCAGAACATCTTTGTTTTTGGGAGGTTGCAATTTTAAGCCAATTTTACTCGATCTTCTTAACCC